>CAZXEW010000024.1:0-14354 GCA_964640215.1 uncultured Gammaproteobacteria bacterium
TGGACATTACCCCCAGCTTATCTCAAATCTGCGCCTTTGCGCAACTAAATCATGGTATAATCCGTCCATGAAGAAAATTAAAACCACCACTTATCAATTCCCAGTAGTTATCGAAAAAGATCAAGATGGCTTTTTCGTGGCCGATTGTCCAGACCTACCAGGTTGCCATACCCAGGGTCGAAGTTTAGAAGAATCCATCACAAATATCCGTGACGCCATAAAACTAAACCTACAGATTCTAAAAGCAGAAAAACAAGATATCCCCAAGTCTGAACCAGTTAGTCTAACCTCCGTCGAAGTCTCTCTTTGATGCCGAAATTACCCCAAATCAAATCCCGACAACTAGTAAAAGTCGTAATTAAATTGGGCTTTAGCCTCAGGGGTCAAAGCGGTAGCCATGCCGTCTACACTCACCCGGATGGCCGCAAAACTACTATCCCAATTCACTCAGTCGATACAATCGGCACCGGTTTACTTACTAAAATTATCAAAAAGGATTTAAACATCTCCAAAGAAGAACTCCTCAGATTATTGTAAAAAATACGCAGACTCTTCGATGACAACTAAATCATGGTATAATCAATTTATGAAAACAAAGATCGATCAAATCAGAAAAAAAACCCTACCAATCCTCAAAGAAGCAGGGGTAGTCCGCTCATCGATTTTTGGCTCTTATGCTAGAGGAGAAGAAACCGAAAACAGTGACATCGATATTTTAATAGAGTTTCCCAAAGGCAAAAGCCTTTTAGATTTGGTTAGGTTAGAAAGAAAGCTAGGAGGGATTTTAGGCAAAAAAGTTGATGTAGCAACTTACAGATCTGTATCGCCACTTCTTCAAAAGTATATCCAAAGAGACCTGGTTCAAATCCTATGAGAAAAACTCCTCAAGTTCTTCTACAGCACATCTTAGAAAGCATTGACTGGATCGAAAAAGACATAACAAATCTATCTGAGGATGAATTTTATGAGAATATTCCAATCCAAGACGCTGTCGTCAGAAGGATAGAGATTATAGGAGAAGCTGTCAGAAACCTACCAGCCGATCTTAAGCAAGCTAACTCTGACACGCCTTGGCAGGATATAGCCGATATGAGAAATAAGCTTATCCATGAGTATTTCGATGTTGATGTAGGGTTAGTTTGGGAAGTGGCAAAAAAGGATTTCCCACCATTTAAGGAACAGGTCCAAAGACTAATATCTACACAACCTTAGCGCATATATAATAGCTGCCCGAACCTGTTCCATTGTCAAAAACGGATACTCTTTCAGCATCTCTTTAATCTCCATCCCGCCAGCCAGCAGCTCCATAGTGACTTCAACCGACATTCGTGTCCCTTTAACAATCGGTTTTCCGCCCAAAATCCCTGGGTCTCGGGTGATTAAATCAGAAAAATCATTTTTCATACCTCTATTATACCAAAAACAAAGCCCACAAATCATGGTAAAATTGACAAAGCATTTCCGCCCCGATGAAAATCCAGATCAAAACTGTCCTACTTATTATTCTTATCCCCTTACTACTTACTACCTACTACATACTACCCACCTTAGTCCACGCCGATGAGCTCTCCGACATTCAAAAACAGCTCGACGACCTCAACAAAGCCCGCCAACAGTCAGTCGACGCCACCAAGCCCTTAGCCGGTCAGCTTGGCGCTCTCAAAATCCAGCTGGCCCAAATCCAAGTTTCGCTCAAAAACCTGTCCTACAAAATCAACCAAAAAGAAACCGACATCAATCAACGGACCGAAAAACTAGCCTACCAGCAAGCCTTACTCGAGCAGCGGGTCCGTGCCTATTACATCCGCTCCTACCAGACCTCACCGCTGGTCATGATTTTCTCCAGTCAATCATCCGGCAACGTTCTCCGCGAGCTCTTTTTCCGCCAGGCCACCACCCTCGAGGATCAAAAAATAATCGGCTCGATTACTCAAGACGTCGTTAGCTTGCTGACCGACAAAGAAAAATTGGAAAAAGATAAAGCCTCTCTAGCCGGCCTCCAAACCCAAGTCGATGCCAACGCCACCTTTTTAAACGGCGAGATCAAAAAAGCTGAAAATTACCAAGCCGACCTGTCAACCAAAATCGCGGAGCTAAACGCCCGCCAGCAGGCCATCTTGGCCGCTAAAAGCGGCCAGTTCACCACCTCGGTTGGTGATGTCCCGCTGGCCGACGATCCCAACGCCGCTCCGACTTTCAACCCCGGTTTCTCACCCGCCTTCGCCGCCTTTTCTTTCGGGGGCTATACTCACCGAAACGGCATGAGCCAATACGGCGCCAAAGGCCGCGCGCAGTCTGGCCAGTCAGCCGAAGACATCCTCAAAGCCTACTACCCCGGCGCCAGTCTCAACAAATCTTACGGCATGCCATCCACCATCAACGTCTCGGGCTTTGGATCAATGAGTTTCGAGGATACCTACATGATGAGAATTTACGAAATGCCCAACTCCTTCCCCACCGAAGCCCTCAAAGCTCAAGCTGTCGCCGCCCGCACCTACGCCGTTCGTCAGGGCGGGACTATTTGTGCCACCGAAAGCTGCCAAGTCTACAAAAACTCCGACAAAGGCGGTGCCTGGGCCGACGCTGTCCGCGCCACCAAAGGCTGGGTCTTAGAGGGCGGATCCAATGCTCAGTACTCGTCAACCACCGGCGGCTACGGCAACAACTCCGGTTGGGACACCAAATGCGGCACCCGCAATTGCTGGACTGGCGACGCCTATGAAAAAATCGCCGGCTCACCCTGGTTTTACAAAGGCTGGTACAAAGACCGCTCCGGCAGCTCCTGCGGCCGCTCCCACCCTTGGCTGACTACCGAAGAAATGTCCGACATCCTCAACTCCTGGCTGGTCTATAAATCCGGCGCAGACAGTGATCGTATCTCCCCAGTCAACACCTCCTGCTGGCCCGGCAACCCCTTCTCCATCTCCGAAATGCGCGACCACGCCGGAAGCCAAGGCGGCTCCGTCACCTCTATCTCCAGCGCCTCGGTTACTTATTCCAACGACGGCTCCACCGCCGAAGTTCACTTCTCAACCAACCGAGGCTCAATCACCATCTCCGGCTCCGACTTCAAAACCATCTTCAACCTCCGCGCCCCCGGCTACGTCTCGATAAAATCACCGCTTTTCAACATCGAGCAAAAATAGTTATTTTCCTTGAGATTACGAGGGGTGACGCAGAGGAGGGGTCCCGGCTCACGCCCGCAACGATAGTGAGGACGGAAGACGGGATACCGGCGCGGCAGGACCCGGAGTTTATGTTAATGCCTCATCTTCAGCTTTGTGTTAAAATCCAACCATGCAATTTCGTTTTTTCCCCGCCTTTTTCGATCGTCCGGACAAGATGCGCTTCAGCGAACAAGAACCAGATGAACAGATTGAACTTTTACTCCGGCAGCACTTTATCACCAACATTCCCTGGATCTTTTTCGCCATTATCGCCGCCATCATCCCCTTCATTATTTTTAACTTGCGAGCTCTGATTGGCCTGTCTTTTCTGTCCTTTGTTCCATCCCAATTCCTTTTAGCCACCCTGACTCTCTGGTATTTGCTCATCTCTGCCTATGTTATCGAAAACTTCCTTCATTGGTACTTCAATATTTATATTGTCACCAACACACATCTGGTCGATATCGATTTTGACAACATCTTAAGCCGCAAGGTTACCGAAATTCATATCGGCGACGTTGAATCCGCTGCCGCCAATATCAAAGGATTAATCGCCTCACTATTCAATTTTGGGGATGTAGTAGTCGAAACTGCGGCCAAAAAACAGGAAATCGGCTTTTTAAACGTTCCTTTTCCCGATAGGGTGTCTGATCGGATCAACGATATTAAAGAAATTCAAGACGGCAGGGGGGCACTAAACGATGCAAGCTGAACCGCAAGTGTTTAACACCGACATTTTGGGATTTTTATCTCAATTTTTTATTGTTATTAAAATAGCCTTTTTAATACTAGCCACCTTTTATTTTTTCTTTAGCTTAATCGTGGTTCGTCAGGTCCAGTTGATGACCGATACCTTAATTACCGAGGTTTCACCCCTGATCAGAGCCTTTACAATCGTCCATGCCGGCCTTGCCTTAGCCATCATAATCCTGTTCATAGGATTATTATGAGTTGTTAGGACCTGGGACCTAGTTAAAAAATAACAATTATTCCTGCCTTTCAGTTTCTCAACTAAGTCCTAAGTCCTGTCAACTAAGTCCTAACTTATGGTTGAATCATCAAAGGCCATCGCCGCCAACACTGATCTTTCATCTGCCCAAGCCTTTATCTTCCGGGGAGCCCAGACCAACTTTGCCCTCATTATCTCTGGCTCCTACGAGGATGTTTTCTTAAAAATTAAACAGGCTGTCCTTGAGGTCGAACCGCTCTTGCACGACGAAGACCAAACTATTCCCCTCAAATTTACTCAGCTTCATGACGACCTGGCCGAAAAACTGCGCGGAGTCGAAGAACTCCAGGTCATGGTCACCGCCTGGAGCGAAGACATCCTCTACATTCAGTCTCGTGGCCACTACTACGCCATACTATATCGCGACAGTAAACCCATCAACCTGATCACCGCTGAACAATATGACCAACTCGTCTCCGGCCACATCCTGCCCGGTGATAAAATTCTCTTCGGTACTCAAAGCCTGAATGAATTAACAGACCGAATTGACACGGACAACAAACAGCTGGAATTTCTGATTAAAGACCCCATCGCTGATTTTCAGGATCAACTCAACGCCTTAATCTTGGATAAACCTCATCTCGACCCAGTCGCTGCTATCTTACTCGAAGTTAGAATTCCCCGCTCTGAAAAACTAACCAACCCCGATCCTTTTACACCGGAGAATTTTACCCCTAATCGCGCCAAAGCACCTATCTTCAAGTTCCATTTACCCCACATCAGCCTGCCACTTGATTTTAAATTGCCCAACACCCGCCTAACTTTACCAATCATCGGTCTTATCTTGCTGATTCTAATCAGCGCCTTTATCTTCATCAGATTTAACAAAAAACCCTCACCAACCTCAAATATCACTCAATCGGGCCCAAACCCAGCCGATTCAAGCAACAACCAATCCACCAGTATGATCACCGATTGGCCACTCTACTTGAGCCTGGATTTAATTAAGGACAAATTTGCCACCAAACGTCTCTCCGAGTCCATTAACAACTTCCTACTTTTTGACCACGATGCCAAAACTCTAGTCCTGCTCAGCAAAAAACTCAAAACCAACCAAATCCTTGGCGGTTCCCGCCAAATCGGCAGCGCGCTCACGGCTGCTATCAACGGCGACTTTGTCTTTTCTTACTCTCCCGATAAAGGCGTTGTCCGCATCGACATCCAAAACCAATCCGATACGCCGGTCGTCAAACCCGACCCAGAGTGGGGGATGATCACCGACATTTTTGGCTTTGGCGGCAATTTTTACCTGCTCGACTCGGCCAAAAACCAGATCTGGAAATACATCCCGGTGGCAGCCGGATATTCCGACAAAGTGCCCTACTTCAAAATAGACTCAAACGTCAATCTCCGTGATGCCTCACGCCTTCAAATCGACTCTTCGGTCTGGGCTCTCAAGGGTAATTCCGAGATCGACCGCTACACCTCCGGAGTTGCCGATTTTTACTCTATTGGTGGACTCGACGAGCCTATCAAGAGCATCTCCGCCTTCTTCGTCTCTGACAACACCGACAACGTCTATATTCTCGATCCCGAAAACTCCCGTCTGGTGGTGACCGACAAATCCGGAAAATACTCGGCCCAGTACACCGGCGACAAATTCAAAACCGCCGACGACCTGGTCGCCGACGAGCAGTCAAAGAAACTCTACCTCCTCGAAGGCAACAAAATTTACCTCGTAGACCTGAAATAATTAAGAGAATTAATACCGAAGGCGGGTTTTTTAAAAACTTTGTGGAGTCAGTTGAGATACTGTCGGTTTGGAAACAGGTACTCAAAGCTGATACTGACGAAACATGAGTGAGCGTGAGTTTAACTTCTCTTTCTGCCAATCAGCGCGAACGCTTTTTAAAAAATCTGACGAGGTGTTAGTTCTCTCGCAGACTATTTGCCAACCACGCCCCACAATGGAAAATCACGCTCTCAAAGCGTAAAATTAACCGATGAAGATCTTCAATAAGGTCGCTCGCTATAAATACCGTATCCTCGAAACTCTTGAAGCGGGGATAGTCCTCTCCGGCTTAGAGGTCAAAGCCATCCGCGAAAACCGCCTTGATCTCTCACTCAGCTTTGCCCACATCCAAAACGGCCAGGTTTTTCTCAAAAACCTCAAAATCTTCGCCCCCCAAGCCGGCTTCCCGCCCGATTTCAACCCCACCGGCGATCACAAACTGCTTTTGCACAAAAATCAAATCAACACCCTCATCGGCAAACTCTCCGGCAAAGGCCACACCCTCATCCCGCTCTCCCTCTACACCACCCGCAACTTCATCAAAATCGAACTGGCCCTGGCCTCCCCCAAAACCAAATACGATAAGCGCCGAACCCTGAAAGAAGCTGCCGAGCTGCGAAAGATACAGCACGAGCTTAAGGGATACAAATAGTGTCACGTTTTTAGCTTGCGATTACTCCGCGTACTCTTTAGATCGTTGTCAAAGAGTAGACTCCGTAATCTTAAACGTTAGGCTATCAAAGCCAAAGACGAACAGCGCCGCCTCAACCAGGAGATAAAAAATTACTAATAATATGAAGGGTTTTGTGGGTGACGCAGAGGAGGGGTCCCGGCTCACGCCCGCAGCTGTTAGCGAGGACGGAAGACGGGATACCGGCGCGGCAGGACCCACACATACTCATCTTTTACCCAATATATACCGAAAAGATTTGATATTGAACCTAAGATGTGTTATCATTCTCATCCGGGGACGAATAGATTCGATGGGGTAGCACTTTAAAAATTGCAAGCCGCTAAGGAAACCTGACAGCGTTAAATATGGTTTCAAATTTTAAACGGCAGATTAACTTCCGTTGTTGCTTCAGCTAGAAATCTAGTTAGAGATGCTTTCGCACCTCAAACTGGTTTCGCTTACGCTTAAGTAGCTGCTTAGAAACTGATCTCTTTTTGGCGGATCATCTAAGTAAAACCCAGCCAAGATGCAAGTTAACCGGTGCTGGTTGATCCAGTTAACTTAAAGACAATTCAATCAAGTCTTAGTTTTCCAGCTAGTCGGTTACAACTAATACTCAAAAATATACTAGCTAAGCTTGTAGACATTTTTAATTTATTACTTCAGACCCGATTTCAATATCGGCGTCTCCACCGCGTCAGACGCGGCTTCGCCCAGAAGTCGCGTCAAAGCAGTCGCGTTCGACGCGAATAACCACTATATTAACTGCCAGAAATGGCAGTTTTTTATGGCCGAAACGTCTGACGTTTCAAACATCATTAGATACTACGTATACGTACTCCTTAGTTTACGTGATCACGGATGGTATATCGGATTCACCACCAATCTAAAAAGTAGATTAATTAAACACTCTAAAAACGAAGTGACCTCCACCAAGTTAAGAACACCATTTAAGCTGATTCACTATGAATATTTCATAAATAGGAAAGATGTTTTATCAAGAGAAGAATTCTTGAAAAGCGGTTATGGACGAATGCAGCTTAAGCAAATCCTCAAAACGACCATTAACTCATATCAACTATGAACTTCATCCTCGATTTCCTCTTCCCCAAATCCTGCCTCGGCTGCCACCGCTCAGGCACCTATTTTTGCCAAGACTGCACCCGCGCTCTTACTCAAAAAGAACTCATCTGCCCTGTTTGTGCCCGACTTTCGATCGGTGGAGCCACCCACCCAATTTGCCAGCGCAAATACTCACTCGACGGCCTCTGGAGCCTGGGCGCCTACCAGGGAGCACTCAAAGCCGCCATCCAAAAACTCAAATATCGCCATGTTTCCGATCTCTCGGCCACGCTTATTTCGCTGATCATCGATTATTGGGTCAAATTTCCACCCCATTTTCTGGATTTGGTTAAAAAAGACCGGGGAGTAGGCTGGACCATTGTCCCGGTTCCTCTGCACTGGTCCCGTCGCAACTGGCGCGGTTTCAACCAATCCGCCCTGCTGGGCCAGCTGCTGGCTAAAAATCTCGACATCACTTTTAGCGATTGCCTGACTCGCACCCGCCCGACCACTCCCCAAACCAAACTCGAGCGCTCCGCCCGTCGCCAAAACATCAAAAACGCTTTTGAGTTGGCGGTAAGCGGTCGGCCGTTAGCGGAAAGCGTTCTCTTAATCGATGATGTTTGGACCACCGGCTCAACGCTGCGCGAATGCGCCTACGTTCTAAAACGCTCCGGTGCCAAACAAGTCTGGGCCCTAACCTTGGCCAGATAGTTATTGATAATGTTTATTTATTGCGATAATTTCGATTTCATCCTTGACCGAGTCATAAATGAACACTGCTCTATATGCTAAATCAATCCTAAAACTTCTTAACCCAACTTCATGAGGGTTAAGTAATTCGTTATGTAGGCTAGGATGCCTTTGATCAGCCTGTAATAATCGAATTTGTTTCTCAAACTTGGCAGTTAAATTATGCGAAGACAAATATATAACCTGTTTAGGCGTCAGCGGAAGTATCTTACTCATCTGCCTTCGGCAGATCGTTCACAAAATATCGGCTATCCCTGAGTCCTTCTTCCAAATCTTGGAGAAATTCGTCAGAGTATTTGCCCGTTTGTTTAAAAGACTCAAGCACCTTCCGGGCACTTTTAGTATTCGGACTCTTCATTGGAAAATCGATCTCTTGAACAATCTCAGGCTTTCTGATAAAAAATCTTAATAAACTTCGAAAAAACTCACTTCGATTAGCAAAACCTAACCGATCCACCGCCTGATCGACAATTTTTGACTGATTTTCTGTCAGTGAAATATTTACAGTTCTCATCGGTTAATTTTAGCAATCTTTGCCAATCTTTGTCAACACAATCTAAACTGGCTAACCCCAACCGATTCTGGTAAAATAGGCTGCTACTAGATTTATTTTTTGCTTTTTCACTCACGAAGTGAAGAGGAGAAGCCGACAAAGAGCTGGAACAAAGCCGTTGTACGGATTTGCGCAAGCAGTTGTCGTGCTTCGACGAGGAGAGGTCGCATAGTGGTCTAGTGCGGTTCGGTGCTAACGAACTGTCCTCGCAAGGGGACCGAGGGTTCAAATCCCTCCCTCTCCGCTCAGCCAGTTGACAACAGGTAAGGTGTATGTATATAATCCTTACATGGAAACAATTTCCCTTACTTCTAAAGGTCAAGTGACACTTCCTGTCGAGTTTCGCCGGGCTTTAAATATCAAAGATGGTGACAAACTACTCGTGACTTACAACCCCACCTCAAGATCATTAGTGCTTCGCAAACCCTTAACAATCGATGAGTTAAGCAGCAAGGTTGCCAAATACATTAAAAAAAATCCCAAACCAGTTCTAAACGTTGATGAGTATTATCAAACAAATCGCGTATTAGATCATGAATAGATTTCAAGGCTCACTTGATGCCAACGCGATTCTGCGAGTTCTCGTAAATGATGTGCCTAAACACTACCTGGCAGTCAAAAAATTGATTGAAGAAGCTACTGGCCAATTAGCCGTTTCTGACACCGCCTTAATTGAGGTAGCATTTGTGCTGCATCGAGCTTATGGATTTGATCGCACTGAGGTAAGAGATGCACTTCTGGGTTTCATGTCCCTTAAACAGATCAATTGTAACCGGATTCTTTTTGACAAAGCACTTGATTTTTACGCTTCTACCCAAAGCCTTAGTCTAGAAGATTGTGTGATTTCGACATACGCCGAGCTAAATGATGCGCTGCCGCTTTACACCTTCGACAAAAAGCTGGCTAACAGTTCCGCAAATATCACTTTGATCCGTTAAAACCCCGTTATCATTGGCAAAGATTGGTTAAATGGTTATAATTGCGAAACAATTACACGAGTAAATCGAGTATAATCTAGTCTCAAAGGAGGGGTAGCCAAGTGGTCGTACGGCAGCGCTCTTGAAAAGCGCCAGGTGAAAGCCTCGTGGGTTCGAATCCCACCCCCTCCGCCTTCGCTCGCCGAAGCGAGCTACGGCGGACAAAGTCCGCCAAGTAGATCGCGAAGGAGAGTAATGTATGTGGTATGTGTATTTATTAAAATGTTCAGACGATAAACCCTATACGGGGTGTACCGATGATTGGAAAAAGAGACTAATAAGACATCAAAAAGGATATGTTCCAGCGACTAAGAATAGATTACCAGTAGCATTAATTTCATATTTTGCATTTTCGAACAAATATACTGCTTTTAATTTTGAAAAATATCTTAAATCTGGTTCGGGCAGAGCCTTTTTAAAGAAGCGTTTAATATGAAAAAACTAATAGTCGTCTTAATAGTTTTATATCTTATTTTTGGAATTATTTTTTACATCCAAGACTTACGTTATTCCAGGTTAGCAATATATATAGGAGATGAACCACAAAAAATAGAGTTTATACAAGAACTTCCAAACGCATTGACTATGATATTTTTATGGCCGTTTTTAGTTTTAGGAAAAGCGGTAGGCTAATTTAACATTTTGTTCTTGAAAAAAAGTTCCAATATAGTCAACTAGGCACTGCAAAGTGAGATTTTGAAGGAAAATTAATTCTCCTATTTTTCAAATAAATCTTCAGCTAATTTTAGGCCTTGTTTTTTATAAAACTCGTCATAGGAAAATACGCCATCAACCTTTATTTTTTTAGCAATAGCTACCACTGAACAATCAACCAAAGTATTCTTTTTGCTTCCAGCTGGTTTAAAAATAGCAGCCGATTCTTTAAGAAGCTCAACATCAATAATGTAAATTATTAAAAGATCCCTACTAATAAGCTCTGCCATCTTCATTGTTACTGACGGGGTTGATAAAACTCTTTGGAATAAAGACATAACTTCAAAAATAACCGAAGTAGGATAAATTAATTGAAAATGATTATTATTTAGCCATTGTAAGGTTTTGATTGCTCTACTATGCAAAGGGTCATTAAGGTTATAAATTGCATATATAGCATCAGAATCTATAACCACCTTTTTAATCATCTACTTTTCCATATAGGATGTCATCTGCGGTTTCACGTAAATTCGCTGGTAGTTCTTTAAGCTCTGTCTCATGTTCCTCCACAAATTTTAATATTTCAGTCGTACCTTGCTGAGCCTTAGTTTGCTGTAACTTTTCTAGATCCTCTAGACTTATAATTGCAGCCTGAGGCTTATTATTAGTAGTTAAAACTACGGGATTCTTTTTAGTCTTCACCTCTTCAATTATGGATTTATAAGACTTTTGCAGGTTTCTGGCTGGAATAATATTTGTATTGAACATGAGCGAAGCTCTCTTTCAGATAAACTAATTTTACTAGTTATTATTTCATATGTCAATATCACAAAGTGATATCATTTGGAAAAGTTGGTTTGGTATAATATACTCCTGGGAAGCAAGGGATTGTGCGTAAAAAGTTCTAACATCGTCTACTGCTTTCCGCTGTTTAACAACAGGGTAATATTTCAGAGTCCTTAACAAACTGTGTCATTCTGGCTTGTCCAGAATCCTGTTTTGATCCTGGACGCGCTTCGCTTACCAGGATGACATACCTTTTTTGTCAACAAGACTGAACTGTTACACAACAGGCTATAAGTATCCTGATTTTCAGTGTATAATCCAATTACTGCCATGCCCAAATTCTTTAAACAAAACCTGCTTGCCTCCGAACACCTCCTCCCCAAGCCCGAGGAGCAACTCCCGGAACACGCCTCTCCAGCCTCCCAACCCAGCCCTGACCAGAAATACTACGACGATGAAGACGACGACTACATGATCCGCGACCTGCTCATTTGGACCGCTCCCGCCCGCCCTTACCGCAAAAAAGACCGCTCGTATTACACCGCCGCCATTTCCCTGGTAGTTTTGATCTCCTTAATAGCTATTCTGATCGGCACGCCGCTGCTGGCCGGCGCTCTGGTCGCCCTGCTGTTCGTCGTCTTTGTCCTCGATGTCGTCCCGCCAGAAGATATTGAACACAAAATTACCACCCAGGGCATCACCATCAGCAACCATTTTTATCACTGGTACGACCTGGATTCGTTTTGGCTGGGGGACAAGGATAATAATAAAATTCTTTACGTCCGGACTCATTTCCGTTTCCCGTCTCTATTGATGCTAGTGCTAGGTCCCATCTCCGAAGATCAAATCAAAAAAGTCTGCGCCCGCTTCCTACCCTTCCAAGAAATCGCCCCCAAATCCATCATGGACGACTGGGCCCACTCCCTCCAAAAACACTTCCCCCTCGAGACCCCCCATCACTAATTCTGGTTTTACAGCCTAGATTGAGGTAAAATTCAACTCAAGCGCCCATAGCTTAATGGATAGAGCATTGGATTGCGGATCCAAAGGTTGCAGGTTCGAATCCCGCTGGGCGCGCCAAGCGAACCTAGATTTATTTTTCACTCACGAAGTGAAGAGGAGGAGCAGATTAAAGGCGGAAACAAGATCGCATGCGAGCTTGCGGAGGCAATAATCTAGCTCCGACGAGGTGGGGTAGTCAAGTGGTCGTACGACGATGCTTTCGAAAAGCATTTAGGCGCAAGTCTACGTGGGTTCGAATCCCACCCCCACCGCCGCGTCAAACGCGGTTTCAACCACGTCTGACGGGGCTGGGACGTTTGACGTCCCGCCCAGAACTGCCATAAATTTATGGCAACCGAACAACTCGAAACACAAATCCAAAAACTCATCGCTCCATCAGGAGTAACTTTAAACGGCCCGAAGCCTTTCGATCCCCAGATCCATAATCCAGATACCTATAAATCGATGTTCATTCAAGGAAACCTTGGCCTAGGTGAGGCCTACATGAAGGGTTGGTGGGATTGTCAGCATCTCGACGAATTCTTTAACAAACTCCTCAGCGCCAAAATTTATGCTCCTCCAGTTGGTACATAGCTTTTCAGGCAGGTGTTGCTCCACAGGCTGCTTGGTTTAACGCCAAAAACATTCTTTCCACCAAATTCACGAATCCTCAGCGCCGATCCAAAGCTTTTGAAGTAGGCAAAAAACACTACGACATTGGCAACGACCTATTTGTAGAAATGCTCGGTCCAACCTTGACTTACTCCTGCGCCTACTTTGAAACCGGCGCCCAAACTCTCGAACAAGCCCAGGATGCCAAACATGATTTGATCGCCCGCAAACTTAAGGTTCGCCCTGGCCAGAAAATCTTGGATATCGGCTGTGGTTGGGGAGGCTTTGCCAAATTTGCGGCTGAAAAATATCAAGTCTCAGTAGTTGGCCTGACGGTATCAGACGAACAGGCGGATCTAGCCAGGCAACGATGCCAAGGGTTGCCAGTAGAGATCCGAAAGCAAGATTATCGGTCTCTTGGGCCTGAGCAATTTGATCATATCGTCTCAGTCGGTATGTTCGAGCACGTCGGGCACAAAAATTACTCAACCTTTATGCAGGTCGTATCCGATCACCTTAAAGACGAGGGTCTCTTTTTACTTCACACCATTGCCGGCGAAAAAACCATTTATCAAACAGATCCTTTTTTAGAAAAATACATCTTTCCTCGCGGCTATATTCCCTCCTTGGCTCAAATCACCACCGCTGCTGATGGTAAATTTTTGGTTGAAGACGTTCAAAATCTAAGCGCTAACTACGACACTACTCTGATGAAATGGTACCAAAATTTCAAGAACAACTGGCCTAAGTTGGAGGCTAAATATGGCCCTACTTTTTGTCGAATGTGGGTCTATTATCTGTTGTCCTGTGCCGGATCTTTCCGTGCTCGCAAAAACCAGGTCTATCAAACTGTCTTTTCCAAACACGGTGTCCCAGGCGGATATCTGCCAGTCCGGTGAGCATAGTGGTAAAATATGCCCAAGCCCTTGTAGCTCAGATGGATAGAGCGCCAGATTCCGGATCTGAAGGTCGGAGGTTCAAGTCCTCTCGAGGGCGCTTAATATATATGACCAGAGAAAGAAGTAAAGAAGATCTAACCAGAACTGTCTTTAAAGATCAAGTCATCAACCCGGCTATTCAAGCAGCTGAAAAAGTCAAAGATTCCCGCGAGCGCCGAAGCGTCGGTTTATTTCTGCCATCTGTGATCGTTGGTCCTTTAGAAACTGACCGTTTTGATGAAGATCATTCTCTCCATGCTATTGGACGTGCTATTTATGAAGCCCGTATGTCAGACTTCCCAACCAGCCGAGCTAATCTGATTATGGTCCATCACATTAATCACCAAATCGAACAGGCTATACTACCCAGATGCATGGATTGTCTAGAAGACATTATTGATTCCAGGATAGCCGAAGCCTGGCTTTGGGGTCCAAC
>CAZXEW010000025.1:0-1915 GCA_964640215.1 uncultured Gammaproteobacteria bacterium
TAATAAACTGTAGCCATAAGCCCATGATCGCCAGCCACGGGATGTTTGTTGTCAGGGCGAGGGCAAAACATCCAACCATTATCAACACCGCTGTCGTCGTAACTTGGTCTGGTGATACATGGTATCGATTTAATATGAGCGTAGTTGGTGCTAAAATTTTGTCTCGAACTCTCTGCCACCACCAAAGTAGATTTTCATGTTGTGAGATAACCGGCACAGTATTATTAATTATACACAAAAAAGCCAAGGATGTACCTTGGCTCGATGCCTGGGTAATGTCTCCACATTAAACTGTTGTTGGTATGGCAACACGTTGTTTCGACATTGAAACCATGTTTCCCCTGTCATTGAAGAGAACCTGGTCCATGAAGGCTCTCATTAAAAGTAGGCCACGGCCGGATGGCAGCTCTAGCCCTGGTCCAGTCGTTGGGTCAGGTACTGCAGCCGGATCAAAGCCTTCACCTTCGTCGGCAATACTAATGTAGACTTGTGTGCTGGATATCTTATAAACAATGTGCACTCTTTTTCGCCGATCATTTTGATTGCCATGTTTAATGGCATTCACTATAGCCTCTTCTAAAGCTAAGTGAATATAAAACTGAAAATCTTCTGAACATGCTTCAAATTTCAGTTGGGCTAGTAAAATGTCTATATTCTGCTTGCCCGCTGAACTGTCACTAGGGATGGATTTAGTGTAAACCCAGTGCCAAAATTGGGTCGTAGACATGATAATCCTCCGATTGGAAAGAACGGTCAGGAAGAACTTCCTTTCAAGAACACGAAACCGTTCATCCTTGATAATGCCACTTTCCACAATTGTGGATAACTTGTCAAGGTGTTTATAGTTCACAAGAGTATGCTAAAAACAAATAAACAGCCTAACAAACAACAATATAATGAGTGGGTGCAGGCAATTTAAAAATTTTTGTAGTTATTTAGCAGCCAACTGTTGTGTGGCTGTTTTTGTTATCTTGGCTACAGTTTTAAATGCTCAAGCTGTCACTTTCGGCCATATTGTAATAAATGAAGTCATGTGGGATGGGACGGAGTACCTAGAGCTTCTTAATACTTCAACCGAGCCAGTATCCTTAGCCGGTTGGCAGTTGATTCGTCAAGCGGTTAAAGGCGAGGCAAAGAAAATTATTACGTTTGATGAGGCTGCCGTTATTTCCGCCAATGGATACTATCTAATTGAAAAAAATGAGGAGTCAACTACTGTCCAGGCGAATGCAATATCGCCATCATTGACTCTTCTTAACACCGGAGAAAGAGTGCAACTTTTAAATGAAAGTGGAGTCATAATTGATACAGCCAATCAGTTTGGTGTATGGTTTGCCGGTAAAAATACCGACGATGGTGTAGCAATGGAGCGGACTAAGCCATTACTAAGCGGTGAAGAATCTTCTAATTGGCATACATCAACTAGCACTAGCGGCGGCCGATCGGGTACACCAGGAACCGCCAACAGCGCCCCAAAAATAAATCAGGCTCCGATTGCGGCTTTAAACGGCCCGACTACTGGAAACATTAAACAAGGACTTACTTTTTCATCTGAAGATTCTATCGACCCTGATGGAGATAATCTTTCCTGGCTGTGGGATTTCGGTAATAATGTGACCGCCGTCGGTTCTGAGGTGACCTATACCTATCCGGCAGCTGGAACCTATACCGTAACAGTAGCTGTTTCTGATTCTGAGTTTACAGTCAAAACTAGCCAGGACATTAATATATTGAAACCCAGCTATACAGACAGTGTGGTGATCAATGAGGTATTACCAGATCCTGTTGGGTCTGATACCGTTGCTGAATTTATTGAGTTACGAAATCTAAAAAATACTTCAGTTGATCTGAGTGGTTGGCAGCTTGACGATATCGCCGATGGAGGCAGTACACCATATGTAATTCCTGAAGCCAC
>CAZXEW010000026.1:0-6414 GCA_964640215.1 uncultured Gammaproteobacteria bacterium
TCTAGCGAAGGATCTCCCTCGATCGAGATGACTTTTTGATCTGCGGTCATAACTACTATCACACCTTTATGTTCGACTGTGATCTTAATACCTGAAAGCCTTTTTTGAACCTCCATGGCCTGGTCGCGCATTTTCTTGAGATCCCCAAGTTGTTTGATGTTATCCATTAAGCCCATTATTTATTTCCTCCTACTGCTATATTTTGGCATTTAAGGGCTTGCGACGCAATAGCTCGCGCTACCTGGTACGGAAGAAAGCTATTAGCACAGTTTATTCGCGCACAGATAATTTTCATAAACGGGATTTCTGGCGGAATACCTTCATATTGCTCAATGGTGGTGGCCGGGAGGAATTTCATCCCATCTTGAGTTTGAGTTATGACGGTTATTAAACAATTCCCAGGCGGGCACATTATAATCCGTTCGCTTTTCATGAAGGTGCATTTTAACAATTTTCGATCCTAAAAGCAATTGGGTTTGGATCAGTGACGGTTAGCGAAGGAGAGGGCATAGTCAATTGACTCTTTCCAAATCCCCTCTTCTCCGGGCAGGACGATGCTTTGAGCACGGATTTTCGGAGACATGTTCCCGGAGCGGGCAGGGCCCGTTAAAAATTCATACCAGTGCTGGGCTTCAACTAGTTTTAATCTATTCTGCAGCGTTTCGGCTGTATCATCCGGTTCAATATCAATTTCGCGCCATGAATAAACCCGGCCTTTGTCAAATTGTCCGGTGACTTGATGAATAGAAACTTCGTCTTTGAACGGGCGGTTAATATGATGATAGAAATATAGAACCGCCAAATAAGGAATATTCCCGTGCATACCTTCGCCTCCAAAGTCGGGGCGGCCGTATTCGAGCGGAGCCGGGTGAGAGTTGAAAGTCGGGAACTTCCCGTAAACGGCTTGGTGGATTAACCGGTTGTAGCCGGCTGAAACAACCATTTCAGTATCCCGATCCTGCATTAGAACGGCCATTTTTTCGCCCCATTTCTGGTCGGTGGCAGCATTATCAATTTGGCCCTGTGAATCTTGGACATAAAACTGGGTGCGCGGCAGGATAAAGACCGGCAACCGGCGATTGGTCAGGTGTTCATAGGCCGCGGCCCGTTCGATAATGCCGGCTTTTTTGGTATCGGTGATAATTAATCCGGCAAAGGGGAAGATGAGTTCAGAAGTTGAGCCGCTGCCCGAGGCTAATATGCATATTCGTGGCACGCCTTCGATCATTGATTTTTTTGATAGCTGTCGACCAGGTTTTCCATCAGAGAAATGACGGTCATCGGGCCAACCCCGCCGGTTTTGGGGGTGTATTTTGAGGCTTTGGCGAGAGTGTCCGGGTCGAAATCGCCGAGGCCGACGTCGATGGCGATGAAGCCGGGCTTGACCATGTTGGGTTTGACGACGTTTTCAGCGCCGGTGGAGGAGATGACGACGTCACAGTCTTTGAGGTCTTGGTCGATGTTGCCGACGTGGCGGGTAACGCCGGTGGCGTTGACGCCACTTCGGCGAAAAAACTCCATAAGCGGACGACCGACCTCACCGGTGCTGCCGAGAAGGCCGATTTTTTTGGTTGGCCAATTTGAATCGGCTTCATCTAGCAGAGAAATGACGGCTTTGACTGTGGCTGGCAGATAATATTTCTGACCCTCGGCGGAGAGGCCATCAACGTCTTTTTGCGGACTGATCGAGTTGATGATTTGGGCTTGGTGAGGCTCTAATCGCGAGGGCAGGGGCATCTGGAGCATGATGCCGTCGATCGTGGGATCTTGGTTGTAGTTTTGGATTTTTTGGAGAATGGTGGGAAGGTCGGATTCAGGGGTGATCATTTCGGTGATAAATTTGATGCCAAGCTCCTCTGCTTTGGCGGCTTTCATCTGGGTGTATTTGACTGAAGGTTTATCAGACTGATTGCAGAAGCTGACCAAGGTGGGTGGGTGGGATTTTCCGGTTTGGCTAAGCAAGGCTTGCAGAGCCTGTTCGTGTTTTTGAGCTAATAAGCGACCGTCGATGATTTGTGACATATTTGCTTCGATTCACTTGTCATCCAGAGGAGCTGGCGACGAAGGATCTCAAGACAAAATCTAGAGATTGCCGCGCACGATATGCTCGCAATGACAAATGTAGGGGAATTATACCAAGGATTGGTGTTCGAGGCTAATTACTTATTAATAATCACTTCTGGGAATCTTCCGCGCGGAGTATGGTGATGGCCAGCTGAAAGAATATCTAATAACCTAGCAGGGGCCAGACCATCAGAAGCCAAATGTTCACGTTGATTACCGGGTGTTTGTCTGTCATCCACTGCGTATAAATCGTATAGTGTTTGACTTGGATCATCCAAGTGTTCCTCTGCAACTACGTGGTAAGTTTTTGAACTTTTGTCATCAGCGGTTCTCATAAAAATATAGGCATCATCTTCTTCGGTTCTAGGTTGATAGCCGATAAAAACTACGTTATCTTTATACCTTTTTGGTAAAACTAATCCAATTTCTTTTATATTGGCCCACCTCTGACCACCCCTTGAAGCTAAAACATCTAAGTTTCGCTTAAATAAGGCTTCTGAGGTAGCTTCAGTGCCCCTAGTATCCTCGGCTAGGCTTTGTCGAGATTGTTGGAGATCATACTCTGGTTGGTATTCGAGAGACATGGCTTGATGATAGACTGATAGTTGCCGGAAATCAAGAAGGTAATTTTGGCAGTTCTCGGATGCACTCGAACAATATTAATTGATGCCGGGGACGGGGAAGCGGGAGGCGAAGGCGGAGACTTCGCGGCCGATTTTGAGGAGGTTTTTGTTGAGGCGGGCTTGTTTTTTGAATTTGTTTAAGAAATCTCTCCGGTCTTCTTGTTTATCCGGGATGTCGTGGCCACGAATTTCTTCGAGGACGCGGCGGATCCAGGAGCCAATTTTTTTCATATCTGTTTCTTTCATGCCGCGGGTGGTCAGGGCGGGGGTGCCGAGGCGGATGCCGGAGGGATAATAGGCCGAGATTTTTTCGCCGGGGACGGTGTTTTTATTGACGGTGATGCCGGCCACCTCAAGCGCGAACTGAGCCTGATAGCCCAATCCCCGCCCGTAAGAACTCAGATCGAGCAACAATAGGTGGTTTTCGGTCTCGGTGCCCAGCTCTTTAGCTAGGGCTTTGGCGTTTTTGACGATTTGGGCGGCATATTTTTTAAATTTAGGGGTGCCGGCTTCTTCAAGCGCGACTGCAATGGCGGCGGTTTGGTGGTTATGCGGGCCGCCCTGGAGTCCGGGAAAAACGGCTTTTTCTAATTTTTCTTTAAGCTCGGGGTCTTTTTTAAGGCCTTTTTCAGTAATTAATATCATGGCTCCGCGGGGACCACGCAAGGTCTTGTGGGTGGTAGTGGTGATGATATCAACATGTGGTGTAGGTGAAGGATGGACGCCGCCAATTACCAATCCGGCGACGTGGGCAATATCGGCCACCAGGTAGGCATTGACGTCTTGCGCGAGTTTGGAGAAGCTGGCCCAGTCGAAAATGTAAGGGTAGGCAGTGGCTCCGATCCAGATGATTTTGGGTTTATGGATTTTAGCTAGCTTGGCAATTTCGGCGATATCGAGCTTGCCATCATCACCTACAACATATTGAACGGCATTGTACAATTTACCGGTGGCTGAGGCAGGGGCTCCGTGGGTCAGGTGACCGCCGGCGCTTAGCAGCAGCCCCATGGTTGTATCGCCGGGATTAACCAGAGCTAGGTAAACTGCCAGGTTGGCTGGAGAACCTGAATAGGGCTGAACGATTGCATGTTTGGTGTCGAACAGCCGATTAGCTAATGTTTGGGTGTAAATTTCGATTTCATCGATGACATCATTGCCGCCGTAAAATCTGGCCTTAGGGTGGCCTTCGGAGTATTTGTTGGTCAGGATCGAACCCAGCGCCTTGAGGACGTTTTCGGAGACGTAATTTTCGGAGGGGATCATCTCCAGGCCGAATTTTTGGCGATGGGCCTCTTTTTTGATCAGTGGAAAGACTTTGGACGACATGTTTGTAGATTAAGGGCCGGTAGATTTAATGTCAATAAGGTAGTTCTCCACTACGGTCGAACAATATTAAACTAGGGTGTGAGGTCGCACCTGATGATCAGGTTGAACCTAGCGATCAGGTGCGACCTCTAATAGGGGTTGAACCTCGAATTGCCTCGAATTGCCTCGAAATGCGAGATTCTGGATGCGTCAGCTAGCCAGAATGACAATTCGAGTGGGTAGCTAGGAGATGTCGACGATTTGGGTTTTGAGGGATTCCAGTTCGGCTTCGGCTTGGTTGATCTGCTCAGAGAGGGCTTGGTAGTTAGGATTGAGGACCTTTCGACCGAGCAGCCCCCAGAGGCCGGGAGCGGGGATTTTGAGAGCGATGTTGGGTAGTTTTTTGCGGGCGATGGCGATCTCTTCTTCGAGGATGCTGGCTTTATTTTTCATTTTATCAAGCTGGGAGGCGTCAGTGGCCCCGAAGAGTGTGGCGCGAGGAGGCATCAACACTAGGCTGCGCCTGACTAGGCGATTGATTCTGATGGAGATGACGGGATCGACGCCATTCCAGGGATCGATGACTAGGTCCATGCCCGGAATAATGGTTGGTAAAATGGCGATTGACTGGGTGTCTTGAACCATCTTTTGCCAATAGCCGGATTGAATAAATTTTTCCCAATTACTATCCACTGGCATGACGCCTAAGGTTTTCAGAAACGGATCGATGATGGTCCGTTCACTGGTGGTCAATAGCTTGATGGTATCAAAAATATCGACCAGGCCGGAGGATTTTTGGTCGGGATGGAAATAGAGTTCGTCGGCCTGGAGATAGGACTCGTAATCTGTCGGGAACGGTTCTTTTTCAGCAGTGCGGCGGGATTTTAATACTGATAGTGATTCTTTGAGGCCTTCGATTTTGTCGTAGAAACGGACAGCTTTACTGGCTAGAAGCAGGTGCTCCCGGTTGCGGTCATGGTTGAGTGATTCGTGAGGTAGTTGGGCCGAGATATCAAAAAGAATCCGATCGAGGACATCAGCGATGTTAAGGTATTGAGCAAGACTCGACAACCGATTCTGGAGCTCGTTGATCGAGCGTTGGAAAAGAGCCCGTTCCAGGTAGACTTCATCGCCGCTAAAGACGCGGTCGGATTCAAGAATCAGGCTTTTTTGGGCTACCCGGTCGAGGCGGAAACTGATGCCAGTCAGCAGCGGAAATTTAGTGCCAATGCCAGGGTCGAGAAAATTCAGAACCAGACTAAAGCCGTCGATGACGGTCGAAATGCTTAGATCCGTGGTGGACAATCCCGGCAGGAGCGGAACAGGCGTCCAGGTGAGGTCTGTTGTAATGGCCCGCTCGGCTTGGGTTTTGAGGAAATTATTCCAGGACATTTTTTCGGGATAATTATCAACCGGGACCAGTTTGCGCATAAGCAGGATAAAAAGCGGTTGGCTGAGCTGGCTCTGGTGGCTGAAATGGAAATGGTTGTCAACTGGTTTGGGGAAGAGAGTTATATCAAGACTCGGGATAGATTTGGCTAAATGAGAGCGGACGTTGCGGGCGATTTCAACCTCAGTTTCGCCGAGAGCTTTAACTTGATCTTCAGAAAGTGTTGATAGGTAATCCTTGATTTCGGGGTTGTCTTTGTAGTGTTGGTCAATGGCATCATCGGCTAACTGCTCATCGTCGATGGGTTGGCCCGCGGTGATTTGTTTGATTTTGCGGAAGTGAAAGTCTGAGATCATGGATTGGAGAGCTTCGTTAGTCAGGATCTGGTTGAGGAAGGTGTGAAGCTCTAAATAGTCGTTGATGATCTGCTTGGCAGTTTGATGATCTGAAAAGTGTTCTTCGATGGCGAGCTTGCCAAGGTGAAAAAGCTGATGGAGCAAGCCTTTATGGGTCGAGGTATCAAATTTATTTTTTTCGAACTGGGCGTAGTTGGTGGCGTAATGTTTGAGGAATTGTTTCTGGTCGGCGGTATAAAACTGGGCGTTTTCGAGTTGGTATTCCTGGATCAGGGCTTGGATGTAGTCTTTGGTGGGCGCAGAGTCAAGGCCAAGCAGGTGGTTGATGATTTTTTGGAGGCGCTGGTCGGGCTGGTTTTGGCTATGTGAATCGTCCATGGGCAGTAAAGCTTCTAGAATAATATTAACATACTGTTGTTTTAGTAGGTTGTTCTGCTAAAATTGGGCAAAGGAGCTAAAAAGTCGTGGTTAAATGTTATTTTTGTCAGGGTCGGACCAAAATAAAAAAGGTGGATGTTGATTTCCGATGGGGAGATCAGCTTTTTGTGATCAAAAATGTCCCAGTAGAGGTTTGCACTCAATGCGGCGAAAGATATTATAGTGCGGAAATTTCTAAGAAATTAGATGAATTAGTGGAAAAACATAATGCTTCTAAAGCAACACCTAAAGAGGTAAT
>CAZXEW010000027.1:0-5541 GCA_964640215.1 uncultured Gammaproteobacteria bacterium
CCGGGCTGAAGGCGTCAACATCTCCGACCAGGAACTTTTTGACGAAATCAACAAAATCCAAGACAACCGCCTCAAACAGCAATTCGAATCCGAAGAACCCCGCATGCACCTCCGCCACGCCCTTCGCCAAACCAAAACGCTAAATCTTCTCAAAGCCCTGGTAACTAACTAATATGGCAAGACGCGAATCAATTTATGAATCGTTTCAAGGTAATATTCCAGAACTATCTAAACCGATCTGGGTTCCTCTTTACAAAGATATGTTCGAAGCAGGTACAGTCGGTCACACCCTTTTTCCGGCTGATCTCGAAGGTCGGGTTCGCTCACCAGCACTTTTTGATCGTACATTTAAATCACTAAGGCCATCTCTGCCCTTGTCTTACAAACAAGCCTTTGATACGGAATTTGGAAACCCAACTGTTAGACAAATCCTTCATCAGCCTCTGGAGCGTTTTAAAACCGCAGCTGTCCCGCAAAACGTTCTTGGTCACCTTTCCAGCTACATGGAGCAATTGGTTGTTACCCCACATGGGCGGCTACTCAAAGGACTAAAAGGATTTGGAGATCGATTAGAATATGGTGATCGCCCCATACCTGTTGATTATGAAAACGAATTCATCCAAGCTGTTGAGAGTCAGGTTGTATCACTCAGGCCAATAGGAGTTTTTACTCTAAAATATCGATATGGATTAAGTGATGGTTTAATGAAAACAAAAAAAGACCTTGGAGTCGCCTTAGGTCTGACAACGGCTTACACAGACGGGTTAATCTTTGATGCCGTGAACCATCTAATCAGGCAATCGGGCCAATATTTACAGGGAATCATTACTACACCCCCGGATAGCTTTGCGAGGCAAGTTTTAGGTGTAATTTTTACCGCAGATCTTGCAAAACTTCATGAAATAAAAGTAAAAGAGTTAGGATTAACAGAGGCTACCCTTGCAGAACTATCTTCGAAAACAAGCCGACTCGATCTCCTATGGCAGTCAGACCAAGCTGGTATAAATTCCCCTCTTTCTACTAAAGCTTATAACGAATTTCTGAGCAAATTATTATCACCAGCACTTATGGGAAACGTAATAAAATATCCAGCAGATGTGCCCATTTACAAATCATTTGATCCGGAGTACCAAAATGGTGAGTATGATTTAACATCTTTAGATAGCCAGCTCATCGAAGAGCTAGAGTTAACGGTACGATCTTATAACGCTCTTAAACGAGTAGGATTAAATACAATCGGAGAAATAATCAAATACTCCCCTGATGATTTACTGGCAATCAGAAATTGTGGAAGGAAGAACATGGAGGAAATATTAACAAAACTAGCAAATTTCTCAAGGAACAATCCTGATTTGTTAACTATAACTGGTCTTGTTGACCAGGAACGAGATTGGGATACCCGCTACTGGGTCTGATCCAGACTGCTTAAAATAATTTCTAGCAATTTTGCTTATTTAAGTATTTCTGTTAAAATAACTC
Organism: uncultured Gammaproteobacteria bacterium; assembly: GCA_964640215.1. GTDB lineage: Bacteria > Patescibacteriota > Microgenomatia > Daviesbacterales > UBA10151 > CAZXEW01. Next base: position 1,480 of record CAZXEW010000027.1, read on the forward strand.
TGAAAATATAAAGTTATCAGTTTTTTGTTCTTTCAACGAACCAATTACTCATAACTCATCACCATAAAAGGAGGTGTCTTTTTTTACATGCCAATTATTATGAGAGCCGGTGCCAATGACACCACAGATTCGCTGATTCGCAAGTTTCAGAAAAAAATCGTCGCCGAAAAAGTCATTCAGGAGTACCGGGATTTGGATTTTCATAAAAAGAAATCTGAACTCCGCCAGGAACGCCGCAAAGAAAAAATGCGCAAAATCATGCGCGCCAAACGCTTTGCGAATATGTAAACACCATGGTAACTTCTCGTCGTACCTCCTCGAAGAATATTTGAGAGGGTCGAATAATATCATTCGACTTTAAAAAATACTGTTCGAGCGAAGCCGCGTATGACGCGGTGCACCCGAGAACTTACCGCTAACCAATGCAACCAAAACTAGAGGCCGACTTAAAAAAAGCCCAGCTCGACCGTGACGAGATTAAAGTCTCGGTACTTCGGATGCTGCTTTCTGAAATACACAATGCCCAGATCTCCAAAGGAGCGGAATTGACTGATCCCGAAATCCAAGCCGTAGTCAGCCGCGAGCTCAAAAAACGCCGCGAGGCGGTCGAGGCTTTCACCAAAGGCGGCCGGACTGAACAGGCTACCAAGGAAGAGTCCGAGGCTGCCATTTTACAAGACTACCTACCTACCCAACTCTCCGATGAGGAGTTGACTAAACTGATTCAAGAGGCTATAACTGAGATAGAGTCTCAAAAAAGACTCGAAGCGAAGTTAGAGGCCAAAGGCCTCATAACTGAGATAGGGGCCAGCGGAGTCCAGGACATGGGCCGAGTCATCGGAGCAGTTATGTCCAAGGCCGCCGGCCAAGCCGAAGGCGCCAGGGTTTCGGAACTAGTGAAGAGCATATTAACTAATTAAAATGCTGTCCCTACAACTAGTATCTAGACTCTAGCGACTAGCAACTAATCTATGGTTAACATCATCGTCACCTCTGATTCCCGCTATCCAGTCGATAAAGGCGCCATTCAATCTACAGTCATCGAAATTCTCCAACGCTACAAAGTCACCGGCCGGGTTGAAATCGGCGTCTTGATCATCGGCGATCGCAAGATGCACGAGATCAACAAAAAATACCGCGGCCTCGACTCGACCACCAACATCCTAACTTTCGCCCTAGAAGACACCATGCCCTCCACCGTCCAGCACCTACCCAAAGTCGGTTTCGTCGCCTCTCCTGACAACGTCCTCCGCCTCGGTGACATCCTCATCTCCTATCCTCAAGTCGTCGAAGACGCCGGCCTCGAGGGCGTGGCCATCGACGAAGAAATCCGCCTCCTGGTCGAGCACGGCGTCAAACACCTCCTCGGCCTCCACCATGAATAGTTAACTAGTTGCTAGTTGCTAGATACTAGTTCACTAATCTCCTCGAAGTATCAACTGAGCGCAGTCGAAGCAAAATTTCCAATTTTCATTCAATCATCATCTTGAAAAATTGTCCGTTAGTATCTATCATCAACTGATGTGCAATGTGAAATGAGTAAGGTGTAATGTGTTTGTCACATCTCTGATCACCCATCTCACATTACCAACAACCAAAATGGTTTACTACCGCAAGTACCGCCCCCAAAATTTAGACGAAATCGTTGGCCAATCTGCGGTCAAGGCCACTCTGCAGGCAGCTTTCAAAGAAAACCGCCTCTCGCACGCCTACCTCTTTTGCGGTCCCCGGGGCACCGGCAAGACCTCGACTGCCCGGATTCTGGCCAAAATGATCAACTGTGAGAATCAGCTAACAGCTAACAGCTCACAGCTTACAGCCAAACAAACCGCAGCAGCGGTCAGCGGTCAGCGGTCAGCGGTCAGCCTGCCGTGCAACGAGTGTTCCTCGTGCATGTCCATTACAGACGGTAGCAACCTAGACCTAATCGAAATCGATGCCGCCTCAAATCGAGGAATTGATGATATCAGGACACTTCGCGAAAATATTAAACTCTCACCCACCTCGTCCAGCAAAAAAGTCTACATTATCGACGAGGTCCACATGCTTAGCGCTGAAGCCTTTAACGCCCTGCTCAAAACCCTCGAGGAGCCGCCAGCCCATGTCATCTTTATTTTGGCCACCACCGAGGAGCATAAAATCCCGATCACCATTCTATCCCGGGTCCAAAAACTCGATTTTCAACTGGCCTCGGTCAAAGATCTTATGACCGCTCTGAAGCGGGTGGTTGACGGCGAAAAACTCGACGTCGATGAAGACGCCTTGCGGGCCATCGCCAAGCGCTCAGAAGGCAGTTTTCGCGACGGCATTAAAATTCTCGATCAACTCGCCTCAAAGGGCGAAAAAATCAGCCTCGATCTAGTCGAAACCACCCTCAACTCCGGCAGCTTCAATGAACTGCTCGATATGCTAACTATTCTGGCCAAACACGAAGCCAAGCCAGCATTAGATAAAATCACCCAGGTTACCGATCGGGGAGTCAACATCAAAGATTACGCTCTCTCCCTGACCGAGGCAATTCGCTATCTATTTTTGATCAAACACGGCGCAGAGGAACAGGTCAAAGATAGTCTCGGCCCAGCCCGTTTTGAAAAACTCGCCAAGCTGAGCCAGCAATTCACCAACGAACAACTTTTACGCATCATCAAACTTCTCCAGGAATCGATCGAAAAAATGAAAACCACTTTCATGCCTGTTTTGGCTCTTGAAGTCGCCCTGGTGGAAGCATGTGAACAGACTACAGACTACAGACTACAGACTACAGCTAAAAACCCAGAAAATGTCATTCCCCATTCGGGGATCTTCGACCTGGTAAGTCCACCCATCCAGGATCTTCCTAACCCTGTCATTGCGAGCGTGCCAGCGAAGCAATCTAATATAGGCGAACCTGTCATCCCGAAGCGTTCAAGCGAGGGATCTCAAGATTTTTTGTCTTATGACAAAACCGCCCTCACCGACGATGTTGTTATAGATCTATCCAACCTCCCACCAACTAACCAACTAACCAATCACGAACTTACGATTTTAGTCGACAAATGGACCTACATCCTCGAAACCGTCAAATCAATGAACTTTTCCCTCGAAGCCATGCTCCGCTCCGTCAAACTGTCCGGCTGCGACGACAATATCGTCTCTCTCGAAGTGCCCTACTCTTTCCATCAGCGTATCCTCGAATCCCCCAAAAACCGCGACCTGCTCGAATCCGTCCTCTCCGACGTCCTCTCTAAATCCGTCCATATTGCCACTATCCTCGGTGAGCGTCCAGCCACCGTTGAAGACGTCGCCAACATCGAACTAGCCGCCGATGACGAAATCATCCGCGTCGCCGCCGAAATCTTCAGCTCCGACACCACCCTCCCATCAACAGATTCCCCTAGCTCGTAGTATGGGAAGATTACTCTTTCTATCTTCCGCAGGCTTACCCAAAGAAACAAGAAACTTTTGTCTGGAAGTTCTTCCTAAGAAACCTGCCGAATTAAAAGTGGCATTCATCCCCACAGCCGCCGATTTAGATGAAAACAAATGGTATGTTACCTCAGCCAGGGATGAACTTAACGAGCTAGGCTTTAAAATTGAAGATGTTGATTTGAAAATCGACCCCAATATTTTGAAAGAAAAATTAAACAGTAGCGATATTATTTATATCAATGGTGGAAATACATTCTATCTGTTGGAATGGGTCAGAAAAAGTGGCTTAGATAAGTACCTTAATGATTTAATCGATAAAGGCAATATATTTATTAGTGGGAGTGCCGGCAGCATCATAATGGGTCCGAATATCGAACTAGCTGGATGGGATCCTTCATGGGATAGCAATTTAAATAATCTCGAAGATTTGACAGGCTTAAAGATTGTGGATTTTGCAATCTCGCCGCACTTTACCGAATCCGAGCGAAAAGTCCTCGAATCGGGAAAGAAAAAAATAAACTACGAAATTATCCCCATAACTGATCAACAGGCAATTTTAGTCCAAGGTGATAATCATAGAATAGTAGGATCAGGAGCGGTTGTTAAATTAAATTAATCTGATTCTGGCTATCGCCAATTAAACACCGGTACCTC
>CAZXEW010000028.1:0-5232 GCA_964640215.1 uncultured Gammaproteobacteria bacterium
AATCCAGGAAAAGCTGCCTATGGGTTTGTGATACGAGCCAATGGTGGACCTATTTTGCATCAAGAGGGTAAGACTATTGGTATGGCGACAAACAATATTGCTGAATATCAGGCCATACTCCGGGCTTTGGAGTATGTCAAAGATCATTTGGGTACAGAGGGAGTGCACAACATACAGGTGATTTGTGATTCCCAGCTAGCAGCGAATCAACTGGCTGGAAATTATAAAGTTAAGAACCCAGAAATTAGAATACTATATTTCGAAATCAAGGGTTTGGAGATTGAGCTGGGAACTATCCATTATCGGAATGTTCCGAGAGCAGAAAATTTTATTGCCGATAGATTGGCTAATTTGGCACTAGATAGTGAGTTGTAAGATGCGCGAGTCGAGAACCTATCTTAATTTCTTCATCAGAAACGCATGGTTATTGTTGGTCCCTAGTTTGGCATTTCTAGTCATGGGTTTTATTTACCAATCACATCAATATGTTCGCTATTCTGATTCAAGGATTTTGAGCATGGGTTACACTGAGGCTAATATTTCTGATCGGATCGCTTTGACGGATCAGGCAGTTGCATTGACTCGAGTTTTACATAATCGTAATTTATTAGCTCTGGGTAGCAATATTAATCTGACCGTTTTTAAGAATGCTCCGCTAATGATTACCTTGAAAGTGGAGTCTATTAACCCTGAGCAATTAAAGGCGAGTTTAGACAAAGTTCAGCAGTTTCTGGATCCTAGATTTCCACTTTTACAGCAAGGAAATGATATGTCGGGTGTGAGTTATCCGAGTTTATATTTTGGTTTATTGGTTGGCTTGTTTATTGGTCTTACTTTAGGGTTACTGATTGCTCTGATTAAAGACTACTTTCGTTTTTTTTGATATTTCGTGTGCCCTAAAATGGCTCTAAAATTTATCAGCAAAGCAGAAAACCCCGAGCGTAAGCTTGGGGATGAATGCTTCAATAAACACAGCGTTTTGCTGTGAAGCTGAGAAGAAACCGCGACCGTTAGGTCGCGGAGCTTCATAAACCTTGCAGACTTTCACGTCGTGGTTTAAGCTTATTACGTGGACCCTAAAATGGATGATATTAACCCTAACAAGAGCATTATGCTTTCGCGAAATCGTCCAGTGGCTTTCGTTGTGGGGGTTGCCGGATTTCTAGGGTCTCACTTGTCTGATGAGCTGTTGGCAAAAGGTGTCCAAGTCATAGGAATTGATGATTTCTCTTATGGGTTAAAGTTAAATTTGTCCAAATCGAGTAAGGATAGAGATTTTCATTTTGTAAATCAATCAATATCGGGAAGTGATTTTTCAGGCAGCCTCGCAACAATATTTTCAAATTTATCGAGGCTTGATTACGCTTTCTTTGTCGCTGAATCACCTGAGAATCGGCAATTGTATTCAGCCGGCTTAGATAATTTTTTCCAGCTATTGACAAATTTTAAAACCTCTGTTGATCCTGATTGGATTGAGAACAAAAAACCTAATAGTCAGAATAACCGACCAAGAATTGTTTTTACTTCTTCAGTCGAGCTTTATGGGAATTCTAAGGAACACAACTTAGGATTACTGAAGTCAGCTGAGATAAAGTTTGCAAAGTTTGTCAAAGATTTTGGTTTTAACGGACGCATTATCCGTTTAGCAGCCTTGTATGGGCCTAGAATGCATTTTAGGGGAAATGACCCGGTGACCAGATTGTTTCAGGCTAAAATGTTAGGCAAGTTGGAGGAAGAGAATACAACCTTAAGTTTTAGTACAAGAGCTCTGTTTGTATCTGATGCGATTACGCTGATTATTAAAAGCGTATTGAATGGATCAACGGCTCAAAAGATTTATGATGGGTGTTTATATCAACCGATTAGGATTGCTGATCTGAAGCGGATTATGCTGGACCCGGTTTGGTATCGAAACCATGAATTTAAACCTGAAGAGTTACCTCCATGGACTACTCCGAATTTAAAAAAAGCAATTGAGGAGTTATCTTGGAGGTCTAACCCTAATCTATTTTCTGCGATCGAGGAAACGATAGATTATTTTCAGCAAAACAAATTGGAGATACCGGAGTTGAGTGAGACAATAGAGGATAATCCGAAGATATCGCCGTTTGTGAGAAAAGACTTATCAGAGGAGGCGAAAGAATGGTTGGCAGAAGAGAAAGAATCGTTTTTAAACAGAGATGAGAAAGTATCAAAGCTTAAGGAGAAGGGACAATCAAAGGCTCGAGGGCTTTTTAATAAAACAGTCTATTTGGGATTGATGGGGTTGATTATTTATTCATTAGTTTTTCCGTTTATCAGAACTACGGTTGGTGCTGTAATGATTCGTAATAATTTAATAGGCGCTGCTGTGGCAATGGAGAACGGTGATTTTAAGAAGGCTTTGAGTGAGACCTCGAATGCTAAGGGGACTGTTGATGATATTAAACAGTCACTAGGATGGTTAGATGTTTTGGCGAGAATCGGGGTGTTAAAAGATCAGATTGGATATGTAAATCAGTTGATTGTGATTGGTGGCGAAGGTATTGATGGAGCCCATAGAGCGGTAGTAGGAATTGATGACTTATACCAGACGACGAAGATTATCTCGGGAGAAAGTTCAGCTGATCCCAGCGAAAGATATATAGATGCCCACCTACAACTACAATCAGCTATGTTAAAGATTTCTAAGGTGAGGTTGCAGTTGGAGGATAAAATTTTGTTAAGCAAGTTTCCAGAAGCGATTAGGTCTAGAGTGAATGATTTAACGGAAAGATTAGACTATTACTCTTCGATTGCTCATAAAGCCGATACGGCAGCGCTAATTATGCCTCAGATCACAGCGGTGGGTGGCAGTAAAAGCTATTTAGTGCTTTTTTTGAATAATATGGAGCTTCGGCCAGCTGGCGGTTTTATCGGTTCATATGCCAAGCTCGATTTTGATAACGGCCGTATAAAGGCGATTAAAGTTGACGATATTTACAATTTGGATGGAGCGTTGAAAGAGCACATTAGTCCACCGGCTGAGATTGTATCCGATCTAGGGCAGAAGGATTGGTATTTGAGGGATTCTAATTTTGAGCCGGATTTTCCGACATCAGCCAGGCAGGCGATGTTTTTTTATAACAAGGAAGCTGGAGAGCGGGTCCATGGGGTGATTGCGGTTGATCTATCGGCATCAGCTAAATTACTCAGTGCGGTAGGTGGAGTGTCATTGCCGGAATATAATGAGTTAGTAACCGGCAATAATTTATTCGAACGGGCGATAACTCATGCCGAGACAAACTTTTTTCCCGGTTCACAGGCGAAGAAAAACTATTTGACATCTCTTGAAAATCAGCTGTTTAATAAGATTTTCTTTTTAACAAAACAAAATTGGCCGGGGATTATTCAGGCGCTAAATGAGTCATTGGATCAAAAACATATCCAGGTCTATTTGGCTGATCCTTATTTGTTTTCGTACGTCGCTTCTTCGAATTGGGGTGGGGTAATGCCGAGGGGAGCGAGCGCGATTGAGGGTCAGACAAATGATTTTTTGGCAACTGTTGAATCGAATATGGGGGCGAATAAGTCAAATTATTATCTGGAGCGCAAATTTAAACTGTTGACCTCGTTTGGTAAGGAAGGCCAAATATTTCACACCTTGAAGATTAATTATAAAAATAGTAGTCCCTCTGAGGTGTTTCCGGCAGGCAGTTATAAAAATAGACTTAGAATTTATTTGCCAGCTGGAGCTAAAGTTACCAAGGCTATGTTTGGGGATAATGATGTTACGCCAAAAATGACACCATTTACGGATTATGGGCGGTCGGGCTATTCAGTTTTGTTGAATTTGGCTTCCAAAGAAGAGAAGGAATTAGTAGTCGAATATCGCTTGGAGAAGAGTTTAAATTTTAAGGAAACTAAAGTGGAGTATCGTGTTGATGTAATTAAGCAAGCCGGCACAGAGAGGGATCCGTTTGATTTTGAACTGACGTACCCAATCAATTTTAAGCTAGTAAATAAGTCTACTGATACTACCGCGACAAGCCAAGAGTTGAACATTTCAACTAATTTGGCGGTTGATCGGTCTTTTACTGCCACCTTCAGTAATAAATAATCCTCCAGACGCTTAGCAGAAATTTTGTGAGCTCGTGCGTAACCCGATGACTTATCCACCATGCGTAATGGGGATAACTTTTGCACGTATTTCCGAACAGCGACCAAAAATCAAAGTAAATAGGTACTATTATGAGGCTGACGGTAATAACTATACATAAATGGACTCTATTGGAAGACTCTTTTGGATACAGGTTATCCACGACGACTGTGTTTTTTGGTATTTGGCTAATGAAGCCGGCATTGATAATTAGTGAGAGTGTTGGTAATCTGGAAGCGGTTAAAGTAAATAAATATGTCGAGGAAACGACGTTTTTTGAAATTTGATTTTGTGACAAAGCTGAATGTGGGAAGAATTCTGATTTTTTTGGTGGGTCTGCTGGTTATTTTAGTAGTCCTAAATCTACTTGTAAAAAACACTAACCTTCCTTCATTTTCGATCACCGTAAAGTTCGACAATCCCAAAAATGAGCCAAAGGCTCTTTCCTCTGGAAAAGGTGCTGCTTTGAGTGCAGCTTCTGGGATACCAAAGGAGGCAGAGATTCCGGAGATGAAAGATATTTTGGGTAGTGACCAAACAGTTCGGTTAGCTGCAACACGCAAATTAGTGGAGAGAGTTGATGTTGAAAAAGCTTTGGAGATTTTGGAACATTCCGCTCTTCCACATACTGGTGAAGGACATTTGGCTGTTCACCAAGTCGGTTTTTACGCATATAAAAAATATGGGATTGAGTCGATCTTAAAATGCAAAGATTATTTTTTGTACGCTTGTTATCATGGGGCAATTATTGAAGCAGCGTCTGATCAAGGATTTGAGGCGATTGTGAAGATGACGGATAAGTGCAAAGACTCCTCGGTTCGACATTTTCAATGCGTTCATGCAGCCGGTCATGCGATATTGGCGATGTGGAATTACGACGTACCGAAGGCATTAAAGACATGTGATGAGTTATATGAGAAAGATACAAAATTTCCCGAGGCTTTAAGCTCTTGTCACAACGGGGCGTTTATGGAAAACCTATTTGGGGTGCACGACTGGGGAGAAGGGCAGCAAGCGGTACGCAAGTGGCTTAAAGATGGCGATCCATATTTCCCATGCACGGCGTTTGGAGAAAAGTACCAGCGAGGTTGTTGGCTGAATCAAGCGGCACGGAT
>CAZXEW010000029.1:0-5841 GCA_964640215.1 uncultured Gammaproteobacteria bacterium
TTTCATTACTTTGTCCTTACCTGGAGGATTGGGATTCAGTTCAGTTTGCCCTCGGCATCCACCACTTTTCCATCATCGACAATCAACCCCAACCGCCCGGTTACATCCTTTACATTTTTATGGCCTGGTCTATTTATCAAATAACTCACAGCGATATCACTTCGCTTACACTACTTAGCGCTATATTCGGAACACTTTCTGCCGTACCCTTTTTCTTTTTGGCCAAGCAGTTTTCCACTCGCACTTCCGCCACGATAGCAACTCTTATTTTTCTGTCAGTCCCGCTCCAATTTACCCTTTCCTTGGTCGGTTTAACCAATATTGTTGGAATGTTTTTTACAATTTTAACAGCCCTTATCTTGTATAAAGCCGGCTCGGACAAATCCCAGCCCATGCTCTATTTAGGCGGCTTTTTGACAGGCATAACTCTCGGTGTCAGGTTCGCCGAATACTCGATCCTGCTTGCTTTACTGTTTTTTGTCCTGATCAGATTTAGAAAACTTGCCACTATCATCAAAGCCGCTCTTAGCTTACTAATCGGTCTGGCGATTTGGCTAATTCCACTCATATTTCTGACTGGCCTAAGTCCTTTTATCGATAACTACCTAAAACAGATCGGCTATATTTTCCATCATGATTCAATCCAAAATTACGGATTTTCTCTTCGTTTGCGGATACATTTTATTAAAGAACTTATTTTCCAAAGTTACACCAAATACTATTTATTTCTACTAGTTCCAATCTGCCTCTACTTATTTAAAAACCGGACTACATTTTGGCGAAACTTCACCGATCAATTTTTACTCATCTGGACCATCTCGTACGCTTTACCGCTATTATTTATCTACAACTTAGAGGTACCAAGACACGTTCTACCCCTGCTCCCACCCGTAACACTCTACTTTTCCAAATCTCTAGATAAATTCGGCCGATTCAAGTCTTTCTTTCTGCTTGTCGCCTTAGCCCTTTTGCTAGAATCCCTCAGCCAAGCCAAACAACTTCATACCCAAATCCCTCCTTCAATCCAACCAGTCATCTATGTCAAAAATCACTATAATCCCGGTCAAACCAGCCTCATCACCACTTTTACCTATCGTCAATTTGAGTATTACGCCCCGCAGTTCAAAAACTATTATGGACCAACCAATCTGCCCGACAACCTATCGCCGACAGTCATCATCGATTATCTTGGCTTGAAAGATCAAATCCCTCTGTTAAATAATTACCACCTAATTAATTCTCAGGAGTTTAGCGGACCAGCATTAATTTATCCCAGGCTACCCAAAACTCAATTATATATTTTCCAAAAAAGCGAGGACTAACAACCTAATTCGGAAAATCGGTTGGCAATAGCCTCATCCTGACCAGCTGGCGGAGTGAATTAAAAAGCGCCCAAGTACAAGCCCTTAAGTATCTCGGCGCCCGCTGAACCACCTTAAACTTCGACTGCCCGCTGGTTCGTCCCCGCCAGCTCGTCGCCACATCGGTAATTCTGGCGCCCATTAAGTAATGTGCCTGCAGCACTAACTCCATCGACAGCTCAACACCACTTTTAGGATTAAACTTAACCTTTTCCAGGATCTGGCGTCGATATAATTTAAAGGCATTAGTCGCGTCCCTTGTCGGTAACCCCAGAAGATGTAAAAAATTACACACCAGCTTTGATAAAACCCCTTGCATCTTCGGTCCACCAATCTTTTTGCCGCCTTTGGCGTAACGAGACCCGCAGACAATATCCCAGTTTTCTTTAACCATTTTGTCATACATCCGGTTAATGGTTGCGGGGTCATCACAAATATCACCCATTACCGGCACCGCTGCAAAACCCTTTGACTTTTCTACACCCAACTTAATCGCTGGCGAAAAACCACTGGCACCTTTGATAGTAGAAATAAGTTTAACTTGCTGGTGTTTACGCCTAAATTCGGCCACTTTCTTGACAGTTCCATCACTCGAACAATCGTTGATAACTATTATTTCATAGGGAATTTTTACCTTGGCAATGACCTCTTCCAGAGTTGGAATAATCGCCTGTTCCTCATTGCGGGCCGGTATCAATATCGAGATCAACTCCCTGCGCCTCATGCCCTAAACTATACAATATTTAGCTATTGTGCAAAAAGAAAAATTAATGAAAAATGCTCTTAAAGATATTTTCAATTTCATGTCGGAGAAACTCCATCAGATCAAATTGTTTTTTTTCAATCTCGATAATATCTGGAGTCTCTAAAGGAGCCGAACTGGCAGATGCTTCGCTACTCCCTGAGCTATTCACATTCACACGAATATCCGTATTTACCGTGTCGGTATTATTTTTGATAACGGATGCAGAGTTGGACTGATTCGTCACGTCGACTTTGGAAGTGCCATCACTCGATTCAACATGAAAGTTACCATCATCCTCTGAACGAAACTCCTTAACCTCGCCGTTATTTTCAATTCGGATATTCGTTGTAGTGTTAGAAGAGGATTGACTGAGCATAGAGCCGGATTGACTGTTATTGACACTGACATTACTCGTCGCACCAGGTCCGTTTCCGGAGACATTGACTGACACATTTGCCAAAGCCATCTTCGGAAATATCATCGCCAATACGGGCAGTAACACCAGAGCAGTCCGTCTCATAGACATATATTATACACTACCATTGCAACCCCCAAATCCGCTGGCTTTACACTAATTTGAAGGGCCCGGCGCCGGGCCCTTCATCTAGGCTGGGGGCTGAGAACGCAGCAACTTAGCCCGGACCAATTGGAGATCCTCCCAACTAAAACCTCCGCCCAGCTCTTTTCTGACTGGGCTTAAATAATCAGTCCCCAACTTTTCGAAAGCTTGGGCAATCTCTATCTGTCGCTCAGCCGGCACGAAACTATCAATATCGATCGCCTCGCCATTTTGATAGGCGCTGGCCAAATGGTTAAAAATAGTTCTTTGAGCCAGATTTCGTTCCTGAGCGATCTGGGCGACTGTTCGTCCCATTTTGTATAGCTCCAATGTTCTCGATACCGTCTCGCTCCAATCCATCGTCGACTTTCGGGCCAATTTCGCCTCCGGCGCTGGTAAGATCACTGTTTCCCGACCGGCCTTGACCTCGTAACTTTTATCAGTCAGTTGGACCACTGGATAAAGTCCGCTCGATTTCACCAAGTAACCTTGCTCGATCAACTCATTAATATAGAGCCTGACCTGTTCAAAAGAGTAGTCTTTTAATCCCCCGAAACTGGCGATCTTCTCGTGGCCAAACTTGCCAATCTTTTGTGAGTTCGAACCAATTAGCACTCGCGCGATGTAATTTATACCGAATCTTTGGTTGATCTTGTAGACACAAGCCAAGATTTGTTTCGCTACTTCCGTCCCGTTAAATTCTTCGTTTTCCAAGTATATATCACCTCCCCAAGCCAAAGATAACCCGAATAATACTGATCTGACATTGCCTTGTCAATATATCAATTTGGTATACTCAATCAACTTGTGCTAAAAATCCGGATTATTCTCGGTTTTCTACTTATCATCAGTCTGATCGCCGTTTCCTTAGTTCTCTTTCAAGACCGGCATATCCTCAAACGCGATGTCATTCTAGGCCCTTCCAGCTCTACTAATATCGGCCCGCCCGACTATCGGATCGTCTTTGTCGGCGATTCAATGACCGCATATTTAGGCAACTTTGACGAGCTCCGGGGCTATCTTAAAAAGGACTACCCCAATAAAAACTTTTTACTATTAAACTACGGCTTCGGCTCGACCAATATTCTCTCGGTTAAGGACCGGCTGGAAACAGACAGCTCTCACTCAGGCCGGCTTTTTGAAGCCATCAACAACATCCCGTTTGACCTGATCCTAATCGAATCCTTTGGCCACAATCCGTTATCGGAATATCCGCTAGAAGAAGGCCTTCGAAAACAAAATCAGGCTCTAGGTGACATCATCGCCTCAATCACCCAAAAACATCCCCGCTCTGCCATCGTCTTTGTTGCCACCATCGCCCCCAATAAAGATCGCTACGGGGAAGGGACAGTCACTCTCCAGCCGGACCAAAAGCTTAACTGGGTCGCGGAGCGTGACGCCTATATTCAAAACCATATTCTCTACGCCCAGACTCATCACATCCCTTTAATCAACATCTATCAGAAATCCCTCAAAGACGGCACCGGCAACATCGACTACATCAACACCACCGACTTCATCCACCCCTCACCAACCGGCGTTTATTTCATCTCCCAAGAGATCGCCAACTTCATCTTTAATCAAAAACTATTGCCGTTCAAATAGCCTGCTCTCTTAAAAAACCTTCTCCACTGACATCCTCTTAAAGTCATCCTAAAGTTAAGTTAATGGCATACTCTAAGGGTTATGGTAAACGTCCGCTCTGGCAATGGATTTTAATTTACCTGGTCGTTGGAGCCATATTGTATGCAACCGTTTACTATTTCTTTGTCGCTAATTCCTCAACAACTTCGCCCTACTAATTTAAGGCCTTCCTACTTGCCTAAGCGACCAATTCATGCAATCATTAATCTAATGCTCGCCACCATTGGACTGCTTATCATTGTTGTTGCATGGGTGATTCAGCTTGCCGCTACTACCCCTGATCACAATCAAATCCTGCTTTTGTTTGTCGCCTTCTACATGATTGGTGTCTTTCTTGTAGTTGTTGATAGCTTTCAATCCGGCCTGACCATCAACACTGGGTTAAATTTCGTCGCCTTTCTGACATCCGCTCTGACCTTATATAAACTAAAAAAATAGGAGGTGATTGTTCATGAAAATGCTACATATGGTTGCTTTTGCGCTGCTGGTTGTTGGCGGTTTAAACTGGGGTCTGTGGGGTCTATTCGGCTTTAACTTGGTTGAAACTGTCTTAGGTATGGGTACCCTGTCCAAACTGGTTTACATCGTTGTCGGTGTTTCGGCTGTTTGGTTGGCTACGACCCACATGCAGGATTGTCGGGTTTGCAGTTCTAAAAAATAGTTCGTGAAATTATTCGGTTGCCTGGATGGTGTTTGCCAGGCAACCTAGACTTTATCTTTTCTAACCTCCCAATATTCTCTCATCGGGATCCTTAGATATGCTAGAATAACCAAAGTGAAAATTCAGCCTAAAATATTTCTCTACATCGCCTGGATTCAGTCAATCGTGGCTACCCTTGGCAGCTTGTTTATGAGCGAGATATTGAAGTACCCGCCCTGCGTGCTGTGTTGGTATCAGCGAATATTTTTGTACCCCTTAACCCTGATTCTTTTAATTGGATTGCTGACCAAAGATAAATTTATGCCTAAATACGTCTTAGCCCTGACCTTCGTCGGCTGGCCGATCGCCCTTTATCACAACCTGCTTTATTACCAGATTTTACCGGAAAGCATCGCCCCCTGTCTTAACGGCGTTTCCTGCACCACCCGCTTCTTTGCCTGGTTTGGCTTCATCACCATTCCACTGCTCTCGCTATCCGCCTACACCGTCATCATCGCCTGCATGTTTCTTTACCTCAAATCTTCAGCTAAACAGCATTAATAAATACTTGAAGAATCAACACCTCGTCATGTCCTCCCAAAAAAACGTTCGCGCTGTTTGTACTGTGTCATTCCCGCGGAAGCGGGAATCTACTGGGGTTAGTCTCACGCTCACTCATGATCCGTCACTACCATCTCTGATTGCCTATTCACTTGTCTTGGAATCTCAATTGACTCCTCAGTGTTTTTTGGAAGTACACGACTTCGGTATTAATTCTTCAAGTCTGACAACTGACAGCTGATGACTGATAGCTAACTTTTAACTAAATCCCCGCAGGCTACATAAACCGCTACTTGAGGCACGGATTTGTGGACATTTATCCCCAGTGGCA
>CAZXEW010000030.1:0-87776 GCA_964640215.1 uncultured Gammaproteobacteria bacterium
TCATCATGTCCCCCATAAATCACTCCTTCGGACAAGGCACGTTTCTATGGACCACTTTTTAACGGCATTCTCCGGCAGTAGAGAAACAGGAGAAATTATTCAGTCATTTCCAAAAGTAAAATACGTCTTCTGTGGACATACTCATCAAAAAAAGAAGGCATTAGTCGGTCGAATAACAGCAATTAATATTGGCAGCGATTATCTAAGGAAAAGGTTTGAAATTATAGAAATATAAAAAGGCTTTAGTCTTTAAACAACTGGATAGTATTATGTATTTTGTGGATGATCTCCAAAAGGGTATCAAATTTTTTGGAACTTTAGTTTAAAGGTTGACCAGATTCGTGAAGATATTGGTTGGTGTAATCTACATCTAGAAGATGGGAGCCTTTGCATCGATCTTTCGACTAAAATTAAAGGCACTCAAAATGGAGATCCATACTATATGGTTGAAAACGTACAAGAATTCTATCAAGCCTGTCTTGAAGCAGATGTGAAAGTAATCAAGAAGCCATTTGAGGTTATGTGTGGGGATTGTGTGATTATTCAAGGCCCATCAAAGATTAAGTTTTATGTCCTTGACCTTACCAAGCAGAAATGGGTCGCTTATTTATGAAGCTCCACGTAAAGTCCGTGGTTTCTTCTCAGCGTACAGCTTCACAGCTAAGCTGTTCAGCAGCTTTTGCAGATGAATCATTGCGATTCATCTGCTTTGCTGATAAAGGATTTCTTGATTGATCGTTCGAACATAACCTACCAGTACCAGCACTAATCAAAATCTGTTAAAATGAAAATGAGGATATCTGAATGACTAAAAATAGAATTGCAGTGCCCTTTTTGATTTATTTCATCGCCACTTATTTTTTAGTTATTGGTCTAGCTAATCTTTTATCAGCTTTAACTGAGTTTGTACCACGATCCCCCAATGAGTTTGAATTTTTATACGTATCGCTGCCTGGTATATTATCTAATGAGCCGATTTCAGCCTCTATAATTAATACGATACCTTTGTTTGACGTATTTTCAGTTTATCTAAAAGAAATTGCTACCATTGCGACCCTGTTTTATACAGGATATTTATTACTGAAGATGAAGAAGTTGGGACTACATTTCGGACTTTTCATTAGCATTTTCGGACTTATATTTGGAACGACATATGGTTTAAGACTAAACATCAGTGAGTATATCCAAAATATTATGAGTGGAATTACAACCTACGGTTTTAACGACTTAAGCTGGGTTATTATGGGAATTTGTTTCATAATTACTTTATTCATACCAATCTATCTTTTTTTAAAACGTAACTTATTTACAAATTAACATAACAAGTACGTTAATAAACAACTAGAGTCAGCCAGATGAAAGATAAAATTTAATGGGAAAAAAGGATTACTTTGTCGTTCTAATAGTTATAATTTCGATTGGGATAATGGTTGCAGCGGGAAGTGTTTATTATTTGCGAAATCATACAAATAGGCAAGATAATAGTGGTCCATTAACTATAGAAACTACGCCTTCCACCAATATAAATGATCCTCAAAGCAGAGAAACCGCTGTAGTTTCAGTGGTTAGGGCCTATGCGCTAAAAAATGGTTATGCAAATCCAATAATATCCGTAGATATCGTTAATAATACACAGGCCAGAGGAAATATTGGAGATGAAAGTGTAGGAGGTGGAGCTAAGTGGTTTGCTGCCAGTATCAATGATCAATGGACAGTGGTTCATTTAGGTAATGGTCTGCCTGAATGTAATTTTGTTTCTAAATATAACTTATCTAAAGAATTCTTAAATTGTTATTAGAATAAAAAAGTTGCAACATTTGCTTTTTTTGACGTGAAATTGACAGGCTTTTTAGACAATGAAATAATGATCCTGTGCTGAAAGACTGGCGAAAGTGGGTTAACACTGAAAATGGTCTGGCTCCGATTATTGGAGTCATCGCCGGGGTTGTTCTTGCCTTTGTTATTACAGCCGGCCTGGCGTTAAGCAAAAAAGTTCATTTACCTGCCTTTTTATCAACAATAATAAGTACCAGTCAGAACACCAAAACTGGGTTACCGACAACTTTCTCGACTCAATCTAATGCTTCAAGTCAAACAAATATAACGAGCGCACCAATCGGTTTGACGACATTTAATCCAAACAATGGCGACACAAACTCAATTCAAATAGCCTGGTTAGATAACGCTCGTGACCAAATTCGTCAAAGCCAATGGTTAATTAGCCACAAATATGGTGATTGTGCCAAGACTAATGTCGATGGATTCTGGCCAACTAGTACCGATGACTGTAACTTTAGTGACCAAACCGCAGGGCCAAATGCTACAGATCAAGCGATTGTTGCTGATCCTCCCAACCTGTATTACAAACACTTCCTTCCTGATGATGGGATCTCCTATGGTCGTGCAATTGTTAAACCTAACAACGCTTCAGAAGGAAACTCATCAAAGCTGGCGACGTTAAAAGCGGTGATCAAATCACCTGAAGCATTCAAAACCCTTTCGATAGATAGTTTATATATCGCCTTAGATGGTGGTGTTAACGGTACCAAGGTCAAAGCGTTATCTTTAATGGTTCACTCAATTGGTGAACGACCTATTTCTCTGAAAATGACCAGCCGGGAACGAGCCAAGACCCTCTATCAACCTTTTATTGAAGGGGCCATAGGCCAAACAGTCTCCACTGACGACGTTGAAGCCCTTTATGTCGCGGCTCGTGACCGTTGTGGTGGAAATGCGCTCAAAAATGATCAATCCGGTCGCGGTCTCAAAAAAGAATTTGGCGATTATGTTGCCGTTGTCCAATGGTGGGAATCTGATCTTCCCAAGGAAATTAATGACTGTAATATTCATGTTGTCAAAAAGAGTTAAAAATAACAGACCCCCTACTACACCAATCAGCGCCAGCCAATTTGACACCAAAGTATTCTTGATCAATACTTTATTTAAGGGGGTGGGAGATAATGAAAAATAATGCTGGTACAGGTGCAATTTATGGATTAGGGGTTATTGGGGCGTTAGTCTATTACACTCAACATGCCGCGACGTTTATGGCTATAGTAATTGGAATCCTCAAAGCCATCTTTTGGCCGGCTGTGATATTGTATAAGGCCCTAGATCTTTTGAAGATGTAGCCAACCAGCGCCAGCTTTGAAGATTCTGCATGATTTAGGTTGTTAGAGCAAGCTTTTCTAGGACCGTCCCGTCCCTAGTCCCGTCCCTACTAGGACCGTCCCGTCCCTACTCCCTACCGTCCCCTCCCTAATTAAAATCAATAGTCTTAATTTCTTTGTTTTCGATATGCAACAGAACTCCCGGTGTTGGGTAATCGTGTAGCTGATCCAGAGAGTATATGTTGGTGGTGATGAGATGGGTCAGGCCAGCGATGACTGCGCCATGGCTGCAAATAATGACAGTTTGAAGATTCGACTGGTTAAGTTCTTCAAGCAGGTTTTGGACCCGCTCCTTTAATTGATCAAAAGTTTCTTGGTAGTATTCATTTAATCTTTGATCGGTTTTAAATATTTGGCCGGTTATTTGGGAAACTATTTTGACTGTTCTGGTGCATCTCAGAAATTCGGATGTTAAGTTGAGATCCGATGGGATTTGTTTTAAATAATCGGCTAAACGCTGGATTGGAGGAAAACCTTCAGGAATAATATCTGCGGAAATAATATTGTCACCATAGAGTTGATTGTTTAAGGTGGCTAAGGTTTGGGCGTGTCTAAAAACGTAATAGTTTTTGACCATGTCTTGATGATAGCATGTAACTTTTTTTAAAGAGGGCAGTTTCTATCTCTTCGCTTCTGAATGACATATAATAATATAGATCCTGGACGCGCGAGCTTGCCAGGATGGCAGGAAAAATGGAAGATCCGATAATTAGGGTAAAAAATTTAAAGAAGTATTACCGGGTGCATCAGAAGGAGCCTGGACTTATGGGTTCGCTGAAGTCGTTGTTTGTGCGGAGATATTATGATGCAAAAGCGGTGGATGATGTCTCTTTTGAGATTGAAGAAGGAGAGCTGGTCGGTTTTATCGGCCCAAATGGGGCAGGAAAAACAACGACGTTAAAAGTGTTGTCGGGGTTACTTTATCCGACATCAGGTAGTGTCCGGGTGCTAGGTTTCGAACCTTTTAAAAGACAAGCCGTCTTTCAGAAACAATTTTCACTGGTGATGGGACAAAAAAATCAACTCTGGTGGGACTTGCCAGCCTATGAGAGTTTCATTTTGAATAAGGAAATTTATGAGGTGCCGGACGAAAAGTTTAAGCAGATTGTGGGTGAGCTCTCCGAGATGTTGGACGTTGTTGATGTGTTGAAAGTCCAGGTTAGAAAGTTGTCGCTTGGCCAGCGGATGAAGATGGAGTTGATTGCGGCACTGATTCATTCACCGAAAGTGTTATTTTTGGATGAGCCGACGATCGGCTTGGATGTGGTGGCCCAGAAAAAAATGAGGGATTTTATCAAAGAGTATAATCTAACTTTTAACGCCACGATTATTTTAACGTCTCATTATATGGGGGATGTTCGAGAGCTGTGTAAACGGGTAATTATCATTGATCACGGGATGATTTTGTATGACGGGTTGCTGGAGAAAGTGGTCGAAAAGTACGCGCCCTATAAAATATTAAAGGTGGATTTCGAGAGGGTGGTAGATCAAGAAAAATTGGCCGGAGTAGGCGAGGTGATGGAATTTAGCGGTAATCAGGCAATGATTCATGTGCCAAAAGATGAAGCGACTAAGAAAGCCAGCAAACTGCTTGATCAATTTCCGGTGGCGGATTTGACGATTGAAGAGTTGCCGATTGAAGATATCATTCGGGAAGTATTCATCAGCGGGAAGAATCTAGAGATCCCTCATTAGGACATTCGGGATGACAAATTGAGACTAGCGAGGGGTGACACGAAGGAAGGGGCCCGCTCGCGCGGACTGAAAGGAGCACGTGCGGGAGGGAATTCGGGGCAGGACCCGGAGCTGTTTGTATTAATATGTCTAAATACCTGACTGTTTTTCAAATTTCCTGGCAAAGCGAGTTTATCTACCGACTAAATTTTGTGTTGTGGCGGGTGAGAAATATTTTACGCTTGTTGATGACCTATTTTTTATGGCGAGGGATTTTTATTTCCAATTCAAATGTCTTTGGTTATGATGAGTCCCAGATGTTAACCTATGTATTTATGGTGTTGGTAGTGCAGTCGATCGTGTTATCGGCGCCCTCTGCGGATAATATTGGTGGAGAGATCAGTAATGGGGATTTGAGTAATTACTTGCTGCGGCCGATTAATTATTTGAAGTATTGGTTTACCAGAGATTTGTCCAGTAAAATGCTTAATTTAATTTTTGCGGCGGGCGAGCTTAGTGCTTTGTGGTTGTTACTGAGGCCGAATATATCCTTGCCGACCTCCGGATTTGTGATGCTAGGTTTTTTAATGGCTTGTGCGATGGCGACAGTAATTTATTTTTTTGTCAGCGTGGCAGCTAGGTTAGTGGCATTTTGGACACCGGAAAACACTTGGGCCTTAGCATTTGTGTTGGTGGTGTTTATGGAGACTTTGGCTGGGGGGATTTTTCCGCTGGATATTTTGCCTTCGTTTGTGAGGTTTTTAATTGAGTTGACGCCGTTTCCTTACATGATTTATTATCCGATCGCCATTTTTGTCGGAAAGGTGACAGGCTTTGGAATTGTGATAGTCTTGGCTAAGTCTCTTCTGGCGATGCTAGTCAGTTTTCTAGTAATGAAGTGGGTTTGGACCAAGGGGTTGAAGGTATATTCGTCGGTCGGGAGGTAGATTCCCGCCCCCATTCGGGGATCTTCGACTTTCGCGGGAATGACAAAAAAGAGGAGGTAAAAAGTTTGTGAAAGAAATAAAAATTTGGTTAAGATACTGTTTCAACTCGTTTCA
Source organism: uncultured Gammaproteobacteria bacterium (assembly GCA_964640215.1). Lineage (GTDB taxonomy): Bacteria > Patescibacteriota > Microgenomatia > Daviesbacterales > UBA10151 > CAZXEW01. The sequence continues at coordinate 5,906 of CAZXEW010000030.1, forward strand.
ACAAGTGATTGTTAATCGATTGGCAGGCGGTTTTTTGCTGGTTGGTAAGATCATTCGGGTGGGACTTTTTTTGGTATTCTTGACTTTTTTATTTCAGGGCACCAAAAGCTTGGCTGGTTATTCCAGAGAGCAAATCATTTTCTTTTATCTATCTTTTAACCTAATTGATACGTTGGCCCAGTTTTTCTTTCGGGAAGTTTATCGATTTCGGGATCTGGTCATTTCAGGCAATCTGGATTTGGTGTTGATCAAGCCGTCTAATCCGTTGACTCGGGTACTGCTTGGGGGAGCCGATTTGCTGGATTTGGTAATGCTACTTCTGCTGAGTAGTGTGGTTGTTTGGTATGGAGTAAATTACCTAAATGTTGATGGTTGGAGGTGGTTAATTTTTAGTGTGCTGGTACTGAATGGATTACTGATCGCGGCCGCCTTGCATATATTTGTATTAGGCATAGACATAATGACGACGAGCGTTGATCATTTGGTGATGATTTACCGGGATTTGACGTCGATGATGAGGATACCGGTCGATTTATATATTGAACCGATTCGAGCACTACTAACTTTTGTGGTTCCACTCGGAATAATGATCACATTTCCGGCTAAAGGATTGTTGGGGTTGTTGTCTGTCGAACTTCTGCTGCTGGCGTTGCTGTTTTCGGTAATTAGTCTAGGGGCAGCGCTTTACTTTTGGAAGTTTTCACTCAAATATTACACCAGCGACGGTAGTTAAGATAGTCCTCGCATCTTACTATTGAGCCTATTGTTTGACCCGTCTTGATAGGCGTTATAGGACTCCGATTTATTGTTGAGTTTCGTCTCCTGGCTGGAAACTTGAGCCTATAGATATTTGCATTATCGTTTGATATTTTGGGATATATTTAATCATATTGACAGTAATTGTCGTATCCCTTAGTGTTTTATATAATCTCTAAAATTAATGATGAGTCTGCCCAATTCATATCTTGATACCCTTTCCTCAGTCACTGTAATTCGAACGATTAGTTTTGATTCAAATTAGAAAGGGGGTGAGAAAAATGAAAAAAATGTTTAAACTTAGTGGGGCTTTGGCGACATCAGCTTTGATAGCCAGCATGATTGCTCCAGCAGCTTTTGCAGCTACCGTCAACATTTCTGGAAATGGAGCTAAATCTTCCAATTCGGTCTGGTTGTCTAATTCAAACACCACTAATGTTAGCCAAACCAACGTAAGTTCGGTGACGACTTCGATTGGCTCATCGGCCAGTACCGGTGGAAATAAAGCTAATGGAAATACCGGTGGAGATGTTTCGATCACAACCGGGGATGCAACGTCGAACGTTGGAGTGTCAGTGACTGGGGGTGGAAACGAGGCTACCTTGCCATCTTGTCTTTGTGACCAACCGAGTGATCTGATAAATATTTCCGACAACGGATATAGATCCAGGAATCATGTTGGTGTGCGAAACAGAAACAGATTGGATGTGGATCAGACGAATATCTCGTCAGTCGACACAACTGTTTGGTCGAAGGCTAAGACTGGTAAAAATACGGCCAACCATAATACCGACGGTACTACATCGATCGACACAGGATGGGCATCGTCGAATGTTTTTGTGGAAGTAGTTAATCCTTCAAACACTTTAAATCCGTAAGGATAAGTGTTCTCTAAAAGGTCCTGCTAAGGAATATCCAAAGCAGGATCTTTTGGGAAGAGATGACAAGGTGTTAATTCTTCTATCAGACTGGATCGGCGAAGATGAGTAGGCGCTTGAGAGAGGTGCCGATTGGGACGCATGTTTGGAGAATAAGTTGGGGCCTAGCGGTATCATTTAAAAAATCGGTTTGACTCGGCCAAACTTCTTTCTTTTCACGGACCCGGTAGTTAAAATCATGACCGTCTTTGGTAAGGATGATTTGATCGCCTAAAATTAGCTCAGGTAATCTCAGAAAAGTCGTGTTGTAGCGAGTGATCTGCCATGGTGAACCTGAAGAATGGGCGAATAGATAAATGAGGCCTCGTCCAGGTGGGATCGAATAGCCTTTGGCTGAGGCCACCCCCTTTTTAAGGGCGATTTTGTAATCTGATTCATCCCAGGGGTTGACGTTTTCGATGATGGGTGATTGAGCAGAAATTTTAGGGATAGTTAAATAATAACCCAGAGAAGGAAGTTGAGTTTGGATTTTTGGTGGAAAAAAGTAAGGTTGCAGTAGCGGAAAATAGATATAAAAAAGTGCGGCTAGGGCGACGGCGGTAAAGAGATTGCCTAGATTTTTTATAAATTTTTCCATATAGTTGGTGAGAGGATTAAGTTTTAGCTGAATTTTAGCAGAAATGTTGAGTAGTTGGAGGATTTGATTAGTCTAAATTTATCGCTAATTTGTTTAGAGTTGGTCTGTAAAAATATTCCAAGCAGTAGGATTTCAAGTAAGAACAGGCTGATGTTTAACAAATCGTTGTTGCCGGTGGCAGGAAGAAGACCGCCGATAGCTGCGCCTAAGACTTCACCGGTGCCTGATGGCCGATTTGAAGATTGTGACGAACCATTAGATGATCCACCAGGTGAGCGGTCCGATGTCTGGTCTGTGCCGCCGCCAGCAGGTGGCGTGGAGGTAGGGGGCGATGTGGGGGAAGGAGTCGGGGAGGGGTTTAAACAATTACAAGAGTTGATGTTGACTCCGCCAACATTTATTTGGTCGTTTTTCAGATAATTGTCAATCCAAATATTGCCGGTGAAGATTAAGACTGAGCCGGCATTGTTGGAGGCGATATTGCCACCTGTGTTAGCGTTCCAGAAAAGAAAGTTGTTGATATTGGCAGAGAAATTTTGGAAAATGTTGACTGGGGTTTTACTAGTAAAATAGACGTTGTTGGTAGAGCCCGCGCCGTTTCCGGCGATCTTTAGGTCTAGGTTGGGGTTTGAATTGGTGGCGAGAGTGATTTGAGAATAATTGATGTCAGAATTAAGAATCTGGTTATTAACTGTAATGTTACCGGTTTGAATAGAAACCTGGCCGGGTTGGTCGCCTGAATTATTAGAGGCGGTATTGTTACCAGTGTTGGATGTTCCATGAATGTTATTAGTAATGACGGCATTTTGGATGGTGGTGACATGAGTCAGGTTAGTTTGACTGGTGGCGGCAGTGTTGGTGGTGTCGGTGCCGTTTTCAGTTATGGTGAGACTAGTATTAGTAGGCGCTGAGGGGTTTTGGCAGCAGCCAGTGGTGTCAACGAAGGATGGGTTGATGTTGGAATTGTCGATGGTGGTATTGTTGGAGGTGTTGCCGGTGTCGATTTGAGTTGGTCCGCTGTTACTTGAAGTGGTGTTTGAGCCGGTATTGGAGGTGTTGGATACTTGGTTATTAATCTGGGCAGTGTTGGATTGTTGGACTGAGGTATTAGAATCGGAGGTGACGCTGACCTGGCTGCTGGAATCGTTACCGTTGCCGGTGATGATTAATTCTTCGGCAAAAGCGACCGTTGGAGCGGACAAAACTATCGCAGTAGCAACAAGTGAGGCGACTAATAATTTAGCTGTCATTAAGGGCTTTATCTGTTCAAGAGCCGTTTGGACAGTCTGGATCTGAATTTGACTGCGATTAGGAAGGTGAGGACTGGAAGTAAGATTAGGAACCAGGCCAGGTTAATACTGATGGACTTTTTAGCATTGGCGCCTTTATTGAGCAGATTGGAAAAATCTCGACTGTTGGTGTTGGTTTTGAAGCCGGCGATCCAGGTCGAAGAACCTAAGACATTCGATGAAGAATTTGAAGAATTACCCTGGAGTGAAGGTTGGTTGGATGATAGGTTGGAATGGAAGGTGGCGGTAAAACTGTTGTTGTTACTAGCTGGTGGGGTAGGTGAGCTGGTCTGATTTGATGAGCCACCGAGATGGTTGGAACCGTTGTCCAGCGATGTTTGAGAAACAGAATTGTCTGAGGGTTGATCGTTACTCCCGATTTGAGGTGAAGAGGTCTCTTTGTGAGAGCCGGGAGTGATGAAGTCACCAACCCAACTGCCGAAAACGTTAACGACAGTGACGATTAGTTTGCCGTTACCGGAGACATTGTTATTGACGAAATTAACGATGTTAGCGATGATGTTAGCATCTCCGGTTTTGATGGTTGAATTTCCACCAGTATTGTCAGCTGCCAGATTGTGGCCGGTGTTGGCGGAAAGATTAAGGTTGTTGGCGACGTTGGCGGTATTGGTTTGAGTGGTGTTATTGTTGATTGTTTGGGTATTGTTGGCGTTATTGGTTGAGTCGGAGCCGTTGCCAGAGTTGACTGCGGTAACTTGGCCATTTGGATCGACGGTAAATTGAGTACCAGCAGAACCAGCCATGGTCGATCCTGTTGGAGAACCCATGATTTGACCGACCCATTGACCGGCTTGATTGACGATCACTAGCCACCAGTTGCCACCGTCGACGTTAGAATTGGCGACGTTTAGAACTTTGACATCGGTGTTACTGTTGCCTGTTTGAATTGTCGAGTTGCCATTGGTATTTTTGTCGGCGTCATTTTGACCGGTATTGGCGTTTAGGTTAATATTGTTGGCGATGTTTGCATCATTGGTTTGGTTAGTATTATTGTTGGTAGTTTTGTCAGTGTTGGCGGTATTAGTTGAGTTGGCGCCATTATTAGTATTGGCGGCTGTTGAACCGCTGGCGCAATTGGAGCAATTACCATCGTTAGAGAATTGGGCCTCTGGCAAGATGATATCTCCGACTAAATTGCCGAAGATATTGACTACACCGTAGATGACATTGCCAGCCAGGTTATTATTGGCAAAGGTCAGGGCATTGGCTGCGACATTGGCGTCCCCAGTGGTAATGTTACTATTGCCGCCGGTGTTTTGACTGGCACCGTTGTAGCCTGAATTGGCAGCCAAGGTTAGATTGTTGCCGACGTTAGCGTCGTTGGTTTGGAAGGTATCGTTACTTGTGATGGTGTTATTGGTGGCGTTGTTGGTTGAGTCGGAGCCGTTGCCTGAATTTTGAGCTAAAGATGAGTTGTTGGTGCAGCCGGAGATGCAGTTGGCTGTGAAATCCAGGATAAGATCCCCTTTGTGATCATCAACAACGTTAAATTCAGAGACTGAAACCCCAGCTACGTTGGTATTTATAGCAGTGATGGCTGTTCCTGTAACATTGGCATTCCCGGTGGTAACGGCCGTATTGCCGAGGTTGTCATTGGCTAAGTTATGGCCAGTGTTGGAGGTTAGATCTAAATTATTTTGGACATTGCCAGTGTTGTTTTGATTGGTAGTGTTGTTAGTGGTGGTAGTTGCAGAAGAATCCTTGTTTGAATTGCTGCCATTATCGTTATTGACAATCGTTGCTCCACCTGAATCTGTCGCGCTGCTAGATGGGGTTTGGCTTATATTGTTGTTGCCGATGGCTGTAACTATGCCAGTGTTTGTAGCTGAGCCGGTTTGAAGGTTGGTATCTCCGACATTGGCGACTTGGGCTTGGCCGCCGGTTGAGTTATCTGGACTAGTTGAGGCGGATGGGCTATTGGTTGAGGTAGGGGAAGGTGTCGGAGAGGCTTGGTTTTCAGCGGGAGGAGTTTGATTTGTGCTACTGGTGGTAGGTGAGGTAGTTGGAGCGGGAGTAGATTGATGGGTTGGTTTTGGAGTTGGGTTGGTGGTCGGTGCTGGTGTTTGAGCTGGTTCGCTGCCTGGGGCTGGCGGCGGAGTTGGGGCAGGAGGAGGAGTCGGAATATTTTCGGCTGGCGGCGGAGTTGGGGCAGGAGGAGGAGTCGGGGAATCGATGGCAGAGACTGGGATAACGGTTTGACTAAATATAACTAGGGCAGTGACTAAGCTGGCGATAATTTGTTTTAGCTTTATTTTTGTAATCATTATTTTAGTTTTTTTAGATAATCTTAAATGATTAGTCCTCTCTCGAGCTGTAGGTGCCTCTCCTAATTTCTTAAGCGAGACAACCTACAAACCCTTCGAGTTTTTCGCCCTAGTGTGATCCTCCAAATAAACCGTTGAAGTTGAAATGGAAATCAAAGTCAAAGCCAGAGGGTAATTCCCATCCTGACCAGGGACCAAAAAAGTTGGCGTTAGCCTGATTGCTAACACTGGTTTCTGACAAAGAATTACCAGTGAGAACAGCAGGGTCACCGCCTAGAACTGAACCGGTGTTTCGATTTGCATCGTTGTGACCAGTTTTAGCGTCGGAATCAACGTCGTTGTATAAACGAGCATTGTTACCTGCACCTTTACCACCTTGGTACACGTCCAAGTCGTTGTCTAGCGTAGCGTAAATGTCGTTGTAGCTATGAGTACCGTTGTCGGCAATCTTGGCTAATACGTCATTAACGCATCCACAGTCAACGTCAGCAGCGTTAAAGTTTACCATGTTGTCAACTTCAACTAAGGAATGGGCCCAACCGGTGTCGATTAGGACATCTCCTCCAGTGTTGTCGTTGGCATCATTACCGCCAGTTTTGGCGTTTGAATCAACATAGTTTCTAATCTTGGCGTCGTTTTCTTGGGTGACTAAGTTTGAATTAGTCAGGGTCAAGTAAACGTCATTGTCGGAATACGAACCGTTACCTAAGATTCGGATGCTGGCGCCGCTGCTACTTCCATGGGAGTTACCTCCGATGGTTGCAGTGTTGGCGTTAGCAGCGTTTGAAACCGCTACCTCAGAACTAGCATTACCAGTTAAGACTATCACGCTACCGCCAGTGTTTCGGTTAGCATCGTTGCGTCCAGTACTGGCGTTAGAATCAACATTGTTGGTGATTTTAGCGTAGTTATCTTGATACACGTCGTTGCTATTGGTTTGGGTCAAGTCCACATTATTAGTGGAGTGTGAGCCATTCCCGGAAATAAGCACATCTGACGAAGTTGCACAGCCGCAACTATCGATATTTGCGCTATTTACGTTAGCTTGGGTAGAAACGTCTGTTGTTGTAGCAGCATTGCCTGTGAGTACTAATACATCACCACCGGTGTTATCGTTGGCATCGTTTCCGCCAGTACTGGCATTGGACGAAACGTTGTTGGTGATCTTGGCATCGTTGTTTTGAACAACAGTGTTGGTGTTGGTAGTAGTAACGTTGGCATCATTGTCGCTGGAACTTCCATTACCAGAGATCTGGATTGTGGTCGTGGCAAATGCGGTTGTCGCAAAAGCGTTGAATAACAAGGTACCAGTGGCAATAGCGGAAGCCGCAGCTTTTTTATTAAATCTTACTATCATTTTGTAGTTTCACCTCCCTTCGTTATTCCCGATTTATGGGTTATTTACTAGTTAGTGCCGTTTTGGTGGGGTTTAAACCAAAAAAACGGAGACCCTCTTATCATCACTCCCCGGGATATATTTCCTGGTCATGATGCTAAGATAGCCTCCGTTTGCGGTCGGTCTAACTTGTATGTCTTTGATATTATAAAGTTGTGTGGGTATTGTCAAGTAGTTAAATACTATTGTAAGGTGACGAATTCAAAGTTATGTTTAGTTTGGTCAGTTATTGACGGTTTAGAGTAAATAAATATGACCCTATACATATATGTAAGAAGATAGCCTAGAGTTGGGTTATGGGTTATGGGTTATGGGAGGAGGATTTGACAGGAAGAACAGGTCCTCCCTTCGGCGGGGCTTCGTGGGACAGGGTTTTGGGGGGCTTGGAGATTTTACTATTTTGAGTCGAGGTGTGGTGACTGACCTTTTTGATGGAAGTTTGAGTGATTTGGGTGATGACCCCGTCTTCAAAGTAAATTTGAATGCTGCCGTAGGTATGGTTTTCGATTACCTTATTAATGGTGGATAAAATATCATGCGGAAAATACGGTTTATTGGTGTCGTCCATGTCACTAAAAATGTTAGAAATTCAAGTCGAAATTGGTTTTATCGCCGTTGATCTCGCCAATCTTGAGTTTTAGTTTTTTGTCGCTGCTGTTGATGATAAAGCCAACTCTAGAATATTTGGTTGAAAGCGCCTGGATTTCCACCGGGTCATTGTGAATATCAGGGGCCAGTAATTCTTTTTCATTGCTATTTACTGCCATCCGGACGTAATCGCGGGTTTCGATCTGAATTTTTTTGGTTGAATCGTTGCTGAGTTTAAGGTTGATGATTAAAAACGTTCGGCCGACTACTGAAGTTTTCTTGACCCCCTGGACGATGATTTCATTAGTCAGCTCGGCGTCTCGGAAGCTATATTTAATGGTCGCTTGGGTGACACCTTTGTCATCTTTAATCGGAATGGTTAGATCTTTGTTGATCGATTTGGTAGCGTTCGGGGTGGAGAGTTGGACTTGTGACGAAGAATTGGCAGGTTTGTTTGCAGCGCCAAGTAAGGCTTTGATCGCAAAAATGATGACGACTACTAAAATAATAGAGCTGACTACCACCCAGACGGACTTATTATTTGAGTACTGGCGAAAATTAGCCATGTGGGAGGGATATTACAAAAGTTTGTTAGAGATGTCAATGCAGTAAAACTATCAGTCAAGTATATTGATCAGACGGGAGACATTATTAGGACTATTGATGGTCCTGGTATCTTAGAACAGTGGCCGGTAGTTAACTTAAAAGTTGCTAGTAGGCTCAAAGTGATTGACGGCGTCAATTTTTTCGCCGCTCCAATTGGCGCATTTGGACAGTTTCATCCGGGCGGTGATAATCGTCTTCCAGGCGCTGGGTGGTGCCAATTTCCGGAGTTGAAACTTCATAGATATCAGCGTCGGTAATTGCTTTCAGGCGATGACGTTGGTTGATTTTACTAGTGTAACCTACTAAAGGCTGCATTTCTATTTCAACCAAAGCGCCATTTTGATCATCAGAAATATGTAGACATTTTCCAGTAACGAGCATTTGGGTCTCTTGTTTTTGATCGTGGACTTGTAAACTAATTTGCTTTCCGGCCTCAAGGTGGATTATTTTGCCGGTATAGGGTAAATCGGGTTGGGTAAAAATAATTTCATAACCCCAGGGTTTGTCGACTTTAATGTTAAAAGGTTGATGTGAAGTTGTCTGACGGGTCTTTTTCATAGTTTGATTATATAACAATTGAAAAATCGTTTTCATGAATTTCTTATCTGGCGATGTGTATATAATGTATAAGTGTTGCAACTTACCCGAGCCAAGGAGAATCCGATTCTTGAACCGACCAATCTAGAGTGGGAGAATAAGTTAGTTTTTAATCCAGGCGTATTTGTTGATAAGGGAGCAATTTATCTGCTTTATCGGGCGATCGGAGATGATGATATTTCGAGATTAGGCCTGGCTGGCAGTCGAGACGGGGTTCATTTTGAAAGACACAATCATCCTATATATATCGGTGGTCAACATCAATTTGAGGAATACGGGATTGAAGATGTCAGGGTTGTAAAAATAGAAAATGTTTATTATTTAGTTTACACCTCTGCATCACCACACGGGATTGGCTTTTCAAATCAAAACAGCTCAATCTGGTCATACTTAGATTTTAATCGATATCCGTGGTATCAAAACCTTAATTTTAGTTTCGTACCCAAATATTTTCACCGTAAAAAATATCCGAGAGTGGGGTTATCAACCACCAAGGATTTTATTAAATTCTCGGATTATCATATTATTTTGCCGGATATTTTAGGTAAAGATGCCAGTTTATTCCCGAAAAAAGTTAACGGCGAATATTGGTTGTTGTTTAGGACAGGCGAAGGTCAGACCCAATTTGCCAATTCGAACAGGCTAGATTATTGGCCGGAGCGATACCCTGTTTTCAATAAACGACCGGGCTTTTGGGATAGCCAGCGGGTCGGAATTGGGGCCCAACCGATTGAAACTGAAAAAGGTTGGTTACTTATTTATCATGGCTTTGACGATCAGAAGATATACCGGCTGGGCGTCATTTTTTTAGATTTAAAAGACCCGCGACAGGTAATCTATCGATCGGATGAGCCGATTTTTGAACCTGTTATGGATTACGAAAAAGACGGCTTTATTAAAAATGTGGTATTTACTTGTGGAGCTATCGAAAAAAATGGCCTGTTGTATGTCTATTATGGTGGTGGTGATCGGGTGATTGGTCTGGCGAGTGTGCCGATGAAATTATTGCTAGATTTAATTTAATCTGTATTGGCTTGTGTAGTACTTGCAAGACATGATATACTTTGCCAGAATTTCTATTTTGCTCCGATTCCTGCCTTCCTTGTTCTAGATATGAGTATAAGCAGTCCGTTACTAACATCAAAATTAAACGACCGAATTCAAATGGACTCTCATCAAAGATCGGCGCAGGTACTTTATATTTCTTCCTACGTCCCGAGAAAATGTGGGATTGCCACATTTAGTAAAGATCTAGCCAAGGCTGTCAATCAGTTATCGCCTGAAAATGTCATTTCGATCGTGGCGATGAAGGATGATGTAAGTAGCAAGCTGGACTATCCTGACGAGGTTAAATTAACTATTCATCAAAATAGCTGGTCAGATTATCAAAGAGCCATCAAATATATTAATTCGTCGAAAAATGTCGATATCGTTTGTTTGCAACATGAGTTTGGGATTTATGGACGCCGTGACGGGGAGATGGTGGTAAAATTTATCCGCCAAATCAATAAACCGATTTTATCAACTCTCCATACGGTTATTCCGGCACCTTCGCCAAATTTGAGAAAAATTATCCGTCAAATCTACGATCAGTCAAGTTTTGTGGTCGTGATGCTTGAGGCAGGTGCCCGGATTTTAGCTGAGGATTATGGTCTGGACAAGCAAAAAATTATAGTTATTCCTCACGGGGTGCCTCAATTTCAGCTGGGCGAGGTCGACAGCTGGAAACAAAAGTTGGGGTTGGATGAAAATAAAGTGATGTCCAGCGTTAATTTGTTATCAGCTTCTAAAGGTATTGAGTATGCCATCAACAGCCTGCCTGAAATTATTAAAGAGGTGCCTAATTTTATTTATTTAGTAGTTGGTGAGACTCATCCCGGCGAATTGGCCAAAAGTAATGGAGTAGATGGTTATCGAGACGACTTGATTAAATTGTCAAAAAGATTGAAGGTCGAAAAGAATGTTCGGTTTATTAATGAATATGTCAGTTTGGATGATTTAATCGGTTATGTCAGCGCCAGTGATTTTTACATCACCCCGTATGTCAATCCTCAACAGATTACTTCAGGATCGTTGGCTTATGCGATTGGAGCTGGAAAGGTTTGTATCTCAACCCCATATTTATATGCTAAAGAGATGTTGGGTAAAAACAAAGGTATTTTAGTGCCTTTTAAAGGCAGCAAAGAGATCGCTGGGGCAGTTATTGAGATGGTTAAAAATCCTGATCGTAAGCGCGCGCTTGAGATCGAGGCCTATCGGGTGGGTAAAAATATGACTTGGGATCGGGTCGGAGGGCAGTACTTACAATTATTTAATAAAATTATTCGGCTAAATCAAGGTCAATCGATGATTAAAAAATTTCCGAGACCAACTATGTCTGCACCTAGCTCTGTAACCCCGGTTGGGTTGAGTTCCCGGCCGGTCTAATAATTTATATGGATATAAACATATCGAGTAAGTATTTTTTGAAACTAATTGATAAGGAAGGATTCATGCAGTTTTGCCATGGTCAAAAAAAAGCTCATCGGTTTGGCTACGCTATTGAAGATCAGGCCAGGGCGTTGATTGTTTCGGTCATGCTTGACGATAAACGCTTGATAAAATTATTCAGCCAGTTGATACTTCGAGCCCGGGCACCTAAAAATGGGCTAAGAATGATATGGGGTAAAAACGGCTTGTTTGATAAAAAAGAAGATTATTTCGGTGAGGCTAGCGGTGAGGTGTTATGGGCTTTGGGCTGGTTGAAAGGAGCTGATAGTAACCGCTTCAATGATTTAGTTAACTATCTGTATCAGGGGGTAGCTTTGTCGGACCACAGTCGGGTTAGTGCCTATTCGATACTTGGACTGGTCAAAATGGGGGACAAAAAAAAGGCTGATTATTTAGCAAAAAGATTAGTCGAAGCCTATCAAAAAAATGCTTCGGTAAAATGGCCGTGGTTTGAGGATAAGTTGTTTTACGCCAATGCTTTAAAGCCCTGGGCTTTGCTTGAGGCCGGTCAGCTGTTGAAAAATGACCAATATTTAAAAATTGGCTTAGCATCGCTTAATTTTTTGATAAAAAATTCTAAATATCAGTCAATGCCGTCTGTAGTGGGTAATCGGGGTTGGTGGGAAAAAGGACGACCAAAAGCATTGTATGATCAGCAGCCAATTGATGTATCTTATACCGTTCTGGCACTGCTTAGTGCCTATCGAATTTTTGGTGAGAAGTTTTATCTTGATCAGGCTTTATTTTTTTACAGTTGGTTTCATGGTAATAACAGCCAGGGAGTAAGAATGGTTGATGGGACCGGAGCCTGTTTTGATGGCCTGGGGCAAAATGGGGTAAATACAAATTGCGGAGGAGAATCCAGTGTAGTTTATTTGATGGCTGGTTTAGAGTTAAAACGACTGTTAACTAATGTCAAAAGCAATTTGCGGGCAGAAATCCAATCTTTGGCAAATGGAGGTATTTTGCCACAAAAAAACCCGCACGTAGCGGGTTTTCTTGAATTACTAACTTAACAGCTAGCTTGGTATTTATATCACTCTCGCTTTTTTCCGTCAACGGCATCAAACTATGACTAATTGTATCGTGGTACAATTAGATTCAGACGACCTAGTTACTAAGGACTTAGGACCTAGTCGCTTTAATTGTTTTTAACTTAAGTCCTAACTCCTAAGTCCTAACAACTATGATTTATTTGGGTGCCGATCATCGAGGGTTTGAGTTGAAGGAGCGGCTGCGGAAGCGGTTGGTTGATGAGGGTTTTGAGGTGACGGATTTGGGAAATGATCATTTTGAGCCAGGAGATGATTATGTTGATTTTGCCAAAAAAGTAGCTGATGCGGTGGCCCAGGAGCCCCAAAACCGTGGGGTGTTGCTGTGTGGATCAGGGGCAGGCGTGGATATGGTGGCGAACAAGGTCGATGGGGTGCGGTCTGCATTGGTTGATGACTTAGAGCGGGCGAAACAGGCCAGAGAACATGAGGATGCTAACGTCTTGAGCTTGCCGGCCGATAAGCTGGACGCCGAGGAGACCTATCGAATTGTTAAAGCCTTTTTAGAGACGCAGTTTTCGAATGATGCCCGCCACGAGCGGCGGTTAGAAAAGATGACAGAAGTTGAGAAAGAAAATTAATGGTTCAAATCGTACCCGGAATTTTGGCGACAACTGAGTCTGAGTATCGGCAAATGGCCGGGCAGCTGGATAAAGCGGGCGCCCTCGAGGGTGGGTGGGTCCAGATTGATTTGATGGATGGAGATTTTGTGGCGAATAAGTCGGTTTCTGCTGAGGTGGTGAAAAAATACCCATTAAATTTGCAGGTCGAAGTTCAGTTAATGGTGGTTGATCCAGCGGGGTGGATTGAAGCTTTGAGTGGTGTTGGGGTGAAGCGATTCGTGGCTCCGATTGAAACCGATGAGGCAGGTTTAGACGAATTTTTTTCGAGATGTAAAGTTAAAGATATTGAAGTTGGGCTGTCAATTAATCCAGAAACACCAGTAGAAAAAATTGAAGAATATTTAGACATTTTGGATGCGGTGTTGATAATGTCGGTTGAGCCGGGCTTTGGGGGGCAGGAGTTTATTGATGGATCGATCGAAAAGGTCAAGGCGTTGGCTCGACTTCGGGGGACAAACGGGTTTATGATAGAAGTGGATGGAGGCATTACACTCCAGCATGTACCCGAGCTAATAAAGGCTGGTGCAGATAATTTAGTGATTGGTGCCGGACGGTTACTGGAAGGAGATTTAGATGAAAATCTTGAGCAATTTTGGGAAGCGACCCAACAGATCGCCAGCTGAGAGAAAAGTGTCCGCCATCTCGACGGTGGCGATATTTGGCTACTCCGATACCAAAGAGGATCAACGTCTCTATAAAAGCGTGGTTGAGGTGACCAAAGGTCTGGCGGAGGCCGGTTATACGGTGGTGGATGGGGGCGGGCCGGGAGTGATGCGGGCGGCGACAGTGGGAGCCAAGATGGGCGGCGGAAAAGTGATCGCGGTGACGATGAAGCCAAAGGACATTCCCTATTTTGAAGGTCGGGATCCGGAGAATCTGTTTGATGAGGAGATTAAGACTGACAATTATGTCGAACGGACACTGGCGATGTTGAGGGAAGGACAGGTCTACGTGGTGTTCAACGGTGGGACAGGGACGATTTCGGAGTTTGGAATGGCCTGGGGGTTGGCCAGGCTTTATTTTGGCCATCATAAACCGCTGATTTTGTATGGTAAGTTTTGGAAGAAAATTATTAGGGCGTTTCGGGAAAATATGCTGCTGCGGCCTGAGGAGTTTAAAGTCTATCGAATTGTTGACTCGCCTGATGAGGTGTTGGATGCGATTGAGGATTTCCAAAAAGAGATTGACCGAGGTGAACACACCCACCACCTGGCTGCCACCAGGGGGGATTTTTCGATCTAGAAAGGACAGGTGTCAAGTTAGTACGCCTCGAAGATATATTGTGTTCTAACAGTTGGCTGATTGTAGTTACAATGTTTAGCTATAGCTTATTCTTGTAACCAGGAGATAGATCTTGGATTTTGTTTATTAGAAGGCTTAAGATAGAGGTATGTATCTGTCTGATGAAGAGATTGAGCAGTTGGAGTTGACGGCTAATACGATCCGCCAGAATATTATTAGGATGCTGGTGGAGGCGGGGTCGGGGCATTCGGCCGGGCCGCTGGGGATGGCTGATGTCTTTACGGCGATGTTTTTCCATGTTTTGAATATTGATCCATCGAGGGTGGATTGGGAGGAGCGGGATCGGTTTGTACTCTCTTGCGGGCATATTTGTCCGGTGATGTATGCGACGATGGCCCGTCGCGGTTTTTTCCCGGTTGAGGAGTTGAGAAGTTTGCGAAAATTAGGGACGCGGTTGCAGGGGCATCCACATCGGGAGTCGTTGCCGGGGCTTGAAACGACTTCGGGGCCGCTTGGCTCAGGGTTGTCACAGGCAAGTGGGATGGCCTTGGTGGCCAAGATGGATCAGCTGATGTGGCGAGTCTACGTGGTGATGTCGGATGGTGAGCACGATGAGGGTAATACCTGGGAGGCAGTGATGCTGGCGGCTAAGTATAAGTTGCATAATCTGACGGCGATTTTGGACCGGAATAACATCCAGATTGATGGTTTTACTGAAGATGTGATGCCGCTGGATTCGCTTAAGGCCAAATACGAGGCGTTTGGCTGGTCGGTGATCGAGATTGACGGGCATAATATTCGCGAAATAATCGAGGCTTGTGAGAGGGCTAAAACGATTGTCGAGGGTCCGACCCTGATCTTGGCGCACACGATCCCCGGCAAGGGCGTTGATTTTATGGAAGGCGATTTTCACTGGCACGGCTCGCCGCCGGGGACTCAAGACGTGGCGGGCGATCCACCCAAAGCTGAACAGGCCCAAATTGCCTTGAAAGAGTTGAGAACGTTAAGGGGGAAGATTAGGAGTGAACATGAATAACGAGAGTATATCATCTCCAAATCGTATAGTTATTTGGCTAGCAGGGCATCCGGCGATTTTTGCTTTAGTGTTTTTATTTCTCGGGTTGGCCGATGCTTTTTTAGCATTTAAAGGTTTCGGTAGAGCTAGTAATCTTTTTTTAGGTAGGTGGTACGTAGTACCGAAAAAAGCAACTAAGGAAGATCGAATAGGTTTAAGATTTTTTGCTTTCTTGGAGCTAATTATACCGGTGTTGTTATTAATTGGTTTTTTGCAAGATAGATATACAAAGGGATCACTATTGGATATTTTTAAATGATTAACACCAAAGCTAATTTAAATCCTAAATTGTTTGAGGATGGTGTGGAATTTTGGTCAAAAAAAATCCGCTTTGGAGCGGATCTCTTTGCGGATATACACGCCGATGCGATTATAGTACCCAGCCCGCGTATTGCTATATTAGCAAATTGGCTGTTTGGAAACAAGGAGAAAATATGAGTAGATTAATAGTACTATTTTTGATTTTGTTTTTTGGGGGAGCAATGTTGTTTTTTCTGGTGACGAGTGTAATCAAGCCGTATAGCGTGGCTGGCGGAGATGCCGGTCCTTATATGCAGGGGGATATCGTTTTTTCGGCCTCGAAAGATCTTTATTTAATGTTTGGTCGGTTGAAAGTTGGGGATGTGGTGGTTTATGGACGCCCGCAATTTGATCAAGTTAGTGGGGCCTATATTGGAGATCTTGAATCAATTAGCCAGATTATGGCAATGCCTGGACAAAATTTAGAGCCGGATAATCAGGCATTTTATTTTGATAACAAGCCGGTCGGTCAAGTAGTGCCTGGATATTTTTATCTGGTTCGTTTTGCCAGTGATAAGCGATGGGCAGTTCCGGAGTCAAAAATTAGCCATGTAGTCTGGTTTCCGCAAAAATGATAACGACCCTGAATAGACTAAGTTTGCTAGAGATCGCAAATACCATTGCAGCCTACGTTCTACCTGTTTTTTCGTACACGTACGGTCTTTATTGTGTAGTTATTGGTATAAGAAATGATAATTTTGCCAGAGTTATATTTGGAACGATCGCTATTTTTGCCGGTTTAATAGTTGGAGCTTTGGAGGTTCGATTGGCCAACGGTATTTCCTATAATGGTCAGGGCGGGGTTTGGGAGAAAATGTTGTTTTTATCCGCGCTTGGGATAATTTTTGTTCTATTTGCTATATTTTGTTTTGATCCCCAAAAGCAAATAACCAATACTAATTCAGTCTCGGGTACAAGGATATTTCGAATAATGTTACTGATACTAGGACTGGTTTTAATTTCATTGTCAGTATTTTTATTTTATTTTAGAGGGGTTATGTAAATATGATTAATGACAAAGCTAATTTGAATCCTAAGTTGTTTGAGGAGGGTGTGGAGATGAAGCCTTCGCGGGATGGGTTTGGGGAGGGGTTGGTGTTGGCGGGGGAAGAAGACAAAAATGTAGTGGCGCTATGTGCGGATTTGACGGAGTCGACGCGGATGGAGGCGTTTAAGCAGAAATTTCCGGAACGATTTATAGAAGTGGGGGTGGCTGAGCAGAATCTGGTGACAGTTGGATCTGGGATGGCGGCGGCTGGAAAGATACCGTTTGTTAGTTCGTACGCCACATTTTCGCCGGGGCGGAATTGGGAGCAGATTCGAACAACGATTTGTTACAACAACCAGCCGGTCAAGATTGTCGGTTCTCACGCCGGTATTTCAGTCGGGCCGGATGGGGCGACGCACCAAGCGTTGGAGGATATGGCCTTGATGCGGGCGTTGCCCAATATGGTGGTGATTTGTCCGGCCGATGCCATTGAGGCGCGTAAAGCCACCCAGGCGATTGCCCGGACAAAAAAACCGACCTATTTGCGTTTGTCGCGCGATAAAGTGCCGGTAATAACAACCGAACAAACTCCCTTTGAAATAGGTAGGGCGGAAGTACTCTTTTCATCACTATCGGATACAGGGTTGAACCCTAAAGCCGATAGTGTAGCCATTATTGCCTGTGGACAGATGGTGTACAGGGCGCTGCAAGCGGCGAAAGAGTTAGGGGAGCAAAAGATTGGGGTCAGGGTGATTAACTGTCATACCATCAAGCCGTTGGATAAAGAGACGATTTTAAAGGCCGCCCAGGAGTGTGGGGCGATCGTGACAGTTGAGGAGCATCAGGTGAACGGTGGACTCGGTGGAGCGGTGGCGGAATTGGTCTCTCAACATTGCCCGGTGCCGACTAAGATTATAGGTATTGACGATCATTTTGGCGAATCAGGGAATCCTCAGGAATTGCTAAAAAAGTTCGGCTTAACCAAGGAGGCGATTGTTAAGGGCGTTTTGCAGGTCCTGAGGATGAAACCTAATAATTAAGAAACGACACTGTGTTGAGTTGGGGAATTTAAAACAAGATAATTGACCAAAGGGTCTGAAGGGTGTGGCTGGGCCAGGTTTGTTAAATATAAAGCTACTTCAAGGGTGGGGTTAGAAAACCAGTCTTCAGAAACCTTGCCTAGCTGTTTAGAAGAGTTGAATAAGCGTCTTTTGAGCTGTTTTCTAGCTTCGCTTTGGATGTCATAGAGTGTGGCTGAGTCAGGTGTTGGCTGGTATCTGTGGACCCATTCAGTTATGAAAGTTCCAAGAAATTTAGTGTCAAATGGTAAAGGATCGACTGTAATCTTGTGTCTTTGGTCGGGGTTAATTTTAACATCGCTGGTGGTCACAAATCTGATACAGGTTTTAGTAAAAAGCGGTGGGAATGTTGTTTACTAGTGCTGAGACTTTTTAGGACAGCAGGTAGATACGACTGGGTATCTCTACGATTAGAGATGATCCCAACTATTTCCGCAATTGTAGGATAATCGCCGGTGGTATCAACGGTTAATCCGTGTGGTGTAGATATATTAAGCAAGGAGGCTTGACCAAAAGGGTTTATTACAATCGGAGATTTGGGATAGAGAAGTTGCCAATAATCGAGTGCATCAACTGATCCCAGAAATACTTGATTGGTAGGTACTCCTCTGCTTCTAATTAACGCTTCTGCTAAGTCAGATATTACCTTGCGAACAAAAAAGCGATTTAATGATTGGAATTGGGCTGATGTCATGGGAAGTGAGACATAGTTGGTATATTCCTGATAGGTGTTGATGAACTGAGTGGTTCGAGGATACTGATTGAAAAATCGAACCGGATCTGAAAAATCTAATTGAGGTAGCTGATTGCCGGGAGGGAAATTAGGTGCCTGTTCCACCATTATTTGCAACGTCTCGGCCTCTATAAAGTCGGTGTGGTCTCCAATCAGATTTTGGTCAAAGCTGTTCTTTAATCTGTCTAGTTCAAGGTGCATGGTCTGTATTATAATTATAGCTGAGGTATAATTCAATAATTATAGGTTAGGTGTCCAAGCGATTAGTTGTTTAGATTTTTTGTAATGGTTGACAGAAAGATTGAAATCGGTCAGAATGGATTTTGTACTATGGCTGAAACTCCACATGTTGAATATCGGCAAGGTTTTATGTCGACGCCGGCGGCGATTTTGGTCGGATCGATTTTGATTTCGGTATCGATTTTGCTGAGTAGTGGGATTATCCGAATTAAGGGTGTGACGCCGAATTCTCCGGTTTTGGGAGAGGCGACGACTGGAAGCGGTGCGGTCGCGCAGGCATCTGCGGCACCAGCGGCGGCTGAGAATGCAGGTCCAGTGAAAGTATCATTGGCAGATAGTCCGGTATTGGGCGACAAAAAAGCCAAGTTAACAATGGTTGAGTTTTCGGATTATGAATGTCCGTTCTGTAAGCGTTACTATACTGATACCTACAGCCAGTTGAAGAAAGATTATGTTGATACCGGCAAGATGAAGATAGTTTTTCGCAACTTGCCGCTGTCATTTCACCAAAATGCCCATAAAGAAGCTCAGGCAGCTCTTTGTGCCAGGGATCAAGGCGGGGACACGGTTTACTGGAAATATCACGACGAGATGTTTACGCGAACCACCTCAAATGGAACTGGTTTAAGTTTGGATCAGTTGCCGGTGATTGCCAAGGAAATCGGTCTCAATGGGGATACTTTGAAAAGCTGCATCGATTCAGGCAAGTATGTTCAAAAGGTTGACAAAGATTTGGCCGATGCCGGGACTTATGGTGCGACTGGAACGCCTAGCTTTTTTATCGGCAAAGATAACGGTGACGAGAGTATGACAGGGACTATTGTGGTGGGTGCTCAACCGTTTAGTGCTTTTAAGGCGCTGATTGATCAGCAATTGGCCCTGTAATTAGGTGTCAATACTAGATTAAACTCTTCCGACAGTTCCATTTTTAGGCTACACTGTAAATATGTTTGATTTGATTTCGGTTGGCGACTCGGTAATAGATTTATTTGTACCGCTGATTGATGCGGAAACCCGGAGTGAGGATGGGCAGCGAAAATTGATACTAAGGAGTGGGGATAAAGTGCCGGTTGGGCCATCGACGTCACTAATTGGGGGAAATGCGGCCAATAACGCTGTTGGATCGACACGGCTGAAGTTGAATAGCGCCATTTACACTAATGTT
The DNA here is from genome assembly GCA_964640215.1 of uncultured Gammaproteobacteria bacterium. GTDB lineage: Bacteria > Patescibacteriota > Microgenomatia > Daviesbacterales > UBA10151 > CAZXEW01. Next base: position 25,925 of record CAZXEW010000030.1, read on the forward strand.
GGGGATGATGAGGATGGGCAGCGGATTGCCGATAATTTCCGGAGCGAGGGGGTTGACTGCCGGTATTTGGTCAAAAATAAAGAGATGTTGTCGAATCACCATGTCGTGCTTGATTTTAAGGGTGAGCGGACGATTTTGGTTCACCATCAGCCCTGGAAGTTAGAGTTGCCGGAATTAGAGCGGACAAAATGGGTCTATTTGACCTCGCTGTCGCCCTCGTTTGTGGATACTAATTTTATCGAACAGCTGATCAACTATCTCGAACGGACGCGCTCGAAGCTATTGTATAATCCGGGGACTTTCCAGATTAAGCAGGGGGTTAAGAAAAATCCGCGATTGTTGTCTTTGACAGAGGTTTTTATTGTTAATAAGGAAGAAGCCAAACTGGTGTTGGGTTTTGAAGAGGGTGAGAAAAAAGAGATGAAAGAGCTGCTGACAGGATTGCATGATCTGGGGCCGCGGCAGGTAGTTGTAACAGACGGTGAGAACGGCTCGTGGGGGTTTGACGGGGAAAATTTTTTTGAACTAGGTTTGTTTCCAGCTAATTTAGTCGAGATGACCGGGGCCGGTGATGCATATGCCACCGGGGTGTTGGCTGGATTATTACACGGGAAGAGTTTAGACTCTGCCATGCGCTGGGGTGCGGCAAATGCGGCTGGAGTAGTAGAGCAGGTTGGTCCACAGGCGGGGTTGCTGACTTATGACCAGATGCAAGAGCGATTGAAAGCTAATTCGAAGATTGTAGCCAAAAAGATTTAGAATTAGGGTCCGTAGAATTAGGGTCCGACCCTTAGGTTTCAAGGGTCAATTCCCCTAAGGCTTCTTCAGTATTTTCTAGATAGTCTTCAACAAAATTTTCATACGAAAGGCAGTCTCTTAGATAGATATTGTGCGCAGTTTTGAAAAATGACAAAATAAAATCAGGTTTCACCCAATCAGCTTTAGCTAAAGATAGATAGTAACGATAGCTTGAAAAATCATATGTTTTAGGGTCGGACCCTGGATAAGGGTTAAGATGGATATAACGTGACAGGTGTAACAGGTAGATATCTTCCAGAATTATTGTTGCTTTATATTTTCCTTGAAATAACGTGCCTACCCGGTTGTATTTGAGATTGAAGAAAGTTGCATATTTAGTGCAGACGGCACGCATAAGCTTTGTTATCCCATCCTTAGTGATTTGATGTAGCATTAAATGGAAATGATTTGGCATTAAGCAAAAGGCAAGTAAATTTACCTCTTGAGCTAGAGATTTAGGGTCCGACCCTAATGTTGGGTCAAGGTAATGTTTCAAATAACTTAGGAAGATGGTGTAATCTTGCCTATCAAGAAAGATAATACGTTTTTCTACGCCTCGATTGTAAACATGGTAATAACTATTTTCGGAGAATTGTCTGATAGTGTTTTTTGCTGGCATTTGTTTTTTTGTTATCGGCTTTAGGGTCCGACCCCAGGCAGGAGTGCATGTGCGTAGTTTAGCAGTAATGGTGAGTTTGTCAAATTGTGATATTATCTACTGGATGAGTGCACGGGAGTGGTTGGAGAAAGCTAAAAGGGAGAAATTTGCGATTGGGGCCTTTAATGTGGCCAATTTGGAGACGTTTAAGGCGGTGGCGCAGGCGGCGGCGAATAAAAAATCGCCGGTGATAATTGAGAGCTCGCCGGGGGAGACGGAATGGATGGGGGCGGAAAATGTGGTTGATTTGGCGCGCAATTATTCGTTAGAATGCGGGGTGCCGATTTTGGTCAATTTGGATCATTCGTTGGAGGTCAAAGATTGTTTGAGTGCGATCGAGGCGGGTTATGATCTGATTCATTTTGATGGCTCGAAGTTGCCAATTGTGGAAAATATCCGTTTAACCAAACAGGTGGCCGAAGCGGCGCATGCTAAGGGTTTGACGGCCGAGGGGGAGCTTGATCATATCGGTGGATCGTCCGAGGTTCATGCCGGGGCGGCAGCTGATGAAGCCAGCAAAGTACCAATGACTGAACCAGAAAACGCTAAGAGGTTTGTTGAGGAGACGGGGGTGGATATATTCGCGGCTTTTGTGGGAAATGTCCATGGATTATATACCGGTGGAATGAAAAAATTGGATGTGGAGCGGGTTAAGGCGATTGCCGAGGCGACGGGGGTGTTTTTGTCGCTGCACGGATCCTCGGGCATACCCGAGGATCAGGTTAAGGCCGCGATTCAAAACGGAATCGTCAAGGTAAACCTGAACTCTGAAGTTCGCCAGGCTTTTAAGGATGAGTTAGAAAAAATTCTCCAACAAAATCCGGATGAGTATGCGATGTATAAAGCCCTCCCTCCGGTGGTTGATGCAATCCGCCAATTAGTAGAACACAAAATCGACCTTTTCGGATCAGCCGGGAAAGCAGTTTAACTAAAGCTGAGGCAGGATTTCGGTGATAGCTTGGTCAATTGTTTTGACAGTAACTCCGCTTTGTTTGATCATCTCCAGCTCGGCTGGGAAAACCGTCTAAGCTATTTTGTTTGGTTTATCAGCTAAGAAGAAACTCCGACGTACGTCGGAGAGCTTCATTGATGGGTAATATTACTTGGTGCTTATTAAAGTAGATTTTGAGGAAACAGAATAAAGATCTTGTCCATTTTCAGACAAATCGTTTTTACCAACATAATTTTTCGTGCCTTTAAAAGTCTTTGTATAAATACCAAAATCCCAGTTGTTCTTAATTATATTATTTGCGACCTTATTACTTGAGGCATCATCAACAAAATAAACACCAACTTTGTTATTTGTAATATTGTTGTCATTGATCTGGTTCGAATCTGTTTTTACATAAACTGCAGTTTGGTTTTGGCTAAAAATATTATTTGAAACAGTATTGTTATCTGCTTGGCCGTAAAGATATACTCCATATTGCTTATTTTTACTAAACTCATTGAGAGTAATTTGGTTTTTTTGGGATCTGGTGTTGGCTCTGAAGCCCCTCTGATTCCCGTATATTTTATTATTCTTAACTATATTATTGCTTGAGTCATAGAAGGCAATACCGTCTTTATTACCATAAACGGTATTATTTTCGACGATATTACTATTTGAATCCCGATCCAACATTATTCCGTGGAGTTTATTGTTGTAAGAGAGGTTATTTCTAATAATATTATTAACACATCTTTTAGAGAAAATTATTCCGTGGTTGCCATTGTTGCGAGAAATATTATTCTCAACTAAAAATCCATTTGAATCATCGTGTGGATCCAGTCCATATTGGATGTTTTCATAAAACTCATTACCTGCCCAAACCATACCAACCGCACCGTATGTATATGCTCCGAAGTAATTATGGTGGAATTTTGAATTTTTAACCTCTCCTGTTACAAAATACTTACCGGCTGTTCCATCTGGTAATTTCCAGGAAACTCCATAAGATGAACCATCCAAACTTGAATGAGGATCAAATCCTAAGTAACCCAAATCAGAATTTAGAATATCCATTCTTGAGCTATATTTGGCCATAATAAAACTTCTGCCATCTTTGTCATTCTTATCATAGTCATTTTTAGTCGTGTCCCAAGAAGATATTCTGACCCCATCAATGTGGACATTTCCGCCCCATGTTCGAATAGATACAAAGTTCCCAGGCTCACTCTTAAGTTTTAACCATTCAACCTCATCCTTACTTAAGTATAAAGAGACTCCTTTTTCAATCTTAAGGTTGGCTTTGAGTAGCCACTCTTTAGGTTTGGTTTGTTCAATTTTGTCATTTCCTAATTTTGTCTGTAAATCGGCCAGTTTTATTGGGTTACCTCTGCCAAAAACATGAATTGTGTTATCTTCCTTATCATAGATAATCTCAAGCTTTGTGACTTTCTTAATTGTGTATGAGTTGGTATGAGGAGACTCTAAGCTAAATTGTTGATAAGGGATGCTGAGGATTGTTCCTGGCTCAATTCTGTTCCAATTAGGTAAGATATTTAAGTTTGCTTCAACTATATCTTGAACATCTGTATCAAAAGCAACCGCAATTCCAGATAGGATATCTCCCTGCTTAACAACATATTTTTTTATTAACAAACCATTATCATTAATATAAGTTTTAGAGTCTAAATCACTAACTTGCTCTAATTTAATATTGCTGTCTAAAACTATATTCTCAGCCTGTATTTTAGTATCTACCAGATTTTGAGCAAGCTGTCTATTCGGTTCCGGAAAAGTGAGGCCCGTTTTCTGGGAATAAACAAGTCCAGTCAGAACAAAAAGCAGTATTGCAGACATAGCATATGCTGGAACATAACTTAAAAATTTAAATTGAGGTAACCTGCTTTTATCCCATCGGGTAATCCAACTTTGAGTATTTAAAGTAAACAGAGCATATATTTTCAAAATTGCTGAAACAAATGTATACAATACATAAAAAGGTAAAATAGTTACATGAGCGGGTCTTCTTTGTAAATGAGGGTAAATTTTAATAGCTCTTGAAATAAACCACCAAATGAAAATTAAACCTGCTCCTAAATATAGACTTAAGTAAAGAGATATTAAAAAGTAGATCGGGCTTAAAATCATGGCAAAGGCTTGAACAACTTTGTCAATTTGGTAAAACGCTAGAGCTGGATGTCTAAATGGCCAGCCTTGAAAAATTGCTCTTAAGTCTGCCCTTAAACTATTTCTAGTCCATCTGAGCCTTTGTTTCAAGTAGGATTTCAAATCAGTCATTCCCGGGGTATATACTCTGGCATTCTTTTGATAGGCAACCTTCCAACCACTAGCTAAAACTAAATAGGTTAATCTCTTGTCGTCTCCCGCGATAACTGGCTTACCCATAAAAGTCTCATTCACCAGCTCATCACACATTGGTAAAACAACACTTCTTCGATAAAATGCTGTTCTTCCAGATAAACAAACTAGAGCATCTCCAGCTGCAGCTAAAAAAGTAAATTCCTCGCAGTATCTTAAATCCAATTGAATATCAAACAATTTTTGAGCTAAGGTATGGGTTTGTAGCACGTTCTGTCTAGTTGTGACTCCGGCAACTTTAGGGTCAATAAACGGAGGTAGTGAGTTTTTCAGAACTGTTTCTGCCCAGAGAGTGTCTGAATCAACTAAAGCCACCAGCTCTCCCTTAGCAATTTTAATTCCGTCAGCCAAAGCTGCTCTTTTACCAGGTTTTTTAGTAATAATTAGTTGTGTGTGAGAATAAGTTCTAGAAAATTTTCTAAAGATCTCTATCGATTGTTTATCAGTGTAGTCAATTACAGCAATAATCTCAAAAGGAGCATTTTCTGCCCAAGAAAAAAGAGCTGCTTTAAATATACTTGGGTCTTCGTTATAAACTGGCGTAATAATAGAAACAGACGCTTTGAAGTTATTCTTTTTAACTTTGTAAAATGATCCAATAACTTTTTTAACAACCCAAGTAAGCCAACGCCAAACTCCAATAATTCCGATTGGTAAATAAAATAGTATTATGGATAAGTAATGTTGGATGTAGGACAGTGTATTTTCCATAAGCGTAAAAACTTAAATTAAAGAGGTAAACCTGTTGTGAAAGATGAGTGAATTTTTCTAGAAGGAGTTTTGGTGTTTTTAAAGGTATTATTTACTTCTATTGTTGTCTCAAGTAGATTTGCTTCTAAACCTTTCTTTTGCGCCCAGGCTAAGAATGCCTGAGTGTCTTTTGGTAAACAAGCACCAGAGAAAGGACCAAAATCTCGGGTACCATATTTAGGGTTCCAAATACCCTCGCAGCTTTTAGTTGTAAGCTCAAACATATGGTCTGAATCAACCTTTATAGCTTTAGCAATTGTTCTCATTTCGTTAAAGAAGGTAATCTTGAAGGCGTTAAAAAGATTATGAACGTATTTTTGCATCTCAGCTTCTATTAGGGGAACCCTGTAAATTGGACAGTTGAATTTCTGATACACTTTTTCAAGTAAGTCGCCAGATCTTTTATCAAATTCTCCAATAACAACTACCCAAGGATTTGCAAAATCTTCGACTGAGGATACTTCTCTTAAGTATTCTGGATTCATACAAACTCCAAAATCTATACCTACTTTTTTACCGGAGTATTTTTCAAGGATTTTAACAATGCTTTCGGTTGTTCCTGGAGGTACAGTACTTCTAACCACAGCTAAGTGGTATTTTGGCATTTTTACAAGTCTTTTGCCCAAGTCTTTAGCAGCAAGTTTTATATAATCTAACTGGATTTCACCGTTAAGAGTAGGGGTTGGAACAGTAAATATAGATATATCGGTATTATTTGGTATATCAGAATCACTTGCCAGGTTGGCTATAAAACCCTGATCTTTAAGTTTCTCAATAATGTTTTGATTTACATCAATAAAGTTTATATCAAAACCCTTGGAGATAAATCCTTTTCCTGTAGCCTGGCCAACTACACCGGAACCAATGATTGATAATTTAAGTTTCTTATTTCTCATTTTATTTTCTAATTTTCTATGAGCTAACTAATACAGACATATATTAAAGATTTGAGCCTAAAATATATCCAGTAGTAATTATTACAAGCTATTCTACTATAACACCAATAGTTTGTCAAGGATTAATTATAGGATACTCTTTGATTAGAGTATGATCTTGCTGAGGTAGATTGGGAAGTTTAGTTCTTTAGTGGAAAAAAGAATTAAGCTGTTTTGGGTTTTAGATTGAGATAAAATATTGGGAAAAAAGGAGTCCTTCGCAATTTGAAGTTTTTCTGAGAAGGACGCTTCAGCTTCTTTTTTAACGACTAAGTAGGATGTGCCTTCATGTGGATTATCCTCAGGAAATTCAGATTCTTTATCTGTCTCAAGCCAGGTAATAAATAAACTATTATCTATACTTACCCCTATCTGAGGAAAGAATTGAAAAGTTGCGGATTCTGACACAATTTCTGATTTTGACCAATCTTTGCCATCAAATTTTGCGTACCTAACTTGTGTTTTTCTATTACTTAGGCTAAATTCTCTCCAAGTAAGGTGTAGCCTATTTTTTGAGTCTAGTGTGACAGATAAGTGTCTGTTGTCTTGGGAGGAATTAGAAATATTTTTCCACTCAGACCAGCTGCCCCCTTCGTTTAAAGATATTGAATACCAAATTTGAGAATTATTGAGATTTTGTTTGGAGTACATAAAAACATAAAGCAGTCCATTTTTATCCTGAATAATTGTTGGCCTGGATTGAGATCCTGATGATAAATTTATATCTTTCCAACCGGACCAATCTTTCCCATCCTTTGATTTGGAAAACTTTATCAGCTGATTATTGCTATCTTTATCTTTTCCCTCCCAGACTACAAATAAGTTATCATCCCCACCTACCAAAATATTAGGGTGTTCCTGCCAGAGAGTTTGGTTTTTGTACCCTTCTACATAGGAAATATTAACGGCTTTCGACCAAGTTTCCCCCCCATCCTGAGAGCCAGAATATTTGATCTGTCGATCCCCGTCCGGGTTATTTGAATCTGCACCATACCAAATGAGATGTAGGTTATCCCTGGAATCTATAGCAATAGAGGGTACTCTTTGGCTAGCTTTATTATCAACAATGGAGACATTCTTTATAAAATCTACTTTATAGGACACGTCCCCATCTTTTTTTAATTTGGCGACAAAAATTTCATAATAATTATTTGCTTTTTTTCTGTAAGCTACAAAAATATTCCCTTTAGAGTCAGAAACCAGTTTTTTTTGCCCACTAAAACCTAGTGCTTTATAGTCTTCTGAGACATCGACTAAGATATTATTTATCATAAAATCTTTAGTTTCTTTCATACTTACATCCGTAGATACTTGTTTTTGAGCTGTTTTAAAAGATATCAATATAGCAGTCAGAACAACAATAATTAGTATTGGGATAATTTTTAGCATGTCGTGATTAGTGTAATAGTATCACCAAAATACCTGTTGAGATACGATCAAAGATAAAGTGGGGTATTTAGTGTTTGGCTGAATTGGTCGGATTGTTTTAGAGGAAAGTTAAATTTACGATCCATGTTTGACGTCGGGGTGGGGCTTGGCGAGATGTTGGTAGGAGTAATCGAGGGTGGCGTCGACCTTTTTGTGAGGATTGAAGATGTCGTTTGGGTCGAAGATGTGTTTGACTCTTTTAAATAGTTGATAAACTTTTTGGCCGTACATTTGTTCTAAATAAGCGCCCCGGACCAAGCCGTCGTTGTGTTCGCCGGACATCGAGCCGTGATATTCAAAGACTAGACTATAAACTTTTTGGGCAATTTCCGGTAAGATTTGGCGGATTTTCGGATTGGCAAAATCGATTAGCGGAATAATGTGGAAATTGCCGTTACCGGCGTGGCCGGCGATAGTATAGATCATCATTTTCTGATACTGGCTGAGGATTTTTTTGAGCTTGGGTAGAAAAGCTGGCAGGTCTTGGTGGCGGACGACGAGGTCGTCAATGAACGGGGCTGTTCGTTTGTGGGTGGCGTGGTGGCGAAGCAGATTAAAACTTTCCCGGCGGATGGTCCAGTATTTTTTGGACTCTGCTTCGCTTTGGGTGATGTGGGTTTTGAGATGGAACGGTTTAAGATCTGACTGAGCTTCCAGTAGTTTTTGGTTGACCTCCTCCATCGAATCGCCGGTAAATTCGGCCAGCAAAATTAGTTTCGGCAGGCCGCCGGTCAGAGACATCCACATCTCGGGAATAAATTGCCAAGCGAGTTTAAGCATACTAGTAGGGTTGATGACTTTGAAAATATCACCGATGAAGCGGGTGGCAACTTTGAGTGTCTGATCGTCGAAGGATTCCAGGCTTTCGGGCTGATGAGTCAGAAGCTGATTGATGATTTCGGCTAAATTGTTGAGATCTTTAAGGAAAATAACCAACAAGTTGGAATAGGGTTTGGGTTTGACCAGAGCAAACTCTATTTCCGTGACGATACCCAGAGTGCCTTGTGAGCCAACAATCAGTTTGTTTAAATCGAAAGTTTGGCCGTCCCAGACGTTCCAAAGCGAGTAGCCGGTTGAATTTTTAGTGACGTTCGGTTTGGCGGATTTTATCAGGTCGTAGTTGGTAGTGATTAGGTCGTAGAGCTGTTTGTAAAGCCGGCCTTCGAAATCTGGCTGAGAGAGCTTAGAGCTTAGAGCTTGAGAGGTTAGTGGTGTAATAGTGTATTCGTGGCCATCGGACAAAACAACTTTGAGGCGTTTGACGTAACGCTGCGTTTGGCCGTAGGAGAGGGTTTTTTCACCGGCCGAGTTGTTGCCGACCATCCCGCCGACCGTGTTTATTTCGCGCGAGGCGGTATAACAGGGTAGAAGCAGTCCTTTTTTGAGGGTTTGTTTCTCAAAGTCGCGATAATAAACACCGGGTTGGGTGACGACACTATCAACTTTGACCTCCCCCATTTGGTTGAAGTGTTTGGTCATATCGAGAATAATCGAGTCGTTGATGGCGCCGCCGGACATGCAGGTACCGCCGCTGCGGGCGGTTAGAGAGAGGTTTTGATCCGGATGCTCGTTGACGAATTTGACCAGAGACTGGATATCTTTGGTGTTGGCCGGATAAACGACGGCTTGGGGTTTAATTTCGAAAATTGAGGCATCCTGGCTGTAGGCAGTTAAGGTTTCATCGTCGGTTTTGACCTCGCCTTTGATCGCTTTTTTGATATCTGAAATTGTATCCATTACTCTAGCTTAAGGGAGATGTGGGTTGGCGTCAATGACGGGACTTTTTTAGTAATGACGGTAAAAACCGATCCAGACCGAAGTAGCCGGCAGTCCGCCAGGCTAGTAACAGTAAAAATTGGAGTAGTAAAAGGACTGGATTCGTGCTGAGAGTTCCGGCCAGCAGGTAATTCATATTCATGAAGGCTCCGAAGAATGCAGCCACCGGGGTAAACGCTCCCAGGATGAGTCCAATTCCGACAGCTATTTCTCCGTAGGTAACAAGGTAGGAAAATATGGTGGAATTAGGCAGAACAAAATTTTTTAAGAACTCAGCGTACCAGAGAGAGACATCGGGATGGGCTCCGCCGGTCTTGGCTAAAGCGCCTTTGACAAAGCCTTGGATGGCAGTGCCGGCGGCGTTGCCGGTCCAGGCAGCGCTTTGGGATTTTTCAAAGCCGGCCACCAGCCATTGCCAGCCGACATAAAGGCGGATTACCAGCCAGACGACAGCCAGCCGGTGGTCACCAAACAGGAAGCTAAGTAGTCTGGGTTGCGAATTTTGACTGTCGCTGGAGTTGGCCATCTATATTTATGATACATCCAGAACTGTCAACAGTAAATATCTAGTTTACTTAACCTAGGTGGGGTTTGAGGTATTTTTTGAAGAAGAAATAGATCAAGTTGGTAAGAATGCCGAAGGTGAAGATGAGCAGAAGAAGGGTTGGTGAGGTCAGGCTTTTTTCGATGTCGGAGATGACCCGCAAAGGGTTGAAGAGCGCGTACCAGGATTGGGTCCGTTGGACTTTGCCGAGAGTGACGCCGAGGGCGATCAGGAAGTTGAAAAAAATGATCAGCAAGTTAAGATTTTGTCGGCTGATTTTGAAGAGTTTATTAAGATGACGTTCCATCGGGTAAAGAGCATATAGATAGGTGGTGATGCCGATGATGATTACTCCAATATACTGAATAAGTAGAAATAGTTTAGTCTGGGAATCGGCCAGCCAGAATTGGTCAGGCAGGTACTGTAGGTCGGTCAATAGATAAATGGTGTTGGGGATGAAGAGAACCCAGAGGACAAAAAAGATCAGTTTAAATGGTTTTTCGGGAGTTTTGATGGTCAAATAACAAGTCAAATTCCCCAGCAGGGCCAATGCGACGTTGACAATAATCCAATCCAGGTTGTTTGAGAGGACAGACATAAAGGTAATTTAAGTAATTTTAACAGATTGAGTTTTTAAATTTGCGGAAGTTGGGTATGATATGGGGATGAAATGGCTGTTGGGGATATTTATTTTGGCACTGATGGTCCGGTTTTTCTACTTTCCAGGAAATATCTATTTTGGTTTTGATCAGGCCAGAGATGCTTTTTCGATCCGGGAGATTTTGGATGGACATTTAAAGTTAGTTGGTCCCTCGACCTCGACTGAAGGATTAAATCATGGACCGCTGTTTTATTATTTGTACGCGCCATTTTACTTGATTGGTCAGGGTGATCCGATGTGGATGGCAGGATTTGTCCGTGTGGCCAATGCTATGGCTGCAGTGTTGGTTTTTATGATTGCTTCAATATTATTTAACAAAAAAACCGGGTTGATCGCGGCGTTGCTGTTTGCCGTTTCGTTTGAGCAAACCCAATGGGCACTTTATACGGGTAATCCGTCTTTGGGCGTTTTGTCGGTGCTGTTGATGTACCTGGGACTAGCAATGTTAATTTTTAGGCGTCAACCGTATGGTTTGATGTTGGCGCTGGTTGGGTATGGCTTATCAATCAACTTCGAATTTGCTAATTTGCATTTGTTAATTCCATTGGTATTGTCTCTAGCATTTTATCGGAAAAAAATTTGGCCGATCGGAAAAAAATATTTATTGGCTGCGGTGATTGGATTTGGTCTGTCGATTTCGACCTTTATCATTACTGATTTAAAATTTGGCTTTCAGACTACTAAAAATATTCTGCTGCTTGTGCGTTTGCGACAAGGTGGCGAAATGCCGAATTATTTGGGAAATCTTTATTATATTTCGTTGAGGTTTGTGCATGACAATTTAATGAGTTTTGAGGGGTTGAGTAGTGTGGTGGTGTTTGGATTATTGGCGATTTTTTTATATTTCATGTTGAGGTTTAAAACAGATCGAAGACAATTGATTTTTTTATTGATTTGGTTTAGCGGTGGATGGGTAGCATACCTTCGAAATTTTTCGAATTTGCCTCTTTATTATTACAGCGCGGCAGCTAGTGTTAGTTTGCTGATTTTTGCAGCTATGTTGATTGAGAAAATATCTTTGAAAAATAGACTAATGGCTTCGTTGCTAGTGCTGATTATTCTTTGGTCGAATTTAAGCCTGATCGGTCAGTTTAACTGGCAAGGTACGATTCCGGAGCTGTACGTTCAGTCAGGAATGCTGTTAAAGGATGAAAAACAGGTGATCGACTATACTTACATTATGGCCGAAGGTCAGCCGTTTGCAGTCAACTCACTGAGTATGCCTTTTAATATCAATACCACCTGGAGTTATTTATATGAGTGGTACGGGCAAAAGCGCTATGGGTATTTACCTATCTGGGGAGCAGACGTGGCGGTGGGTTTCCCGGGGAATTTAAAGGTGATTAGTGCCAGGTCTACGTTGCCGGAAAAACGATTTTCGATTATCGAGCCGACCCGGGGGGTGGCGGGTTGGTTTATAGAGGATTTTTTCACCAACGAAAATTATTTTACTAAAGTGGTCGAGCAAAAAAAGTTTGGTAAGCTGATGGTTCAGTTGAGAGAGCCAATTTAGCGTGGTATAATATTGCCATTATGGAGGCTAGTCCTCGCAGCAGCGATTTTTTTTACTCGGTTGTTTGGTCGGATGAACGCGTAGAGGGAACATTATTCCCATTGGGGGTTTATAGCTTTTCGAGTTTGAAACATTGTGAAAGAGTTGGTTTGTTGGCTCTGAATTATGCGATGGAGTTGGGATGGAGTGATCAGGATTGTCGAATAATCGGTTTGGCAGGGGCAGTGCACGATGTCGGGAAGGCGGATATATCTTTAGCAGTATTGCACAAACCGGATGGATTAACCCTAGCTGAGCGTGAACATATGAAAACACACGTTTGGAAGGGCTACCAACGGGTGTTAGAATCCTTTGAAGGAGTTCCCGAAGTACCGCGGTTACTAGGTGGACACCATAGATTACAAATTATAGATCCTTATCCACTAAGAGGTTTTGAGCGAGGGATGGTTATAAGAGAAACAGGTCGCAACAGTTTGGGGGGAGCTGTCAATTATTTTAATAAATTGTCGGTGTTAGTGGCAGCTGACATGAGAGTCGCATTAGAGGAGGATCGAGGCTATAGACCGCCTGTTGATTCGAAATTAATTCCGGAGATGATTAGAAGAAATTTTAAGGGTAACTTGACTCTTTTAGATCGACTCGATCCATTAGTGCCGCTGGCTGCTTAGTTGACGACAACCCGGGTGCCGGGGTTTTCGGGAGAAGCCCGGAGAGCGTTTTGGTTGGCAGCTAAGACCGGGCCGGTCCATTCGAAGAGTTGGGCGACTTGGCCAAGTGGAGAGTTGACACAGCCATGGGACATCGGATGCCCAAAGTTGTTATGCCAATAGGCGCCGTGAATAGCAAATCCCTGATAAAAGAACATGTTGCTGGGTACGTTGGGTAAATTGTAGTAAGTCCCAAGGTCTTTTGAACCTCCAATCATGCTTTGATGGCGGGTCTTGTACCAGATGTTGAAGGTGCCCTTGGGGGTGGGATACCAGAGGCCTGATGAGATCGGAAATTCCATGACGACTTTGTTGCCTTCATAAGCGCGCAGTTTTTGTTCGCTTAAAGATACTTGGATCCATTTTTCTTCACCGGAGGAGTTAGTAGTACCGAGGACGTTGGCAGTGGGGTCGTAATCGTTGGTTTGAGCCAGCGAAGTTTTAGGGTAATCGACAGTTTGTCCCTCAAAGATAGCAATGGTTGAGCTTTCATCAAAAGCCCCGTTTTGGTTAAGTATATTGCTGGCATTGCAGCAGGAGGTGGTGGTATCTCCCGAGATGTGAAGATTGTAGGCGACGAAACGGCGGACTGGCAACAAAGAGGCGACGAAAACCACGAGTAATATGATAACCAACAGGGGCAGAAACCGGGACATATTCTCATTGTCAGTCATGCTCAAATTTTAGTCAAGGGGAGAATTAATCCCTCGTTGTGTCCTCCAGAAAGCGTTCGCTAGGTAATTACTTTGTCATTCCCGCGGAGGCGGGAATCTATGTCTTTGGATTCGCTCACTCATGAATCCTCGAAACCAGGTTTTAGGTGGTGTTTACATATCTTGGAATCAGAATTTCGGATACAATGTTTCTGGAAAACCCAACTTCGGGATTAATTTTCCCTCTGGGAAATTTCTGAATTTCTAATTGCTAATTTCTAATGAAATTTAATCAGCTAGCTCTTTTATGCCTCGAGGATTACAAATTGCATATTTTCTTTAGCAAAGACAGTGGGTTTTTGGGGGAAATAACTTTGGGAAGGCATAGTTTCTTCTGTATCACCTGCCCAAGAGAGAAAAAACATATATGATCGACCAGTCCGATTAAGCTCGACGGCATCATAATCACTGACTCCTTTGAGTGTCCTAGCGTTTAGCATCATCACAGCGGTATATCGATCGACTTGTTCTTGTGATAGATTATTCAAATAGATACTGATTTCAATTGGTAGAGTGGTTAGTTTTGGAGCTAATATACTGCTATGAGCTTCAAACTCAACATTAAATGGGCCAGCCGGCGTACTGACACCATCGAAATCCTCCAGAAACTGTTCAGCCGAAGGGTGGGTAAAGAGTAGCTTACCTGGGCCAACGCCAATTATATCGAGGAGAGCTGTTTGTTCAGGTAGTGCCAGTCCTGTAGGAGAAGTGTCAATACTAGGGGGAATAGGAAACGGTACGCCAACCCTGACTGGAGTAGGTGTGATTTCAGCGGATTCAAGAGACATATCTTGGGTACAATATATGGTATCCAGGATGATGTCAAGTAGATAGAGAGTGATTGACTGCAGAAGAATTAATATCGAAGTCAGGTTTTTTAAAACTAAAGTGTAGTCAGTTGAGATAGAGTCAGTATGGAACTAGGCAATCAGAGATGGTACTGACGTAACTTGAGTGAGGGTGGGACAAACCAGAGTAGATTCCCGACTTCTCGGGAATGACAAAGGGGAAACGGGAATGACCCCAACCAAACAGCGCGAACGTTTTTTAACAAAATCTGACGAGGTGTTAGTTCTTCTGAGTCTTGAGATCCTTCGCTAGGACGCTCAGGATGACAAAAGGGAATGGTCAGGATGACAATTTGAGACTAGCGAGGGGTGACACGAAGGAAGGGCTCCCGCTCGCGCGGACTGTAAAGGAGCACGTGCGGGAGGGAATTCGGGGCAGGACCCGGAGCCGATTTTGTGGGCATGGTATAATTTTTGGGCGCAGATGGATAAATTGTGGCTGAGTGTGTTGATGGTTGGGGTGTTGGCGGGGGGAGTTTTGGCGGTTTGGCGGAGTTTACCAGGGCCGAAGCCGCTGGTTAATCCGGTGTTGGGTGTTAGCGTGATGGGTGTGGCCGAGAATATTTGGTCGCCGAAGGAGGCCTCGGCCAGTGGGGGTGGACCGGAGGTGGATGCCAGGGCGGCTTTTTTTGTGGAGACGAAGACTGGTAAGATAATGTATCAGAAAAATGCTCATTTTCGGATGCCGATAGCCTCGCTGACGAAGATTATGACGGTGATTGTAGCGATGGAGCATCGGCAGCTGAGTGATATGATGGCGGTGTCTGAGGCGGCGGCAAATATGGAACCGGATCGAATGACGCTGAAAGCGGGGGAGCAGCTGTCGCTTGAGGAGCTGCTTGATGGGATTTTTTTAGTGTCGGGTAATGATGCCTCCGAGGTGTTGGCAGAAGGTGTAACTGGACGGCGGGAGGAGTTTATTAATTTGATGAATTCAAAAGCAGCCTCACTCGGGATGAATGATACCCGATTTATAAATCCATCGGGCCTTGAAGAGGAGGGAAAGGTGCAGTATTCAAGCGCTTATGATGTGGCATTGATGTCTCGATATGCAATCTCGCGTTGGCCATATTTGGTGGAAATATCGGCCCAGCCCCATATTTTTTTACCGGCCACTGCCACACACCAGGATTATGATTTGTATTCGGGAATAAGTTTATTGACGACGTACCCGGGAGTGGTTGGTTTTAAAACTGGTTTTACTGAGCCAGCGGGTTTGACCTTAGTGACGCTGGCCCGCCGTGGTAATGCGGAAGTGTTAGGGGTGATTCTGAATTCAGATGATCGTCGGGAGATGGCCAAAAAGTTGTTGGATTACTCATTTGAGGAGTGGGGGTTTATTGAATGATTGTTATTATCTATCTGTTTGCCATTTTGAGTTTGGTGTTGGCATTTGTGACCTTGGCGTTTGTAGTGATGGGTTTTTTAGGGCAGTGGTATGGGGCGCCGTTTGTGCCGACGAGCAGTGAGCGTTTGCGGGCGGTTTTGGCCCGGGCAGATTTGAAAAAAGGTCAGATGTTAGTAGAGCTGGGGAGCGGGGATGGCAGAGTGATTCGAGAGGCGGCCGAAAAGTATGGGGTGAAGGGAGTCGGTTTTGAGATTCATCCGATGCTGGTTGGTTATTCGAGGCTGAGAGCGGTTATGAAACGGCTGAAAAATATCAAATATAGGCGCGGCAATTTTTACAAAGCGGATATTTCTAAAGCGGATGTGATCTTTATGTTTTTACTGCCGAAAACTCTCAAAAAGCTACGGACTAAATTGACTGAAGAGTCGAAAAAAGGAGCTTTGATTATATCGCATGGTTTTAAGATCGAAGGTTTTGATAGATATTTAATTGATCTGATGGATGACAATTATTATCCGACGTATTTTTATCGGTTAAAAGGGGGGGGTGATTAGAGAGAGAATCTGGTAGAATGTTAGTATGTCAAGAAAGTCGCTAGTGATGCTGGGAATGGTGGTTGGGTCGACCGCGGGTGGGTGGTTGCCGATGATGTTTGGGGTAGGAGCTTTTTCGCTAACGGCAATTATTACTACAGCTGTTGGGGGTTTACTAGGGGTGTGGATTGCTTTTAAGCTGACTAACTGAACTGGCAGATTGGGGTTTGAGGCTGGCTGAGGCGCTGGAGGATGAAGGTGTGAGAGTGGAAACCGGGATGATCTGAACTCCGATTTTGGGTTGCTGTTTAGGTAAGTAATGGCCGACGAGTCCGATACTTAGAGCCAGAAAAAATACAATTAAACTAACAACTTTGAGGATGTGGGTGGTTCCGGATAGACGTGGTATGTTTTTATGATGACTGATTGAGTGTAGATAAAGCAAATAAAGTAGTATGGCTTAGAAACGGAAGGGAATACCTATATTAGTGAATTTGAGTCTAGCTATGCGATTTACCTCTTCAGGATTTTCTAGATCGCGATAGGACTGACCATCAGGATTTTCAAAGCCAATAATCCAAGGGTCTTCGATGGTTTGTAAAGTTTTCGGATCAAATGGAGCTACACGGATGACTGCACGGCCGCTTGATCCTAAGGCATACGAGACCAAAGTACTTAATAAATAAACGCCGATTTGTCGCCTAATTTCTCTAACGGTTTTGATTTGTTCTTGACTAGATTCTGCTAACAGAGGTAGTGGAATGAAATTATCGGCAAGATTTGGAAAAAGTGGAGGAAAATCCCCGGTTGTTTGCTGTTCTTGGCGCGTCAGGAAGTGTCGGATTTCTGCGTAATTTAATGAAAGTGCTTCGAATTTATGCTCCATAGCTGTATTATAGTTAATCGCGACCCGAATATCAAACTATAGGATGGAAGTATTTGTTAGTAAGTTGTTTTTTAGTCATGATATACTATGTTTATGCCTAAGATTTCGAAAAGAATGGTGGGTATTTTAGCACTAAGCGTATTAGTGTGGTTTGTCAGTGGTTTTATCCAGGTGTTTTTGGGTTGGTCGGAGAGTTTTATGGGGTATAGGGGGTGTAACTTGACTGGTTTTCCGATCGCGTTATGTATTTTGGGCAATGACGGCTTGGTTTGGGCGGTGTCGATTGCCAATATTTTGATCTGGTTCGTGGTGTTGCAGTTTTTGGGGAAGTATGTAGGTGAAAAAAATAGAAACTGAATTTAAGTTATATTTCTAAATATAACCGATCAAGTAATGATTGAATGGCAGCTTCACAGTAACCTACGTCTTGGAGTGACAAGGGGGGTTTAGTATATTTGATTGATGACTCAGGTAATCTGAAATATGGCCCTAATGCATCAAAATTAGCAGGTAATGGGTAGGCTTTAATGCAGTTTCCGCGAGAGTCAAAAAAGTAGTGGGTATAAAAATCATTTCTTCTTTCAGGATATGCAGCGATAAGTTGTCTGGCAGCATCTAGATACTGTGGATCACCCAGAACTCCCAAGTGTAAAGAATTAACCGAGTTGAAATGGAGTGCATGAGCCCAAAGAGACTCCCGAGGATCTTCATGGACAAAAGTGACTGATCCTCCGCCGATTTCAGTTGGTATCTGTGCGTCTCGGATGCTGGCCACTAAGCGGGTACCCTGTCTATCGATCGTTGCGTTGGTAAATAACGGGATAGAATCCCGGCCATTATGGTTATTCAATCTCAGCTGATAGGAAATCTCATTGATAATTAGTGGGAATTTACGTGAGATTGATAGAGTTCGACGACTGAATTCATTCGCTTCTAATAACCTCTGTGGCTTTGGGGTATCTGGTAATCCGAGTATTCTTAATACTTCATTGATAGCATCTTCGGAATTGAAAGGTTCCTGCTCGGGTGATGTAGGCATAGAGAATATATTATATGGTTTTGGATTTTAGAGTCAAGATTAAATAGCTTCTGGAGATGTTTTATTAATATAGGTGTTCAAATAATATGCGAGTGGCGGCTACACAAGTGTGCATGTCTTGGTTTGTCATTGCTGATCTGACCCATTTGACTGCCATGTCAGGTATGATTAGAGAAGGCCGAGAGTCTTTGAATTCAGCAGGCAAGGAGAGGGCTTTGGCACAATTGCCGTCGTTATCAAAATAATAATAGCTGAAAAACTCATAATTTCTTTCAGGATCGTCATGAATATAGTTTAGGGCGTCGACTAGTGAATTTGGATCGTCTTGGATCCCCAGGCGCAACAAATGATCTGATTTAATACCGAGAAATTGAGCCATATCAGATCGTCGATGGTCTTCATACATAAAGAGAATTGATCCTTCGCCAATCTGGGTAGGTAATCTAGTGTCAAGAATTGTTGCTTTTAGATGCCCTATTGTTTGATTGATGCGTAATCCTGGCAACAATGTCTCCTGCAGCTGAGGAGTATAATGCAGCCTTCCTATTTTTTTAAGAATTGAGTTGACTAGGTGATCATGAGAAGATGCAATCGCTCGAGCCGAACCTCTGGCTGCAGCCTGTAATCGTAACTCTTCTGATCGGGCGTCATCTGATAAACTAAACCATCTTTCGGCTTCTGCGATTGCAGCCTCGGAATTTAGGGGTTGTTCAGGAACGAGAGACATACCGGATATATTATAGTATTTTGATTTTTTTCGTCAAGGTTTTTAGATGGGTGATATACTATAGACATGTTGGGATTCACAAAATGGAGGTTTTTGGCGACGTTGGGGTTGAGTGTGGTGGTTTATTTCCTCAGTGTACTAATTCAATTTTTAACTGGTTTTAATGTTAGTTACAGTTTTTTATCTGATACTGGGTGTCAACTTACGGGATACCCTATTGCGAAATGTATATATAATAAATCGTTTTTATTTGTAGATTTGGTGAATATTGTAATTTGGTTTTGGGTGATTCATTTGGTGTGGGGTTTTGTGAGTCCGCGAAAGGTAAAGTGATCTGCGATAAATTGGTAGGGTGGTAGAGTTTGGAAAAAGTGAAATAGCTGTTGAAATAGCTGGGTAAGATTACGGTTTTCAGTTGGTGAATGAGTTGGGGAGGGTTTGGGGGTAGGTTTTGGTGTTGAGGCAGGTGATGGTTTAGATGAGTGGGTCGGTCGTGGTGATTTTATGGGTTTTGGACTTGCGGAAGGCCTGAGAGCAGGACTTGGTTTCGGTGAGGGAGTAGGATATGGAGTAAATAACGGTAAGGGTGTGGGAGAAATAGTTGGTGTAGGTGTTGGGGTTGGTGAGGGGGTGGGTGATGACGTTGGAGATGGTGAAGAAGTTGGTGAAAGTGTCGCTTCTGGAGTTGGTGAGGGACTCGGTGATGAAGAGGGTTCTGCTGTAGGTGTCGGATCTGGGCTAGGGGTTGGTGTAGGTGAAGGAGTTGGTGATGGAGAAGAAGTTGGAGTTGGCGGCAAAACGATGTTGATAATTGTGGTTTGAGGCTGTTCTTGATTGCCGGCATTGTCGGTTGAGAAGAATTGGAGAGTGGTTTGGCCTGGTTTTGAGATGATGAATGGTTCGGTATAGATGTTGATTGCTTGACCGTTATCCAAGCTATACTCGGTTTTGAGAATTCCTGAGCCGTTGTCGTTGCTGGCCAATTTGACAGTAACTGGTTCAGTATAGTTGTCTTGGTTATCGGTAGGCTGCTCGATTTGGAGATTAGTGATCGGAGGAGTTTGGTCAGTTCCGGCGATGGTTGAACTTGATGGAGTGTCAATTCCATTGACCGTGATGCTTTGAGGGGTGAGTGTAGCGGGGTCGATTGGAATCTCAACCGGTGAGCTGGTAGTGATTGGGATGTTTATGTAAGTGGTTGTTTGGGCGATTTGGTCATTAGCGTAATCTCGGATTTTGGGACTAACTTTGATGTTGGTTGTCGAGCTGATTTTAGCTTTGAGTTTAGGGGCCTTCTTTTTAGCAAAAGCGTGTTTGGTTTTGTCCTGGACGTTATAGAAAGTATCAGGGATATTGGTTTCGATCTCGCCACTACTGTTTAGACCGGTGTGATTACCGGCATCATCATAGAGGTCTAAATTGCCATCATCGATGGTGATCTGTTTGCCTTCGAGGTCGATTTTTTGGCTTTTGATCTCGATCGGATAGCTGTCACCTTCGTTCAGAATAGTTTTGGCGGTTTTCATACAGGCGCCGTTTTCATTGATCAAATCGTTGTGGATCTGCTCGGAATAGAAGATTTGAGCGCCAGCAGATAGATCAAGTGAGCCTTTTTTGAGAGAGGCGCTGTAAAGCGGAACGGTGTGGTCGCCGTTGATATAGGTCTCGTCTTTTTTGGGGAAAAGATTAATTGGCCAGGTGACAGCGTAGGTTTCTTTGATCTGGCCGATGGTTGGTTGGCCGGTTCCAACACATTGGTAGAGTTTGACTCCGTTGTTTTGGTTAAAAGTGGCGTCTAGGTTAATGTGAAACTGTTCAGCCAGGTTGAAGGCGGTCATGTTGGAATTTATATTTTTTAGGAGAACCTTAGTTTGGTAGTAATCAAGATCGCCGGTGGCGCCGTTGTTATCGACATCGCTCATATCGCTGAATGGGAACGGTAGCTGAGGAGTGGAGTTGTCGTAGAAATCGAAGTACCTAGAAGCTGGTAATAGATCAAACATACTTGTAAAATTTTGAGATAAATCCTTAACTTCGCTGTCTGGAATAATATTGAGGTTTAAAAACAGAAATTTAGACTTGATTGGATTACCATAGAGGAGGGTTTTTAATGCTAACGAGGTGCCTAAATGGGGTGTCCCGAGCTCGATTAGTTTATTAACTTTGGTGGCTCTGGTAGGATTGGAGGTGTAATTTCGGGCGACTAAACCGCCCATGGAGTGGGAGAGGATATTGACTTTGGGTTGGCCAGTTTTGAGTTTGGCTTGTTCGATCAGGGCATCCAAGTCCTCGACTGTTCCCCCAACGTCTTTTCGCCAATCGTAGGTGAAGACGAAATAATCCACCCCTTTGGTGTAGCCGTTGTGTTCAAAAAAAGCATCGATCCCGCCGTAACCTTGGGGGGTTGGCCAGCCGGTTAAGCCAATATCCGCCTCAGAAGTGACCCCGTCTGATTTTAGCTTCAAAACATCAAAATAATCATCGTTGCCGAGCTGAACAGCCTCGTTTTCATTAACCCAGATTTTTTCGCCGCTCAGGTAAGTATGTGAGTAGGTGCCGCTATGGCCATTATCGCCCGAGTAGTTAATATCTTGGTTGGCCTTCAGCTCTGAACCGCCAAGTCCGGGAATAAAGACGACCGGAAATTTTTGTTTACTAAGTGAGGTGACTACGACATTGTCGAAACGGACGATCGAAGTACCGATATCTCCTGTCCAGTAGGATAGGGATAATCCGCCGGTTTTGACTTGTGTTCCTGTATCGTCCAAATCAAAAGCCAGGGTTGAGTCAATCCACATTTGGAGGTGTTCGTTGACTATTTCGAGCTTGAGGTGATAATTTTGGTTTTTTTTGAGCGGGATGGCGTGAGTGTCGACGAGAGTAGAATGGACACCGTTTTCGACTTTAGCTAGGATAACCTCGGGGGTGTTGTAGGTATTAGCACCGTCATTGAAGCGCATAGTAACCTCGTAGGTGTTGTTGGGGTCTTTTCGGCGGAAACCAATGCCGGCATCGACTCCCCCGTCCATCCGAATATCCAGTTCGGCTCGGTAGTTGTCCCAGGGTTGGTCTTTGTTGATGCGCCCGGTGTTAAGCCGGCCGGTTTTGAAGCCGAGTAGGCGCTGTTCTGAGTCGATTGACCAGTTGCCTGATTCAATGGTCCAATTATTGAGATTAGTGGTGAAATTATCGGAAAAAAGAGTGGATCCGGTTTGGTAATTTTCGGTGGCAAAGGCATTTTTGGGCCAAAGAAAAGCGAAGAGGAGGAGGATTGTCAGAAAACTAGTAAAGACTTTTAATGATCTAGCCACTTTTTAGGCAGTGGCTTACGTAACTGTTAAGTTGGGCGAATTATGGGCTCTTTTTATCAAAAAAGCAATGGTGAGTCTGAGATTGGTGGGTTGACTGGTTTGGGGGTAAGACCGAGGGGTGGCAGCCAGGGTTTATATTGGCAATTTGATCGTGGGGTGCACAGAGGTAGGGTACAAACCCAGATTGGATCATTGGAGGTGAGGTGAAGGATTGGTGGGTGTTCGGACGAAATTTCGAGACGGCGACCGCCGCCTCGACTTCTAACAGCTTGGATCTGCGGGGCGATGAATATAGGGTTAAGTGAGTCGGCTCCGGCAATATTAATGCTTGCGAGCATTTGGAAGCGTTGCTCCGGGTTACTGGGATGAAAACTGGCTGATAATAAGCGATATGCACCGGGTTGTGCCAGATAAGCATTTTCCAATTGAATTTTTAGGCTAAGGATTAGTTCGAGCGTCATCTGTCGTTGTGTCATTTCCGTGCGAGGGTAGCCGATCCGGCGGGACTGTGCAATGTGGCGAAAGGGTTGAGGCATGCGATCTATTTTTGCTGACCAGCCTCGGAGTATAGCCAAGTCAGACTCAGCTAATGCAGACAAAACTTGGTACTGTGTTGTTAGATCTGGAATATCGATGTGTTCAACGCTCACTGGTATATTTTAACAACTTCCCCATAAAAATGGGGAGTTTGGTTAAAGAAAATGCCGCTTTGGTCATTGCAAGTGTAGATTGTGTGGGTGGTTTGGGCGGCGTAGGTGCGTATTGCGGGAGATCCGCAGGGGTGAAGTGAGGTGAAAATTCAAAGTTGACAAAGTTGAGGGCGGTTAGGTCTTTGAGACCGATATCGTTGGGATCGGCGAAGGGTAGGGTAGCGACGGCGATGTTGGGAGTAAAAACGATCGTACCGGCGCTGACGCCGATGATCAGGCCGCCGTGATCGAGATGGGTTTTGAGGATTCGGCCAAATCGGCGATGGTTAATGTAGTTGAGAAACTCATTGGTCAAATGACTTATATTCGGCCTCGGTTTGGTGAAACCAGCTTCTGGCTGCGTCCTGAGGTGAGGAAGAAATATAGGCTATGTTGTGGTCATGGGCGCTGATTTCTGAGGCTATTCTAGTTATTATCCAAAATGTTTAAAGAAAGTTGCAGATTGAAGTATTTTTGGGTATAAAGGGGGCGTGAATCAGAAGTCGTTTAGTATTATTTTTTTGATTGTTTTGGGGATTGCGGTGGCGGTGGTGGTGATATCGAGGCTGAGCGAGGGAGTCAATAGATCGTCGGCTAGCCCGACGCCGGTGCCGAGAATTGATAGTTTATTTCAACAGAGGGTTGAGTCTTCAGCGCAGGTTTCTCTAGCCACTGCAAGTCCTCAGGTTAGACAGACCAAGCAGTATCCTCACTTTCCGGGGATTTATTTGCCGGAGCAGCTTAAGAATAAAAAAATCGTGATTTCAACGGCCAAGGGGAATATTGAATTTGAGATTTATCCGGAAGCGACCAAAGCGGCCTCGAATTTTATCTATTTGGCTCAGGATAAGTTTTATAATGGTTTAACTTTTCATCGAGTGGAGCCCTTTTTTGTGATCCAAGGTGGTGATCCGAAGAGGGATGGGTCCGGCGGGCCGGGTTATGTGTTCGAAGATGAAATGGTCAAGCGCGCCTATTCTAAAGGGATTGTAGCCATGGCCAATGCCGGGTCGAATACCAATGGTTCGCAGTTTTTTATTATGCTATCCGACCACCCGGAGTTACCGCCTAAGTACACCATCTTTGGCAAAGTTATTGCCGGACTTGACGTTGTGGATAAAATCCAAGCCGGAGACGTCATGCAGTCGGTTTCTGTGGCGAATTTGAAGTGAAAGTTGAGTTGACATACCGATTCTCGATTGGGTAAAAAGCGCTATATCTTGTATATTGACAGAAGTTGGAAACGGTATGGTATGTTAGATATGTTGAAGAGAAAAAGACTTGGGATACAAGATGTTGTATAAGCTATGAAGTGCTGCTACTGCGCAAGTGTACTTAGCAAAGTTATTGACAAGCGAGAGGTTCAATCAACAGGGGAAATAAGGCGGCGGCGGGAGTGTTTGAAATGCCATAAACGGTATACGACCTATGAGCGGGTGGCGGGTTTGGAGTTGATGGTGATCAAAAGGGATGGTCGCAAGGAGGCCTTTAGCCGGGATAAAATTCGCAGTGGGTTGGAGAGGGCATTGGAGAAGCGGCCCGGGATCGGTCAGGTGGGTGAGATCGTCGAGCGGATTGAGGCGAAGCTGAGAAGCAAAGGTGAAAAGATGGTAGCCTCGAAAGTGATCGGTCAGGCGGTGCTGATTGAGCTGCGAAAGATAGATAAAGTGGCTTATTTGCGGTTTGCGTCGGTTTATCGCTCCTTTCAGACGATGGGAGATTTTTCGAAGGAGCTGGAGTCGCTGGATAAGGTTCATCATAGCGAACATATATGAAAAAAATTCAAAAACAGCGAGCAGTCTATCAACAAATTAGCCCGGTGACCCGGTCGGTTCAGGACAGCGGTGAGATCCGTCCCCGTGTAGACAAGCAGATATTAGGTAAAAAATTTACGCCATGGTTTACTCCTGAGGTGTCGAGTCCGACTCAATTGGAAGGTGTCAGACAGAAGGTTTTTTTGGACCGCTACGCCAACAAAGATGAGAAAGGTCAGCCGATTGAGCAAACGCCCGAGGAGATGTGGACTAGGGTAGCCAACGGCATCGCTGAGATGGAGAAGACTCCAAAGTTAAAGCGCTATTGGGCGGAGCAATTTTATAAAGCGATGGAAGGGTTTAAGTTTGTACCTGGCGGCAGGATTCTGTCTGGTGCCGGGACGGGTTATCAGGTGACGTTTTTTAATTGTTATGTTATCCCCTCCCCTGAGGATTCGCGCCGGGGGATTATGGAAAATATTATGCACACAGTCGAGATTCAATCCCGGGCCGGTGGGGTGGGGGTCAATCTATCGTCGCTACGTCCAAACGGGGCCCGGGTTCGTAAGGTCAATGGGACATCGTCCGGTCCGGTCAATTGGGCGGCGCTATATTCAACAGCTAATCATGATGTGATCCAACACGGGGGTTCGAGGCGGGGGGCGTTAATGCTGATGCTGCATGACTGGCATCCGGATTTGGTGGAGTTTATCCATGTTAAAGAAGATCTGTCAAAGATCCCCGGGGCTAATTTGTCGATTTGCGTCTCGGATAAATTTATGAAGGCGGTTAAAGAGGATGGGGAGTGGACGACCCGGTTTCCAGATCACTCAGATCCGGAGTATGACGAGCTGTGGGATGGCGATATCGAAGCTTGGGAGGCGAAGGGTAAACCGGTTATGATTTTTGCAACCTATAAAGCCCGGGATCTCTGGCGGCAAATTTGTACGGCGGCCTGGCAGTCAGCTGAGCCTGGCTTGCATTTTCTGGAGCGGTCAAATAAGCAATCAAACACTTTTTATTTTGAGAAACTTTTGAGCACAAATCCGTGCTTGACAGGAGATACCTGGGTTCATACCAATGATGGGCCTAAGCAAGTTAGCGATTTAATTGGGACCGAGTTTTTGGCTAGGATTAACGGTCAAAATTATTTATCGGGTCCAGGAGGCTTCTTTAAAACGGGAACAAAGCAGGTTATCAGGCTCCAAACTGTTGAAGGTTATCATCTGAGGTTAACCCGGAATCACTTGATTAAACGAGTACTTCCGACGGCTTCTAGGCAGATAGAGACGGAGTGGTGCGAGGCAGGACAACTCAAGATAGGCGATCAAATTTTGCTTCACGATCATCGAGCGAATCCCTATTGGACTGGAGAATACAATGATAAGGAAGGATATTTAATGGGGCTGCTGGTTGGTGATGGTACTTTGAAGACTGATAAAGCCGTTTTGTCGGTCTGGGGTGGCGAAAATGTTCATAACTTGGCTTATATTCCGGGGGTCCATGAAGTGATGCAGTTTGCCCTGCAAAATGCCTTTTCAGTTCCTCATCGGCGCGATTTTACGGGTTGGATGGCCATTCCAGGGCGTAACGAACATCGGTTGGCATTAGGATATATCAAACACTTAGCTCACCAACTGGGGATGTTTCCGGGTCGAAAAACAATTACACCGGAGGTCGAAAAGACTTCGAGCGATTTTTACCGCGGTTTTTTGAAGGGATTGTTTGATGCTGATGGTTCGGTGCAAGGATTGGATGGTCGCATTTCGGTTCGGTTAGCTCAATCAGATTTGGGTTTTCTGGAAGCAGTTCAGCGGATGTTACTGCGTCTTGGAATTTTTTCCCACATCTACAAAAATAGACGAAAAGCTGGTTTGAAACTGCTCCCGGATGGTAAAGGTGGGTATAAAGAATATGCCACTCGGGCCCAGCACGAACTTTCGATCACTAAGGATAATGTGGAAGTTTTTAACGATTTGATCGGTTTTGCTAACAGTAAGAAAGCAACTGATTTAGCGAATAAGATAAGAGCCCATAGCAAGAGAGGTTTTTACAGTGAAAGGTTTGTGGTCAGGGTTGAAAGTTTAGAAACTGAAGCTAAAACTGAGGTTTTTGATGTTAAGATTCCGGGTGTAAACTATTTTGATGCCAACGGAATAGTGGCCCATAATTGTGGGGAGCAGCCGTTGGGGGCTTGGGCGGTTTGTAATTTGGGGGCGATGAATCTGGCCGCCTATGTCAAGGATGGACAGTTTGATTACACGGGTTTGGATGCTGATGTGCGGGTGGCGATGCGGTTTATGGATAATGTGGTTAATGCTAATTATTATTTCTACGATATTAATGAAGAGAAAGCCAAAGAGATTCGCCGGACTGGAATAGGGACGATGGGGTTGGGGGACGCACTGATTAAGATGCAGATGCCGTATGGTTCAGCGGAGAGTTTGGCGGAGATTGAGAAGATTTACAAAACAATTAGGGACGCGGCCTATGAGACTTCAGCGGATTTAGCAACTGAGAAAGGTCCGTTTCCGATGTTTGTGGCTGAAAAGTTTGCCAAAGGTCATTTTATTCGTCAATTGTCACCCTCACTCCAAGCTAAGATTGCTAAGCAGGGGATCAGAAATGCGGTGATACTGACACAGGCGCCGACTGGAACGACCTCGCTGGTGTCAGGCGTGTCTTCGGGGATTGAGCCGGTTTATGATTTTGCGATGATTAGAAAAGACCGGATCGGGGAGCATGTAATTTATCATCCCCTGTATCAAAAATGGATGGAAGAAAATCCGGGGGCGAGTCAGAAACCGGACTATTTTGTGTCAGCCAACGACCTGACGCCAGATGAGCATGTTCAAGTTCAAGCCTTGATTCAAAAATATACTGACTCGTCGATTTCAAAAACTGTCAACGCGCCGAACAACCACACGATTGAGGATGTCGAAAAATTGTATATGGATGCTTACGATCTGGGGTGCAAGGGTGTGACTTATATGCGGGATGGTTCGCGTCTGGGGGTGCTAAGTCATATTGAAGAGAAAAAAGAAGCTGAGCCGGAGGTAGCTGCGCAGCCGGTGATCATGCATCGGCCGATGATGTTGGCCGGCCGAACTTATAAGGTTGAGACTCCGATGGGCGAGGCATTTATGACTATTAACCGGGACGATCAGAACAACCCTTACGAGGTGTTTGTTAATATTGCCAAAGGCGGGATGCATACCAGTGCTGACGCTGAAGCGATCGGCCGGTTGATCTCGATGAATTTGCGCTACTCAAAGGGCAGTCGAATTGATACGGCCAGGCGGATTGTGTCCCAGCTGCGGGGGATCGGTGGTTCGCACAGTGTCGGGTTTGGTAAAGACCGGGTGATGAGTTTGGCGGACGCGGTGGCGAAAGTGCTGGCTGAAGAGATTGATTTAGCGACGGGTCAAGGTCAAACACCCGAGCCGGAGATGATGTCACTTCCATTGACTGTCGAGAGTCCGGCGGTCGATGAGGCAGTGTCTGCGCCCGCTGTTGAATTTAAAAATGGCTTGGCCAAGCACAACCATGCTGATCTTTGTCCGGAATGCGGCGGGGCCAGCCTGGTTCGGGAAGAGGGTTGCTCGAAATGCTACTCCTGCGGATATTCTAAGTGCTAACGAGCTATTAATCATTAGGTGATATAATATTTCCATGAAAAATAGGATTGATCAGATTAAGGCTAAGGCATTGCCTATTCTTCAACAAGCAGGAGTAACTCGTTCTGCTATTTTTGGGTCGGTGGCTAGAGGTGAGGCGAAAGCTGAAAGTGATATTGATATTTTAGTAGATTTTCCGAGGGGTAAGGGTTTATTTGATTTTGTGGGGTTGAAACTTGATTTAGAGGAGGCCTTAGGTCGGAAAGTCGATTTAGTCCAGTATGGTACTATCAAACCGGCGATTCGAGAATATGTCCTCCGTGATCAAATTCAGATATTATGAAGCGGACGATAAAGCTATATTTAGATGATATCTTAGAAAGCATTGAGCTTATTCAAAAATACACTGTTAGCCTAACGGAAGAAGAATTTGGTGATAACGTCGCAGTTCAAGATGCGGTGCTTAGGAGGTTGGAGATAATTGGTGAAGCTAGTAACCACCTACCAGAGGATGTTAGACAGGAATATTCGAATGTCCCCTGGAAAAAGGTCGTTGGTATGCGTAATCTAATCAGTCACGAATACTTTGCTGCTGACATTGAGGTTGTTTGGGATACTGTAAAAATAGATTTGCCCAAGCTAAAAATAGCCGTGGAGAGATCAACGCTAGCCAAGGTATCCGAAAACTAATAGCTTGTAGGCCGCGAAGACGGTTGCGAAAAATGCTGCAGTTGCGGATATTCTAGGTGCTAAGGAGAAGTGTTGGGGTGTGTTTGTTGGTAGGCTTCAAGGTCAGAGGGGTGAATAAAGTAACCCGGGCCAATACGCACTGCTGGCATCAGACCATTTATTACGTTTCGCCAAACAGTCTGTCTTGAAATACCAAGTATTGACCCAGCCTGACCTAGTATAAGCAAATTTTCTCCTGATGATTCGAGTGAGGCATCTGGAATTCGTAGACGTTTTCCTAGAGTTGTACGGGCGATATCTATTGTAAGGTCGTCTGCAAGGGCAAGTAGATCAGTTATTGATAATTTTTTAAGATAATCGAATTTAGGTTTGCCTAGCGTATCCTGAATTCGTCTGATAATGGATGCATCTGTTTCAGGATTGACCATAGAAGGATTATATGTCGAATGTGAATACTGTCAATTGGTACTATATATAGTAGCTTGCTAAGCACGGCACACTAGCTATACTACTATCATGGCTGAAAAACGGGTGGTGAATAGGGGGTTTAAAAGGAAGTATTTCGAGTCGGATAAGGGGTTGGTGATTGTTTATACCGGTGAAGGGAAGGGGAAGACCACGGCGGCGCTGGGGTTGGCTTTGCGCTCGGCCGGGTATAAAAAACGGGTGTTGATTGTTCAATTTGGCAAGACTTGGTTTACCGGCGAGATCGAGGGGGTTAAAAAATTAGCGCCGTACGTCAAGCTGATCCAAGGGGGGTTGGGGTTTGTCAAAATTTTTGATGATAATTCAACTACTCTGGAACACGTCGAGATGGCTAATAAGACCTTTGAGCTGGTCTACGATGAGCTGACATCTGGTAAATGGGATGTAGTGGTCGCCGACGAGATTGTCGGGGCGATTGCGGCCAAGTTGTTGAAATTTGAACAAGTCGCAAAATTGATTAAAGATAAACCCTACCGGGTGGATTTGGTCTTGACCGGTCATTACGCCAGCAAAAATTTGCTGGAACTGGCTGATACAGCCACTGAAATGGTCCAAATTAAGCATGTTTATCAAAAAGGTATCCTGGCCAAGCCGGGGGTGGATTACTAATACTATCGGTTTTAGGGTTGAACCCTTAATCTTATAGTTTAATGGACCTTTTAAACCAGATGATTTTGAAGTTGAGGCTGTGGAATTTTTCGGTTTAGACGAGGTTCAGAAGATGATTGATAGTGGTGAAACTTTCGCATCTGAGACGTTGTTTGTTCTGGGGAAGTATTTTTGGTTAAAGATGTCGAGCGGATAAATGAAGCAAGGGTAGATTATTAAACCTGAAGAACTTTCAACGATAGTGAAGCCAACGTTCGGTTCAATCAGAGCCGAAGATTTTCGGTTCAAACGGGAATTACCAGCAGATCAGCTCCTGTTGATGTATCGGGATTTTGAGCGGGAATGCATCGATAAACAAGCTACGACTATTGCTAGACGAGAGTATAAGAGCCTACCGTTTATTAGAGCAGGTTGGGAGTGGTCGGTTTTTCGACTGGATGATTGGTCAGTGGTAAAAATCCCAGCTGGGATTTTTACGGAGGTGGCGGACGAGCGATATCTAGAGAATAGTCGAGAGGCTTATTTGCAATTAGGACGCTTTTTTCCAGCAGCATTTATCGCTAAAAGTCAGTTTCGACGCGAAGATGACTTGAGTATCATCGAGCAGGAATATATCGAAGGACCCTGGGCGATAGAGGTAGTATACGATGAGATTGATTTTCAGTTAAAGGGTCGGTTAGTTGAATTTTTAAGCGCGGCTAAGCAGATGGTAATGGAGTTGCATTGGAATCCGGATTTTCATCTAAACCCGTCGCCGGCAGGATTTAAGTTACGTAATACAATGTTGCAAATTTCGACAGGTTTACCAAAACTGATCGATTTTACATCGTTGATTGATACCTATCGAATATTTCCTCAGATGACCGAGCGGGTGGTGCAACATCAGATTCAGAGGATTGATGAAGTATTAGCCCGGTTAAAATGACCTATAATTGATTGTGATCCCGATATTTGTTATTATAGACTCATGAAATTGCTGTTTGATGTCGGTGGAACAAATATACGGTTAGGGGTTTCTGAGACTGGCGAGAAGATAGATCAGCAGACGATTTTCCCGAATCCGGAAAAATTTGAAGATGCTTTGGTTAGGATGTGGGATGAGTCTCGAAAATTAGTTGGTCAACAACCGATCGAGATGGTGGTTGCAGGACTTGCCGCCCCGGTATCTAAAGATCGTTCACACATATTAAATGGAGGTAATATACCAGCGTGGTTTGACCGGCGTTTGTTAGATGAAATTGGCCGAAAATTTGAAACAGAGAAGGTTTATTTAGAAAACGATGCCAAGATGGCTGCCTTGGGGGAGGCGGGATATGGAGCTGCGAAAGGATATGATTATGCGGCTTATTTAACTATTAGTACTGGAGTTGGGGGTGCGATTGTGCGGGGTGGTCGAGAAGTTCGTGGTTTTGAGCCTGCATATCAGATTGTGGCTTACGACAGGCCGTTGGATCCAATCGAAAATAGACATGGATTAGGTGATCAACTGGATGGTTGGAAGATTGCGCAGCGGTATGGGTTGAAAGCAGAACACATCGAAGATCCGCGGGTCTGGAAAGAGATAACTCGTTGGAGCGGAGTACTGGTTCGGAACACCATCGTTAACCACGATCCTGATATTATCGTAATTGGTGGGTCATTAACCAAAAGTTTGAATTTAGAAGAGATAGTCGCGGTGGCTAAGGAGCCGCCTCAAGCATATCCAGAGTTGCCACCAATAGTTTATGCGTCTTTGGGGGATTATGGTGGGTTGTATGGGGCATTGCAGCTCTCGAATCTGGTTGATAGTTAAGACGGGATTCTGGAGGTGCAGGCTTCCCAGAATGACAGGGTTAGAAGATTGCCACTCCGACGGTTGCTGGATCGTAATGACGTGGTAGTGTTTAGCGGTAGTCGGTCAGCGGTAAGCTGATTTGGAGGGTTGACAGGAGTTAGCACTCGTGATAATATTCTGCTAATTATTAAGCGAAACTCTGAGAATAAAGGTAACTTCTCGACTTCGCTTAGAAGAAAATATAGAGGCTCGGAGAATATATAGATTCCCGCCTTCGCGGGAATGACGAAAATAAAATGGGAATGACGAATGAATATGCCGATTGACGTAATATCACATCCCCTGAAACTCAAAAGCGTGCTGCCGGTTGGACCGCTGCGCGGGACGGTTATTTATCCGGGAGCCAATGTGCCGATTATCTGCGGGCGGGCCAAATCGCGCTCTGCCTTGGATGCGGCTTTTGCGACCGATCGGTTGATCGTCTTTGTGACCCAGAAAAATGAACGGTTGGATGAGCCGACGGTCAAAGATTTGTTTCAGGTCGGGACGGTCTGTCTGATCAAGCGGGTGGTTAGAGTCGAAAACGAGTATCAAGTTCAGGCTGAGGGTTTGGTGCGGGTCTTTTTGAAAAATTATACCCAGTTGGAGCCTTTCTTTGAGGCCGAAATTGATGAAATCCCGGAGCTGTTTGAGAAAAATGAAGAGACCGAGGCGCTGAGCCGGACGGTCCGAGAGCAGCTCAAACGCTATTTAGAGCTAAGCGGCAATCCGTGGATTGATCCGACCACTCTTCAAAACTGGTCGATGTTGTCGTTTAACGACGATCCGAATCAGCTGGTCAATACGATCTGCCAGGCGATTGATTTTAAGACCATTGATAAGCAGCAAATTTTGGAAACGATCTCGGCGGTCGAGCGGTTACGGAGGGTGTCGGAGCTGCTGGCCAAGGAGCTGAGGATTTTAGAGATTTCCCAGAAAATTTCCTCACATACTCAGGAGCGGGTGTCGCGAATGACTAAAGAGGCGATTTTGCGTGAGCAGATGCGTTCGATCGAGGAGGAGTTGGGGGAGAATAATGAGAATCAGGAAATTCGCGAATTTGAATTGAAGATCCGTAAGGCGACCATGCCTAAAGAGGTTCGGGAGAAGGCCATCAAAGAGCTATCGCGGCTGGCCAAGATGTCGACCTATAACCCGGAGGCAGGTTATATCCGCAATTATTTGGAATGGCTGACTGATTTGCCCTGGAAGGTGTCTGGCAAGACCAAAGTCGATATGAGATCAGCTGAAAAGATTTTGGATGAAGATCATTATGGGCTGAAAAAGGTCAAGGAGCGGATTTTGGAATATTTGGCGGTCTATAAATTGTCGGGCAAAATTAAGGGTCCGATTTTGTGTTTTGCCGGACCTCCGGGAGTAGGTAAGACGTCGATTGGTAAATCAATTGCCCGCTCTCTTGGGCGAAAATTTGTCAAAGTATCTTTAGGTGGAATACGGGATGAGGCGGAGATTCGGGGTCATCGACGAACTTATGTTGGCTCGATGCCGGGGCGAATCGTCCAATCGATCAAGCAGGCCGGGGTGACCAATCCGGTGTTTATGCTGGATGAGATTGATAAAGTTGGGGCAGACTACCGTGGTGATCCGTCGGCGGCTTTGCTGGAGGCGTTGGATCCGGAGCAAAATAACCAGTTTTCTGACCATTATTTGGAGGTGCCGTTTGATCTGTCGAATGTGATGTTTATTACGACTGCTAATGTGCTTGATACGATTCCACCGGCCCTGCGGGATCGGTTAGAGGTGATCCGCTACGCGGGCTACACCCAGGATGAGAAGTTTCATATCGCCAAGAAATATTTGATTCCTAAAACTGTCGAGTCGAGCGGGTTGAAGCCTAATCAGATCGAGTTTGAAGATAAAGCGGTTGAAAAGATCATTGATAGTTATACTCGTGAGGCTGGAGTGCGCAGTTTGGAGCGGGAGATTGCGGGAGTGGTCCGAAAAGTGGTCCGTAAGATCGCTGATGGAGATGTCAAAAAGACCTTTGTAGTGACCAGCGAAGAGATTGAAAAGCTGCTGGGGCCGATTAAGTTCTTTCCGCAGCTGGCTGAGATTGAAGATATGGTTGGTGCGACTACGGGGTTGGCTTGGACTGAAGCTGGTGGGGATATTTTGTTTATCGAAGTGTCGTTGATGCCAGGTCGAGGCCAAATTGTGCTGACCGGGCAGCTTGGAGATGTGATGAAGGAGTCGGCACAGGCGGCGATGTCGTATGTCCGCTCAAACTGGCACAAGATCGGTCTGCCGGAGCGGTTTTTCCATAAAGTTGATGTCCATGTCCATGTGCCGGACGGCGCGACTCCCAAAGATGGCCCATCAGCCGGGAGTGCGTTGACCACGGCGATTGTGTCGGCTTTTACTAAGGTGCCGGTTCGAAAAGACGTGGCGATGACCGGTGAGGTGACACTGAGAGGTCGGGTGTTGGAGATCGGGGGTTTGAAGGAAAAAGTGATAGCGGCTCACCGGGCTGGAGTCAAAACCGTGATTGCTCCTGAAAATAATCGAAAAGACCTGGAGGATATTCCAGATTACGTTCGAAACGAGATGAATTTTGTGTTTGTCAAACACATGGATGATGTTTTGGCCGTCGCCCTGTCACGCCCACCGGTTGCCGGCAGCCTCAAACACCGCCCTCTCCCCGCTCCGGCGTTTGCCTAGGTTAATGCAGTCAGCGAAACATTGCACGGTTAGCTATTTCGTCTAGCATGTCACGCATATCTAATTCATCCTCATCTATGATTGGTCCTATTTCGCGAGTTAATAATTGAAAAAATCGATTTTCAACTGAGTCTGATTTAGGAGTGTAGTGGATTTTAAGATAGTCAAGTTCGGCCAAATGTCGTTTTTTCCGTCTGTTATCTGGAGCAAAGCTGCTGATGTCAAGTAAGTGTCGTAGGTCGGGGTAATATATTTCTGGTTCGCTGAAACCAAAGATAAACTGGCCGACTTTTGTGGTTGCTGCCCAAGCTTGGCTAAAATATTCTTGGGTAGTTCGGTTGTGGCGACTAATTGCAACTTGGCGTTGGTGCTCAAAAAGGGTTGCTAAGTCAGAATCTGTTTTTGCATCAAAAACATAGTCGGGGTTAAAGTGGCGATAGCCGTAAAAGTCCTCCATGTACGGAATGATGTACTTTGGAGTTGATTTTGTTATACGTTCAAGATGATGACTCATTAGGAGGATTTTAGACCTGATGGTCATAAAAAATCAAGTATATGTTAATTGGCTTGACACTGGTGGTATTATATCTGTATAAAAAGTAAAAAAAAAGGGAGTGTTTTATGAGCTTAAATATACAGCAGAAGTATCATCTACCCTCAGAAATAGAGGTAGCAATCAGTCGTAGTAAAAATGAATATTATGCGAAATTGACTGATTACCCTGGATGTTTCACTGTGGCCGACAGTTGGTTGGAATTAATTCAAAATATTACTGATGCTGTTTTAACCTATTTTGAAGTTCCCAGAGAAGAGGCCCAGAATTGTAACATTTATTATTTACCGACTATGCCGGAATTGGTGGATTTTGAGAGTAGGGTGAGCCAGCCATCTTCGGATTCTCGAATTAGTGCGAAGTTTTTGTACCTTTACCATTCTGCCCAGAACGGTTCTTATGCCAAGCATTCCCGTATTCGGTAGAAAACAAGCAGAGAAGGGGTTGAAGATTTTAGGATTTGAGATATACGAGGATAGGGGTAAAGGTGGACATGGGTTAGCTAAACACCCGACCAGAAAGCCAGATCCGCTACGACAAATTGCGAATATAACCATCCCTCATACAAAAAATAAAGCTTTTGATGATCCTAATTTACGAAGTGATTTCGTCAAGGAAGTGATGGCTTTTGGTTTTACAAAGGAGCAAGTTATAGCTGCGTTAACTGGTAAAAAGGGCAGCATTCTTAATGCGGCTTGACTCGTGAGGCTATTTTTAGTAAATTTAACCAATTATAAGGACCTGCGTCGAGCTTCGGTGAGGGATAATTATACCTCGCTCTAGCAGAACCTTGCCTTTTTAATTTAAAAGCAGCTATCATAGTTTAAAGGGGAAATTAAAAACGTGAACATTAAGAACTTACCTAGAGGGAAAAAATATCCGGAAGAGTTTAATTTGGTGGTGGAGATGCCGAAAAAGTCGCACAATAAGTACGAGTATGATGAGGAGCTCGATATTATCAAAATCGATCGGGTATTTTATTCGGCGATGGCGCTGCCGCTGGATTATGGCTTTATTCCGCAAACCCGATCAGAGGACGGGGATCATTTGGATGGAATCGTGCTGCTGGATGATCCGGCTTATCCTGGCATAATGGTGCCTTGCCGACCGGTTGGGGTGCTGTATATGGTTGATTCCGGTGAAAAAGATGAAAAAATTATCGCCGTGCCAGTTGATGATCCGAGATATAAACATGTTACCGAGCTTGATCAATTGGGGGAGCACTTGCAGAAAGAGCTGACTCATTATTTTGAAAACTACAAAACTTTACAAGGCAAAAAGGTCGAGGTAACAGGCTGGGGAAATCGCGAACAAGCTCTTAAAGTAATGAACGAATCGGTTGAAAAATAATCCCGAGTTGCCTCAAATAATCCAAGAAAACATTTCTCCGACCGCGGTGGTTTCACAGGTCGATGAGTTAGTTTGGCGAATAGACAGTAATTCAGAGCCTCAAAGTTATGAGGGTAAAACTCTATCAGCTAAAGCTGAGAAGAAACCGCGACCATCAGGTCGCGGAGCTTCATTAATCGTTAGCGGTCCGTCTGGGGTGGGAAAGGATACTGTTGTGAACTTGCTTGACTGGGCGAAGTTTACCCGGGTTCGGACAGCCACGACTAGGCAGAGGCGAGAAGGTGAGGGTGAGGATGATTATTATTGGTTGAGCCGGGAGGAGTTTGAGGACTTGGAAGGACGAGGGGAGTTCATTGAAACGAATCAATATGCAGAAAATTGGTATGGAACTTGGCGGGTCAAGGTGGAAGAGGTGATGGGTGGGGGGAAGATACCGGTTTTCAGGATTGATCCCAGAGGAGCCAGACATCTCAAAGAATTACAGCAGGAGGGAGAGAGGTTATTTCAAGGGACTAGGTTGGTCTATTTCTTTGTGGTGACTGAAAGTGAGGAAGAGTTGAGGGAGCGATTGGTTGGTCGGGGTTTGAGGGGGGCTGTTGATGAAAATTTGGAAAAACGGCTTGATATTATGAAGGAAGATTTAAGTTTAATGAAATACGCGGATTTTGTGGTGATGAATGAATTTGGGAAAGAGGCAGAGGCGGCAGCGGAAATAGAGAAACAGGTGTTAGATTTGGCTCAAGAACGATAGGGTGTCTTTGGATTTTGGAGTTTTTGTTCGTGTTCGAGGACATTGGTGGCGACGCGGTCGAGTTTTTGACCAACTTTTGCCAGATCTTCTTTTGTGGCTAATGTTTCGAATACGGGGAAAAGTACTTCTTTCATAACATCGACGATGATATCTCTGATATCTTCTTTGTCCTGAGTCGTTAACATTGTCGGCATATTCTAGTCTTCTGGTTTTGGGTAGTCAATAGTTAAATAGAAGTGGCTGGAGGCGTCGGATTGGGGTTGGGAGAGCCGGCTTGTTTACCGGCGAGAGCATTTTGGATTTCATTAACAATCTGCCCAGGAGTATAGGAGGCTTTGATTAGATAGCCTTGGGCCCCAAGTTCGAAGCCTTCTTTGATAACGGCATCCTGGCCGAGGTTGGTTAGAAGTAGAATCGGCATTTGGGAGTTGGGATTTTTGGCGCGCCACTCCTTGAGGAGCTCGAGGCCGTTAATCCCAGGCAACATGATATCGAGCAGTAGTAAATCGAAGGTTTGGCTGTTGAGTTGCTGGAGACCGGTGGTACCATCATGGGCAATTTGGACGGCGAAGCCGGCGCCGGTGAGTTGCCTGGAATAAAGATCAGCGATGAATGTCTCATCTTCGACCAACAAGATTTTCTTAGGTTGAGCGGTTGGCGGTTGAGTTGGTGGTGAAGGGGGTTGTGGGTCCATTACCTTCAAGGTTATTCGCTTTTGTGCTGAAAGTCAATCCTTTGTAAGTTGGATGGAAGGGGTTGTTGTTGGACTATTGGCAGTGAAAAGTAGAAAGTGGAGCCCTGGTTGAGAGTGGATTCGACCCAGATGCGGCCGTGGTGCAAGTCGATGATCGATTTGGCAAGGTAGAGGCCAAGGCCGGTGCCTTTGGAGTTGCTGGAGGTGTCGAGGGCGCCTTGGACACGGAAAAATTTAGTAAAAAGGTGGGCGAGCGCTTCCTGTGGGATGCCGACACCGGTATCTTTGACAAAAGTGACGATTTCCTTGTTGTCTGTTTTGGCTCCAACCGTGATGTTACCACCTTCTTTGGTGTAATTGATGGCATTTCCGATAATATTATTTAAAACTTCGGCGATTCTGATTGGGTCAGCTAAAACTTGGGGTAGTGGGAAGGTGGTGGTGTCGAGAGTCAGAGAGATATTCTTTTGGGCAGCCTGGAGGCGATTATCTTCAACCATTTTGGTCAGGAGAGTTTGCCAATCGACATGTTGAGTAGTGATAGAGAAGGCATTGCGCTCGACTTTAGAGACATTGAGGAGGTTTTCGATCAGCGAGTTGAGTTGTTTGGCACTAATCATAATCCGATCCAAAAATTCGGTCTGGACTTTGTTGAATGTAGCTTTATTTTCATCCATAAAAACCGACAAATAACCGATGATGCTGGTTAGGGGTGTTCGGAGTTCGTGGGAAGCCATTGAAACGAAATCAATTTGGATGCCTTGGAGAGCTTTTTCCTTACTGACGTCGTGTAGAATCAGCAGGCATTTGAGGTTGTTGGCTGTTTGACTGACGATCTGAGAGGTTTGGACTTTGACAGAATTTTGGAGGTTGTTTTTGCCGACAATTGTTAGGGTTTCGGGTAGGGTGTTTTGAGAGAGGTGGTTGGGGTTGCAGAGCATTGCCAGATCAACTTTTATCCCATCTTTTTCGTTAAAACGGACGAAATTATCAAGGGCTTTGTATTCGAGTTCTTGGTTGGTGTAGCCGGTCAGTTTTTGAGCGGTGGAGTTTTGGATCACGACTTGATTGTTGAAATCAAGGGCGATAACTCCGTCAGAGACGGCGTTGATAATCGAGGCCATTTTGAGTTTTTCCGAGTCGAGTGAAAGCTGATATTGGGTGAGGCGGCCGGAAGAAGTTTTGAGATGAGTGGAGAAATCAGTAATAATTTGGGCCAATTGGCCGATTTCATCCGAGGTTTTGACGGTGAGCGGGTTTTGAAAATTGCCTTGGAGGAAAAGATTAGCGGTAATCAGAATTTTATTTAGTGGGTGAAGCAGCACGAAAATTGCGGCGATAAGGACCGAAAAAACGACCAGTGAGATGAGAGCAAGAAGTATTTTATCGCTGAGGAAAAAAACAGAGCTGATTTGGATGACAGCGGCCAAAATGATGATGACCGAGAATTTAGTAACGAGCGGAAATTTGGGTTTGGTTGTTGGTGGCATTAGTCATTTTCCATCGTAACAGCCAAGTTGGTTCTTGACAAGGTTGGGGAAGATGTCTAGACTAGAATTCCAGAGGCATGAACTGCTGGAGATTTATTAGAATCAAAAAAACGATAAAAAAAGTAAATATGTGTTGTCGTTTTGAGCCGAGAGGCTCTATTTTTTTGGGAAAAAATTGTCATCCCCGATCCAATCGGGGATCCAGTTGGATAGATTCCCGCCTCCGCGGGAATGACAAAGGGAGCGAGGATGATAATGGGAGGAATGACAGGATTAGAAAGGAGGTGATAAAGATGAAAAAACTGAAGCTAAAGGTTCAAAATCAACCAATAAGCTTGGATTACAATCAGCATTTCAGCAATGTGGTGCTGGTTAACCAGAGTCTGAATTTGGGTGCTCAGAGTAGTTTTCGGGCGCGGGGAAGAGTGTATGTTGACGTGCCGGAGATTGTGGGGATTACTGGGGCGTGCGAGAATGTCGATACGCTATTTAAGGTTGGGAGCCGGGTCGGTCGAGCGTTGTTTTTTACTCAAACTGGGCAGTTGGCTTTGGAACAGGCTCTGCAGTCTTTCTCGGCGGTCAATACGGTGATCCATTCGGGTCGGGATGAGGAGCAAGAGGACGGGCGGCACTTGCGGCAATTTAGGTTGACCGAAGAGGAGTTTGACTCTGAAAGTGTCGGAATGGCGCGAGAGGATTACGATGAAGAGGTAATGTATGAGGCGCTTTTAACGAGTATCCAGACTATGGTCCAGGCGATGATTAAGCAAGTACTGGCAGACTGTGGGAGTTTGCTGAAAAAGAGCTACGGACGCGATTTAAAACGGTTGGAGGAGGCGGCCAAAATAGATTTTTTGAGGATTAGCTATGAAGGGGCGGTTAAGTTGCTTAACGCTAATGGCTATCCGAAGGTGCGGTTTGGGGATGATCTAAAGGCGGAGCATGAGGCCAAAGTGGTTGAGTTGTTAAATGGTCGAGGCGCAGAGAGGCCGGTATTTATCATGAAGTATCCCAAGCAGATCAAGTTCTTTAATATGAAAGTGGCGGGTAGTGATGAGCAGGTCTGCTTGTCAGCGGATTTGATTTTTCCATACGCAGGTGAGGGGGTAGGGTCGGCGGTTCGGGAGCATGATTTTGGGCGGTTGAATGAGCGGTTGGTTGGCTCGACGATGTATGCGCTTCATCTGAAGCGAGGCGGGAAATATGAGGATTTTGGCTGGTATTTAAAGATTATTGAAAGTGGTGCCACCAATCCGCATGCCGGTTTTGGGATCGGCAACGAGCGGGTGATGCAGTACATTTTTGGCGAGTCGGACATTCGTAACGTTTCGACCTTCTCTTTGTTAAACTCGCAGACAGGAGATTGGGGAGAGAGGGGTTAAGGGAGCATTGAGAGGATGGATTGGGTGACATCTGGTAAAGAGGTACAGCTGGTGGTATTGTCGACAGGACCGGAGAAGTGACCCATTTGGTGTTTGGTGATTAGCTTGGCGCCAAGTTTTTGTTTGAGAATATCGCCGTATTTGAGGGGGACGTAGGGATCGTCATCAGATTGAATCGCCACAAAGTGGTGGGCTTTGGTTTTTATTTTTCGCCGAGGCGGGAAAGAAACTGCGTCTGTTGAGACGCGTAGTTTCACTTTTTCGAAATCGATGGGAGTCTCAAAAAAGTTGGATAATTCAGGAAAACCTAAATCATCGGTAAATCCGGCCACGAAAACGACTCCGCCGATTTTTTGATTTGCTCCGAGTGTTTCCAGGAAGCGCATTATTGTGATGCAGCCTGAGCTGTGACCTATTAAAAATAGATTTTGGTCAGGTTGACCGATTGTTTCCTGAAGTTTTGGTAGCCAAAGAGAGAGTTTGGGCAAGTTCGTTTCCGGCATTTCTGGGATGAGGACTTTAAAGCCCTTTTCTTCAAGCTCTTTTTTAGTCTGCGGATACCAGCAATAGTCGGGGTAACCATCCCAACAATGGACAATAACTGCCCGTTTCATGGTGATATTTTAAACCATTTACCGATTGGTGTATACTCTGCACAGGAATTAATTTTACATGGCAGAAAGCTTGTTTGATGAAGTCGAAGATCGGATTGTAACAGCATTCGATATCGACGATAAGCCACACCTATTGCCGTTGAAGTCGTTTCGATTAAGAGTGTCAGTTTATGGAATTTTGCAGGAGGGAGATAAGGTTTTTGTCCAAAGGCATCCCAATATTGAACAATATAGTTTACCCGGAGGGGGTATTGGCTTGGGTGAGGGTTTGGAAGTGGCGTTAAAGCGCGAATATCTGGAGGAAACCGGCATAAAAATAAAACCGGTCAGAATCTTTGCAGCTATAGAAGATTTTATCACCTACGGAATGGAGAATGCTTTTGGGATTTTGGTCATATACTTAGTTGAGAAAGCGGACAATGCAGTGAGGCCAATTGCCTCGACAGAGGATTCGGCTGAAGCTAAGTTTGTGCCTATTGAAGAGTTGTTAAACGGAAAGATCCGGCGGGTTTTTAGAAGTATTATTAGGGAATTGACTCTTAGCAAAAGTAATAAAAAGAATGAAAAATAAAGTTGTTTTAATTACCGGTTCGAGCATTGGGATTGGGAGGGAGATGGCGTATGTGT
This sequence comes from uncultured Gammaproteobacteria bacterium, assembly GCA_964640215.1. GTDB lineage: Bacteria > Patescibacteriota > Microgenomatia > Daviesbacterales > UBA10151 > CAZXEW01. The sequence goes on from CAZXEW010000030.1 coordinate 68,205, forward strand.
TTGCTAAAGAAGGGGCGAAAGTGATTGTTACATATTATAAGGATCGGATGGAGGCGGAAAAGGTGGTGAAGAGGTGTCGGGAGTTGGGGGCCAGTGATGTTTTGCTGCTGCACTTGGATGTGATGGATGATAAAAGTATTGTCGATGCGGTGGAGAGGACTATTGAAAAGTTTGGAAAGATCTCGGTGCTGGTAAATAACGCCGGGGTGTCGCATTGGATGAGTTTTGCCGACCAAAGTTTTGAGGACATTGAGGTGGAGGTGCGGACCAATCTGGAGGGTTTGATAAAGATGACTCGCCAGAGCATCGAGCATATCGAGGATGCGATCATTAATGTGGCCAGCATTTTGGGTTTTCTGGTGGAAGAAAAAGAGACGGTTTATTGTGCTACCAAGTGGGGGGTGCGGGGGTTTACGAAGGCTTTGGCTCTTGAATACCCAGACAAGAAAATTTATGTCGTAAACCCGGCCGGAACAGCTACCCAGATGAATGATTTTCTCGGTACACCCCCCGAAAAGGTGGCGGAAATAGTTTTAAAACTAGTCAAAGGTGATTATGATTTGGAATCAGGAGCTGATGTGAATGTTTTGGACTATATTTAAAGTTTCGTTGGCCAAGTTTTTACTTCGATGGAAAGAGTAGTTCGGGAGCATCATCAGTTAAAGCAGCGAATAATCTTGGATGGCAGCACTTGGGGTTAAAACCCGAAGTGGCAAAGATTCTCCCATTAACTTCTATGAGAGTACCCCCGGATGTTGTATAATAATTCGTCTTAATTTTGCAAGCTATTGTCTAATGTAAAAAAAAGTAAAGATGTCAATCTCAATTGAAGAAAAAGAACGTGATCGGGTAGAAAGATATGAACCTTTCAGGCGCATTCTTAAAGACGGTGAGACGAGGTTGGGGATACCTCCTGAAAGATGGTGGCGCTCGAGCGTGATGTTTCTGGAACATACTCAAAAAAAGCTAGGTAGATCACCGGCTGATTATCCGATGCCTATTCAGGAATTCTTCGGGACGTACGGTACCAAGGTGTTAGAGGTCCTGAAATGTGAAGCTAAAAGTGGTGATACCGACCATGATTTAGCGGCTCGAGCTGTTATGGTGATGCATAAAATATCAGATGTTTTGATGGCTGATGAGACTATTGACCATGAACAAAGGACAATTAGTCATCTGAGTCTTGAAGAAATTTGCACCAGGTCTGCCCGGTTTAAATTAGTTGAGACTCATGGGGCAGCAACGAATTGTCGGTTTTTAAGTATCATGTCAGATAAACGAAACAGTTGGCATAATTATCCGTTGCCCAGGACCAATAAGGTGCTGCATAAAGGGGGAGTCGGTCGGACCATTTTAAAAATATTGGCCGGAGCCAATCCAAACACCATCGAGTCTGAGTTACCACCGAATGATTTTGATTATTTAGTTATTAAAGACAGCGAAGGCTTTAGGGATGCCAGAGAGTTAGGTGCTGATCCTGATGGTATTGAAGCTGTTGATGGCTTTGATTTACAAGAATTAATGAATAACCGCGATCTTGATATTAACAACGCATTTATCGGTCGTGACGGAATTTATTTTGCGACTGATGCCTTTGAAGCAGCCAGAACAGGTAAGATTGCAATTGTCTCAACTAAGCGGGGAATCTATGGGTCGGAAGTGTTTTATCATGATGGTGACCGAATTTTGAAAAATCGCGGTATTATGCGGCTGTTGAAAACAGTAGCCGAAAGTAAAGCGTTATCTTTTGATTTTCTACCAGTCAATCGTCAGGTAAATTTGGGAATCTACTGGTTAGTTTTAGCAAAACGGTTTGAGAGAAAGGATCAATTTCCGGTTATCATGGATCGGTTGTTTGTTTTAGGGTCCCAGATTGGCCAGGTGCCTGAAGGTGCCAGTAGTGTGATTGATGTTCTTGAAGCGGTACATACCAGGTATCCGTTTTACGATATTGATGGTGCGCCGCTTGATGGGGTTGGTGTTGCCAGGTGGTTGGGCAAAAAATTAATGAGACAGATTGATAAAAAGTACCGGGATGTCATGGATATTCCATCAATGATGCCATTGATTAGACAGCCTGGTGATACTGTTCCATACGAAGTTAACTTAGACGGTTATATAGCCGACTCACGCCGCCTGGAAGACATGAAGAAAGAGTGGGTCAATTTTATTGAACGGTGTCGACGCCGGACTGCCGATCATGTTAAAAGTTTACAGGGTGAGGAGTACGTAGATGATGATCCGGAGGAGTAATTAGATCTAACCCGCTTTTCAAAGCGAGATTTAATTTGTATACTCGAAAAGGTGCCAAGTGAAAGTTTAGCTAGTCTTGATCCCGAAACTGCTGATGCGCGTGGTGAAGCGTCGGTTGAGCATATCCGAACGATCTACTCTAATCGGCGGATATTTCCATTTATTCAGCAAATCACGACGATAGCCCGATTTAGCGAACTTGATGGTCAAGGTGTAGATATTGTGGCAGATCTTGAATCAAATCATCCGCTGACTCAATCACTGGATTCGTCAATTCTATATATTCAGTCAAAATCAATGGATCTTAATGTGATTAATTTCCTAAAGGCACGTCGGGCAAATGGACAACTAGAACAACCCGCTCGGCAGCCTTTAGTGGCCATTAATGGTCAAAGACCTGAAGTCGATGTTATTGGTGATACTTATACGCAGCTGTTGCTGTATATGGGATTATTGCATAACTGTTATGAACTACAATTTCCAAATCTTTGGCAACCTGAAATTGAAGGCTTACTGGATACCTGTGGTGATGAAGCGAAGCAGATTACGCTTGATCAGCTAAATCAGGGGATATTTCGGAGAAATAGAGGGGTAAATAGAGAGCTGGCGGCAATTGATCCCTATTTTTTTAGCCGCCGCGACGAAACACTGCAAAGATTGACCAGGATTTTACCTACTTACCAATGAGATTTAGAGAGATGATATGCTTTACTTATGAGTGAGACAAGTGAAGAAGTACCGCAGAATATTATTGATGAGTATGGGGATACGATTGACCAAAATCCAAGAAGAAAGTCCTGGATTCGCGATCAGCTTGACGGAGCATTAGCGATGTTCAATTGGGCAGTTGAAAATATTAGACGAGGTAACCATTTGCCTGTTAAACCAGGTCAAGTCACTCGAAATTTAGATGATTTAAGAAGCAAGCTTCAGAATGCGGAAGAAATAACAGTTGGAAAAAAGGGAGAAATACTTCCAAAGCCCCAAAATTCTGTAGAATAACCAGGAATAATCCTGAGCTTGGCACCGCTAGCGGGATTCGAACCCGCGATTTGTTGAATGAGAATCAACTGTCCTAGGCCTCTAGACGATAGCGGCTCGTGTGCGAGCCAGCCGCGTTCGACGCGGCGGCTTATTAAGATGTCAAGGTTGCTACGTCTGCGAGTATTTCACTAACTATCTAGATCGTTGTCAGATAGTGCTCCATACTCTAATGACGTAGCTGCTCGCGTGCGAGCCAGCCGCGTTTGTGAAAACCACGTTTGACGTGGACGCGGCGGCGTATCAGATTTTTTAAATCCTCATGCCTGTGGATTATACCAAATTGTCATCTCCTATCCAATTTAATCGGGTACAATGTAGGTATGGGACGAATATTTGCGGGGTTTTGGTGGATGGGATTGTTTGGTTTGGCGGTCTGTTTTGGATTAATTTTTGGGATAAACGATATTTTAAAGCATGTCCCGCTTTTTCTAGTTTGGTTTGGATTGGCTTTTGTCTGTTGGGGAATGTTGATAATTGGTGTTTTGTATAGGCCGAAACCTGACTTAAAAATTCCCCTGCTAATAGTTAGTATAATAATAGTTTTGCTTTGGTTGATGCCAACGACTCTGTCGACTGATGTTTATACCTACCTGTGGGACGGGGAAACTCTGGTATCGGGGTTCAACCCCTATTTGCATAAACCTTCGGATGCGGTATTTGATGTCCGGCACTCGTCTGATTTGTATCAAAAGATATATTGGAAAGGTGAGTACACGGTTTATCCGCCGCTGGCTGAATTGGTATTTTCGATCGGGCATTATTTTTATCAATGGTTTGGGTTGGTGGGTGCCAAGATTTGGTTGAGTTTGCCAACGATCGTGTTAGCCGGGTTGTTATTTAAAGTGTTGGATCGTCGGTATTGGCTGGTTTTTGTGACCAATCCGTTACTTTTGTTTGAGTCGTTTAACGGCGGACATATTGATGTTTGGATGATGTTGTTTGGTTGGTTGGCATATTGGTCTTACCTGCGAAAACACTACTACATATCGGCCGGCTGGTTGGGGTTGGCAACAGCGGTCAAAATAATTCCGATTGTATTTTTGCCGATTATTGCGATTGATTTAGTCAAGTCGAAAAGATGGAGGGACGGGGTCGTGTATAGTCTGTTAGTAGGTTTGATACTGTTGGTATTTTACCTGCCGTTTATCAGTGTGTCGCTGTTTCCGGTTTTTCGTTACGTGACCTATTCAGATGTCAATGAATTTAATGCCAGTGTTTATCGATACCTGCATTTTTTGGGTGGAATTTGGTCGGTGTTAACTCATCAAAATATTAAAATAATCTTGGCGGTCGGATTAATTTTGGGGGTAGTGGTGGTAGCAATGCGTAAGTTTTCGGTTAATAGTTTGGTTTTGGCAGGAATTATTTTTCTAATTCTGAATTCGGTAGTTTATCCTTGGTACCTGTTGTTTTTGTTGCCATTGATATTTTGGACAATTGAAAAATCGAGAGCGAATTATTGGTTTATCGAACTTTGGGTGGTGGAACTATTTTTGGCAATGACTTATTTCGACCAGATTTCAACTAGCTTAATTTCTTATGAGCAAAAAAAGGAGATAGTTTATAAATTATCGATGATTGGTTATGGGGTGATTTTGCTGGTCGCTTGTGGACTGGTTTGGTATAACAGAAAAAATATGAGGTTGAAGTAGGGTTATTTGATGCTGGATCTTTAAAAAAGGCGGTGGGTTAGCTATACTTTAGGCATGGCATTAGAGGAGGTTAAGAAAGACCGGCTCAAAAAGCTGGCGAATATCAAGAATCTGGGGATTGATCCTTATCCGGCGAAAGCGGAGCGAAAGCAAGCGGTAGCGCAAGCCTTGGATTTGTTAGGTAAAAAAGTGACCGTGGTGGGACGTATTAGGTCTCTTAGACCGCATGGCAAAATTGCCTTTGCGGATTTGGAGGATGAGTCAGGGAAGATTCAGTTGCTGTTTACGGAGATGGGTTCCCGCCTACGCGGGAATGACAGCAGAGGGAGTGGGAATGACAAGGGGAGGAGTGGGAATGACAAGAAAGAATGGAATGGAGGCGGCGGGTTTGATTTTTTGAATAATTTGGATCTCGGGGATTTTTTGGAGGCATCGGGTGAGGTTATAAAAACTCAAGCAGGGCAAACGACGGTTCAGGTCGATGATTTTAGGTTGTTGACGAAATCTTTGCGGCCGCTGCCGGTCGAGCATTTCGGGTTGAAGGATACGGAAGAAAGATTGCGTAAGCGTTATTTAGACCTGATTTTGAATCCGGAAGTTAAAGAAATGTTTCGGCTAAAAACCAAGTTTTGGGCCAGCCTGCGCAGCTTTTTGATCGAAAAAGGCTTTTTGGAGGTTGAGACGCCGGTGCTGCAGGCGATTCCGGGAGGAGCTGATGCCCGGCCGTTTGTGACTCATCACAACGCCCAGGATATGGACCTATATTTACGGATTTCTTTGGAGCTGCCGCTGAAACGGTTACTGGTTGGCGGTTTTGAGAAGGTCTTTGAGATCGGCCGGATTTTCCGAAACGAGGGGATTGATGACGAGCATTTGCAGGATTATACTCAACTGGAGTTTTATTGGGCGTACGCTGATTACAACCAGCTGATGGATTTTGTTCAGGAGATGTATCAGCGGGTGATATCGGAGACTTTTGGGAGATTAACCACCAGTTGGCATGGTCATGAGATAAATTGGGAAGGTGATTGGTCGAGGATGGATTATACCCAATTGCTTGACGAATACTGGAAGGTGAAAACCAGTGAAATGTCGGTCGATGATTTGTATGAATTGGCCAAAAAATTAGGGGTTAATGTTGAACCGAAGCTTGGAAAGTGGCGGTTGCTGGATTATCTTTATAAAAAAACGATCCGGCCGAAAATTATTCAACCGATGTTTGTGATTAATCATCCGGTCGAGGTTGAACCACTGGCTAAACGACTGGAATCGGATCTGACCAAGGTCCAAAGGATGCAGGTTTTGGCGACCGGTTCGGAGCTTGGTAAGGGTTTTTCAGAGTTGAATGACCCGATTGATCAAAAAGAGCGGTTTGTGGAGCAGGAAAAGCTGCGTAAAGGCGGCGATGAGGAGGCCCAGATGATGGATGAAGATTTTGTCGAAGCGCTGGAGTACGGGATGCCGCCGGCGGCTGGCTTTGGGATTTCGGAGAGACTGTTTTGGAGGTTGGTTGATAAAACCGCCCGGGAATGCGTCTTTTTCCCGACGATGAGGGCTGAGAAAGAATGACCAGAGATGAAGCCTATGTTTTGCTTTGTCAGATGATCCAGAGCCCGAATTTGCGTAAACATGGATTGGCGGTGGAGGCGATAATGAGGGCTCTCGCACGCGAATTAAGAATGAACAATGAACAATTAGGCAAAGAAGAATTTGATGAGGAGGAGTGGGCGATTGTCGGGCTTTTACATGACGCGGATTATGAGTTAGTTGCTAAAGATTTGTCGCAGCATACTTTGGTGACTGAGAAAAAGCTTCGAGAATTTGGGGCGTCGGAGCGAATAATTAACGGTGTCAAAGCCCACCATCCTGATCATGTAGCTGAGCGGAATAATTTGATGGGTAAGGCGGTTTACTGTGCGGATGAGTTGTCCGGGTTGATTACGGCGGTAGCTTTGGTCCAACCTGACAAAAAGTTGGCTTCGGTAACCGTTAATTCAGTAATGAGAAAGTTTAAGGTTCCAGCATTTGCAGCGGGCGCGTTAAGGAACCAGATTGAAGACTGTGAAAAGGAACTCGGGATTCCGCTTGAAGAATTTGTTAAAATAGCGCTTGAAGCAATGCAGCGAATATCAGGGGAGTTGGGATTATAATTGAAGGAAGTTCTCCACTCCGGTCGAACAATAATTAGGATGGTCGAACAATAATTAGGATGGTCGAACAATAATTAGGATGGTCGAACAATAATTAGGATGGTCGAACAATATTTTTTGAGCACCTCATTAATATTCTTCGAAGCCTAGTCGAGAAGTACAGATATGTTAGACATTAAATTTATTAGAGAAAATACAGATTTGGTTAGGAAGGCGGTTCGAGATAAGAACTCGAGTGTGGATTTGGATCAGTTGCTAAGGGTTGATGAGAAGAGACGAGTTTTGACCACTCAAGTCGAAGCTCTGCGTCAGCAGCGAAATGAAGCAGCGGCAAGTAAGGACGTTGAGCGAGGTAGATCGATAAAGGGAGAGTTGGGGAAACTAGAGGCGGATTTGGTCGTCGTCAGTAAGGATTATTTTGAGTTGATGATTCAGGTGCCGAATATACCGCTGGCTGATGTGCCTATCGGTAAAGATGACAGCGAGAATGTGGTGGTCCGGAAATGGGGAGAGCCGAAAAAGTTTGATTTTGAGGTCAAAGATCATTTTGAGTTAGGTAAAGCGCTCGACTTAATTGATACGGAGACGGCGGCGGCGGTGACGGGGTCGCGATTTACATATTTGAAAAATCAAGCGGTCGGGCTGCAATTTGCGCTGATTCAATATGCTTTTTCGATTTTGCAGGACCAGGCTATCTTAAAAGAGATTGCCGAGAAAGTAGCACCGGGTTTTAGTTCAAAAGTGTTTACTCCAGTTGTTCCGCCGGTGATGATCCGCCCGGAGGTCTATACAAAAATGGCCCGACTCGATCCGGAACAGGCTGAGGAGCGCTACTATCTTCAAAAAGACGATATTTATTTGATTGGTAGTGCCGAGCACACATTAGGACCGATGCATATGGACCAGATTTTGGATGAGGAAGGGTTGCCGATTAGGTATGTCGGTTATTCAACCAGTTTTCGGAGAGAGGCTGGTTCGTATGGTCGCGATGTTAAGGGGATTTTGCGGATGCATCAGTTCGATAAAGTCGAAATGGAGTCGTTTTGTTTGCCGGAGAATTCAGCGCAGGAGCAGGAATTTTTTGTCGCAATCCAGGAGCATTTAATGCAGATGTTGAAGATTCCCTACCAAATCGTCAACGTCTGTACTGGTGATATGGGTGGACCGGATGCGCGTCATTTTGATGTGGAATGTTGGGTACCGGCCCAAAAGAAATACCGGGAGACGCATAGTGCGGATTTAGTGACTGACTATCAGGCTAGACGATTGGGAACTAAGTGTCGACGAAAAGATGGAAAGGTCGAGTTTATCCATATGAATGATGCGACTGTTTTTGCGATTGGACGGACTTTAATTGCGATTATGGAAAATTATCAGCGGATGGATGGTTCGATTGAAGTGCCAGAGGTGTTGGTTCCATATACTGGTTTTACAGAGATTACCCCAAAAAATTAATTAGTTTAGAGATCCTTCGCTAAGACGCTTCAGGATGACATGTTTAGCAGAAAAATTATTTTGATTTGGGTGTTGGTGAGGCTGGTGATGCGGACGGTGAGCCAATAATGCTGCCTAAAGTGGCAGGGCCAGTGACTGATGAGCCGCTGGCAGTGGCCGGAGCGGGCGTAGGTTGAATTAGTAGTTTAGGAGGGTTGGTTAAGGGTGGTTGGGTAACGGCAGGGACAGAGGCAGGGGCGGTGGAGGCGCTGGTGTTACCTCGGCCGAAGAAAAAATATATCGAACCAGCCGCAACTAATAAGACGACGATAACAGCCCCAATTATCATTAGTAGTGTAACCTTGCTGGATTGAGTTCCTTTGGGTGGTTCTGAGGCTGGGGTAGGTGCGGGGGCAGCAGCGAATTGATTATTGGAGTTGTAGGTCGAAGGATTGTAGACAGAGGAGTTGTTTTGATTATCAGGCGAGAGGGCAGCGATGTGGGAGAGGTCAGTGGGGGCTGGTTCTGACATTTCCGGTGGAGCTGTGTTAGCAGGAGGCGGAGGAGAGTCGGTGGTTGGTGGTGCTGGAGGAGGTGTGGGGTCGGAAGTTGGGTTGTTTGGCCAGGGCGGAGTTGGTGGTGGAGTGAAAGGCGGGGAAGTGGGGGTTGGAAATGGTGAGGTGCCGATGGTGGAGGTGTTTGGGTCGAGGGTGGTGTTGATAGATTGTGGAGTTTGAGGAGGTGGAATTTGAAGAGGATCTACGGTTGGGGTTGGAAAAGGTGGATTGGTGGATGGTGGTATCGAATCGAACGGTTGGCTCGGCGGATCAGGTGCATGAGGTTGGATGGGAGGGGTTGGATATATAGATGGACCCGTTGGGTTGTTGAAATTCGGTGCAGGAGGATCGTTAGGGGGAGTTGGAGTGGGAGGCCATGGCAAAGTGGCACCAGGAATGCTAGCAGCGGTGGGATCGTTGGCTAGAGGTGTGGGTTGAGGTGGTGGGATAGCGGCGCCAGGGACGTTATTGTTTGGATCGCTAGGTGGATTTTGGTTGTTTTGATCGTCCATTTGGGCAGAACTACTAGTTTCAAGTTTAAATTAGCCGAGAGTAGTTGTCAATGAGGTCTAAGCTTCTGAAATATGAGGAAGTTTGGCAAGTCCCAGGTGGTCTTTGATTTCGTCGATTTCGCGCTTGTTGCGTTCGTAGGTCAGGGAGATTTTGTCCCAGATCGCTCCGGTTTGCTGATGGATATCTTGAGCTTCTGCGGTAAGTGCGTCAATTTTGTCAGTATGTTCTTCTAGGAATTTGGTATGCTCAGACAGAGTCTGTTTAATCGGCGCCAAAGCTTTATCTAAAGCAGTTTCGATTTCTTCTCGGATCAGAGTACGGAGTCTGTTGATTAAATCATCCTCATTCATGGCGTAATTTTACTCCAGGCTTAGGGTAAATACAATACCGAAGCTGGGCGTGCGTTGGTGGCGTCTCATTTTTGTGAGACATGCGTCTCAATCTGCGATATAATACAGCAACAATGTTGAATATTTTTAATAATTTTCTAGACGCGAATAGGCGGGAGATCAATCGGTTGAGTGCGATTGTGGTAAAGATAAATTCCTTTGACGGTAAAATAAAAAAACTGACCGATAAACAACTCAAAGAGAAAACGGCTGATTTTAAAAAGCGTCTGACAAAAGGTGAATCTCTGGTTGATTTGTTGCCAGAGTCATTCGCGGTGGTGAAAGAGGCCTTTCGGCGGACTCTCAAAATTGATTTATTTGATGTCCAGATGATGGCGGCGATCGCGGTCCACTTGGGTAAGATTGCGGAGCAGAAGACGGGAGAGGGTAAGACTTTCTCAGTGGTGCCGGCGATTTATCTGAATGCTTTGATCGAGCGGGGGGTGCATGTGGTGACTGTCAATGACTACTTGGCGAGGCGGGATTGCGGGTGGGTGGCGCCGGTGTTTGAGATGCTTGGTTTGAGGTGTGCGGCGATTATTCATGAAGAAGCGTTTATTTTTAATCCGAGACACAAAGCCGAAGGGATTGATGATCCGCGATTGAAACATCTTCATCCAGTGTCTCGAAAAGAGGCCTACGACGCGGATATTACCTATGGAACGAATAACGAGTTTGGCTTTGACTATTTGCGTGATAACATGGCTCATACCCTGGCGGATCAAAAACAACGGGGGCATTATTTTGCGATTGTTGACGAGGTTGACTCAATATTAATCGATGAAGCTAGGACACCGCTGATTATCTCCGCGCCAGCCCAGGAACCGACGGATAAATATGTCCGGTTTGGTAAAGTGATTGATCAGTTGTCAGCAGCGACGGATTTTGTGGTTGATGAGAAGCTGCGGACAGCTCACTTGACCGAGCATGGGACGATCAAGATTGAGAAAATTTTGGGGGTGGAAAATTTGTATGAGAATGATTTTTCGACGCTGCATCATTTGGAAGAGGCTCTGAAAGCCCGGACGCTGTTTTCGAAAGATAAGGATTATGTGGTTCGAGACGACGAGGTGATTATTGTTGATGAGTTTACGGGGCGGTTGATGCCGGGAAGGCGGTATTCGGAAGGATTGCATCAGGCGATTGAGGCTAAGGAGGGTGTGACGATCCAGCAGGAGTCTAAGACGATGGCGACGGTTTCGTTTCAGAATTATTTTCGGATGTATGAAAAGCTAGCCGGGATGACCGGGACAGCGGCGACGGAGGCGGAGGAGTTTCATAAAATTTATAAGCTGGATGTGGTGATCGTGCCGACTAATATGCCGACCCAGCGCAAAGATCACCCGGATTCGATATTTAAAACAGTTTCAGCCAAATACACGGCGGTGGCGGAGGAGATTGGTAAAATTCATGAGAGCGGCCAGCCGGTGTTGGTAGGGACGACTTCGATTGAGAAAAATGAGTTTTTATCGGAGCTGCTGAAGCGCAAAAAGATCTCGCATGCCTTGCTGAATGCTAAAAACCACCAACGTGAGGCGGAGATCATCGCTGATGCTGGGCAGAAGGGGTCGGTGACGGTGGCGACTAATCTAGCCGGACGAGGAGTGGATATTAAGTTGGCTAAAGGAGTGCCGGACTTGGGCGGATTGTATGTAATCGGAACCGAGCGACATGAATCGAGGCGGATTGATAATCAGCTGCGGGGGCGCTCAGGCAGGCAGGGTGATCCAGGGGCGAGTAAATTTTTCGTGTCGCTGGAAGATGATTTGATGCGGATTTTTGGTGGGGAGCAGGTGGCTAAGGTGATGAACTTTTTGAAGGTGCCGGAGGACACACCGATTGAGAACCCACTAGTGTCGCGGGCGCTGGAAGGGGCCCAGAAAAAAGTCGAGGGGCATAACTTTGATATGCGAAAACACACCGTTGAATATGACGATGTGATGAATCAGCAGCGCAAGATTATTTACGGGGTCCGCCAGCAGATTTTGGTGGCCGCGTCCACGTCGAACGTGGCTAGCGCAAACGCGGCTGGCGCGGCGGCAAATGTGGGTTCATCTTCTGTCATTCCCGCGAAGGTCGAAGATCCCCGAACGGGGGCGGGAATCCATGGATCCCCGAACGGGGTCGGGGATGACAAAAATGTCGGCTTGAAAGACGACATTTTGGAGAAGGTCCGTAAAGAAGTTGATCAGATCGTCTCGGTTAATGCGCTGGAGGAGGTTAATAAAGAGAAGATTATTGAGGAATTTTGCGCGATTATTCCGTTTGATGAGAACAGTCAAAAGGGGTTGGTCCAACAGTTGGGGCAGTTTAGTTCAGGAGAGCAGATTGGCGAATTTTTAGGGAAGTTGGCGATGGATCTATACGTCCAAAAGGAAAAACAAATGGGGACGGAGGCCGCTCGCCAAATCGAAACTTTTGTCTATTTGCAGACAATGGATGAGCTATGGATAGAGCATTTGGATACGGTTGATGATCTGCGGAGCGGGATTAATTTGCGGGCTTACGCGCAACGTGATCCGCTGGTCGAGTATAAGCGCGAGGCTTTTGATCTGTTTGATAAATTGATTCAGGCGATTGACAGTGCTGTAGTCCACCGGATTTACCGGGTGTCGATACCAAATCAGCAGCCGATTATGGTCCAGCCAGTCCAGGAAATTCACCAAGAGGCTTTGGATGAAGATTTGTTGAAGGAGGAAGTTGGTCAGCTGATCAGTCCTTTAGATAGAGACTTGGAAAAATCGGATGCGAACGTACGGGTTGAACGCGATTCATCACCCGTAATTGCCGCTTCTTCTGTCATTCCCGCGGAGGCGGGAACCCAGTTAAGTCATCCTGAACTCGATTCAGGATCCGGTAATTCCAACACCCGAGTCACTATCGAGCGGGCCGGTGCTAATCCTATTGTTCAGGAAATCCGCGGCGACGGAGCCACCACCCGGACTCACGCCAAAATCGGCCGCAACGATCCCTGCTGGTGTGGGAGCGGAAAAAAATATAAAAAGTGCCACTATCCCAATTAAATTAAATTGGGAGTGTACTTTTCTGCTTTGCAGTAAACGCTGTCACTACCCGAATTAGTGATCGCTTCTGCTAGGCAGTAAGAAGTGTAGTTATCTTATTTGTGAGTATAAAATGACTGAAAGATTAGTAATTACCGCACCAGAGCAGCGGGAGGTAAATTAGCCGATTATTTTTTTAGCAGGGCCAATTCAAGGAGCAGAGGATTGGCAAGCTGAAGCCATTAGAATTATTTACGATTTCAATCCTAAAGCGGTAATCGCTTCGCCTCGAAGAAGATCGCTTTCTGAAGAGTTTAATTTTGATGAGCAGGTAGATTGGGAGACAAAATATTTAGAAAAAGCCGGCCAAAACGGGGTGATTATGTTTTGGTTAGCTAAAGAGGCCGAAGTTGTAGAAGGTCGAGAGTATGCACAAACAACCAGATGGGAATTGGCCACCTGGAAAGAAAGACATTTAACTAGGGGAGTAAAATTAGTTGTTGGTATTGAAGAAGGATTTTCTGGTGCAAGATATATAAGAAAAGTGTTAACAAATGAGTGTCCCAGCGTCCCATTGTTCAAAAGGCTTGAAGAAACGTGTTTGGCGGCTTTAGTTATGAATGCCGGAAAATAGGTTCATAATAATTATACTATTGATTGTTAATGTAGCTAAGTCTATCTGCTATACTAAAAAAGTCATGTTTCGTCTGCCTAAAACTTCAATAACTCACTTCGCCGGCGGAAAACTAGTAGTAATGCTACTTATAATAACTTTGGGTGTGGGTGTTTATTTGTACAACCAGAAAACCAGTTTTCTAACAAATAAAATATTAAATCTTACATCCATTCAAGCTAGTCTTAGAGCCAAGTTGGTAGAAGTGGAAAAGGAGATAAATGAGCTTAAAAATGATGATCAATATAAGAAAAACAAAAAGCTTCAGGATGATATCTCTAATATTGAACAAACGTATAAAAAAGCCGTTTCAATGTATGAAAAAATACTTGATTTTCAGGGGGCCAGCAAAAAGAGTACATATACCGAATTATTTGCTAAATCCTTAAAATATTTATCCGAGCGAAATTATGCTTCGGCGGCAGCTACTTTAAGTGATATAGATAAGCAAATAGCCGATGAAAAAATTAAGATCGCCGCAACTTTCGTCATTCCCGATAATGTGCCGGTTAAAAATGCAGCTCCCTCATCTGGCTATTCAAGACAGAAAGTTTCAACAGATATTGGGGACTTTTTGGTCGATATCGTGACTGCAGACCTAAATTCAACCAGAGTCATTGTTGACAGCGCCTCAGATTCTGATTGTAAAGATAGCTGTCCGGTACTTCCCCTGGGAAGTTATGTGTCCCGTTCAGGAGCATATGCCGGTATAAACGGATCATATTTTTGTCCGGCCGAATATCCGACATGTGCCGGAAAAACCAATTCTTTTGATACTCTACTGATGAATAAGAATAAAAAATATTTAAATTCTGATAATAATGTATATTCGAACGTTCCGGCAGTTATATTTTCCGGAAACTCAGCCAGGTTTGTCGGTGCCTCGCAAGAATGGGGTAGGGATACGAGTGTTGATAGTGTTTTAGCAAATCAACCGCTGCTAGTTTCTGGCGGAAAAGTAGTTTTTGGAGGAGGTTCTGATCCTAAGCAAGGTAGTAAGGGCAGCAGATCTTTTGTTGGATCGAGTGGGTCAAATGGCTATATTGGAGTTGTTCATAATGCAACTGTGGCAGAGGTTGCCAGAGTATTGGCAAAAATGGGTATTCAAAATGCCCTAAATTTAGACTCCGGAGGATCAACGGCCCTCTGGAGTGGCGGCTATAAAGTGGGGCCCGGACGTAACTTGCCAAACGCCTTATTGTTTGTCCGTAAGTGAGCTGTCTTTGGGATTAATTAAGGGTTGGTGAAGAGGCGGAGGTTGGGGATGATTTGTTTAGTTCGGGAAGGGGAACTCCAGGAGAGTTTGGCTTGGGCGCCGCCGCCGTTTTCGAAGTATTCCATTTTGATGTCATATTTTTGGCCGGCGATCAGGGTGATTGTGCCGGACCATTCTTTGGGAGACTGGTTGACCCATTTGTTGATTATCAGCTGGTTGTTGACCCAGAGCCTGACGCCGTCATCAGTGGTGGTGTAAAAAGTGTAGGTTTGAGAGTATTGAGGTTGAACCTGACCGGTCCAGCTGACGGAAAAAGTATCAGGACCAATTAGGGAGTTTGGGGAGAGGCTGCCCCAGTTGAAATTGATAGTCGCATCGATGCGTTTTAATTTGGAATTGGTCAGATCAATATTGTCAAAGTATTCACCGGTTAAACCCTGGACTTCGGTTGAGGGAGGAGTTGGTGAAGGTGTTGGAGCGGGGGTGGGTGAAGGGGTTGGGATTGGAGTCGCGGTTGGAGTTGGGGTGGCGATTTTGATAAAACTAAATTTGGCTGTTGCATCGTAACCGTTTTCGTAGTACTCGACTTTAATATCATGTGGTCCGGCGGTTAAGGCTTTATCGGCTGTGTAGGTGGTTGGTGGTTGATCGATCCATTTATCAATTAGTAGCTGATTGTCGATATAGACCCGGATTCCATCGTCGGCGGTAGTGCTAAATCGGTATGTACCGGCTTCAAAACCTGTTTGTTTGGTCCAGCGAGTGACAAAGTGATCAATAGTAATGGGAGAGCCTGGAGAACCTCCACCCCAATAGTAGTTAATTGTTGGCTCATCTTTTATTAAGTTTGGAGGTGTAGCAGGAATAGTTGGGGCGCTGCCAGCTCCTGGGGTGTTCCAATATTCGCCTTTGTATCCGGTGATTGGCGGAGGAGTCGGAGTCGGTATGGGGGTCGGTGTCGGAGTCGGTACGGGAGTTGGTGTTGGGGTTGGAGTCGGTGGGGGTGTTGGGGGTGGCGATTGATTGGGTAGAAGGTCCCAAGTTAGTTGGGCCAGAGCATCGCCGCCAGCATCAAAATATTCCATTTTTATAGTATGGTTAGCCGCTGTAAGAGTGGTATCAGTGTAATATGAGAGCGCTGATTGGTTGATCCATTTGTCAATCACCAATTGATTGTCGACGTAGAGCCTGACACCGTCATCAGATGTGGTGATAAAACGGTATTTGCCAGCTCCAAAAAAGACCGAGTTGGTCCAGCGGACCGAAAAATTATTGGTGTTGACCCCAGAGCCAGGAGAGCCGGCACCCCAATCAAAGTTTATTTTTGGGTCAAGTCTTGTTAAAGCAGGTGAGCCAGCTAGGGTCAGATTGTTAAAATATTGAGCGTTAAAGGTAGGGAGTAGGGAGAAGTTGGCGGTGTAGGTAGTGGGTTGGGAAGGGGCGATAATGTTGTGGAAGATGTTGCCGCCATCAGACCATGCAGAAAAGGTGTAGGTTGAACTACCTAAATCCTGGACGACTGGGACAGACAAGGTTCGCTGGAAACCGATAACGTGTTGGATAGTCAGGGGGGTGTTGGTCGGGGAGCCGTCGAGCAGGATTTGAAGAGTTGAGGGGTTGGTGGCGAAAGACAGATTGACTTTCAGGGGAAAAATGCTGACCGATTTGGTGGATTGGAGGCCGTCTGAATCCGTACCGGTGATTTTAATTTCATAAAAGGTGCTGGAGGAAGGCTCGCCGACGATCGGGATGGTGAACTGGCCAGCCTTCGATTGGATAGGACCGAGGAAAGGGTGGATGTGGGTGTCGTGGTGGAAAACAACATTGGTGGTGATAGCACTATCCGGGAGGGTGAGGCCATTTGAATCGGTGCCGGAGCCAGAGTAGGAGATGGCCTGGCCGGCCTGGTAGGTGGAGTTATTGAAAGGCGAGCTAATGTTGATAGTTGGTGGGGTGCCGACTTGGATGATAATGGGGGGAGCTTGGGCGGAGTTGACGCCGTCGGAAACGGTCAGCTCGATGGTGAAGCGGCCTTTGGTGTTGTAGGTTTTGGAGGGGTTAGGTTGAGTGGAGGTGGTGGTGTCGCCAAAATTCCAGGAATATGTCAAAGGACTTCCTTCGGGGTCAGAGCTACCGGCGCTCGAGAAGTTGACTGTTAGGCCAGGTTGACCCTGGGTTTGGTCGGCCGAGGATTTAGCGGTCGGGGTTTGGTTAAAGGAAGAGTGGGTGATCCGGTAAAGTCGGGCGGGAAAAAAAGTAATATAATAAATTGATCCATCCGGGGCGGTTTTTAAATCAACGACGCTACCAGCGCTTAGGTCAAAGTCGAAGACGCCTGAAGAGTTGCCATTAGCATCCAGGGTTAAAGTTTTAATAAAGCCTTTGGCGTAATCGCCGAAGAAATATCGGCCAAGGTAGCTGGAGGGGAACATATTGCCCCGGTAAACTAACCCGCCGGTGATGGAGGAGCTAGCGTTGTTGTGGTTGTAAGTGTAAGTTGGGTTGATGAAATTTGGGTTGGAACAGCTGCCTTCACAGGTTGGCCAGCCGTAATTGCCGCCTTTTACTATAATATTGACCTCTTCCCATAAATCATTGCCGACGTCGCCTTCGTAGAGCCGGCCGGAGGTGGGGTCAAATTGAAATCTGAATGGGTTGCGTAGTCCGTAGGCCCAGATTTCGGGTAGTTTGCCGGATTGGCCAACAAAAGGATTGTCAGAGGGGACAGTGCCGTCTTTGTTGAGCCGCAAAATTTTGCCGAAAGTATTAGATAAATCCTGGGCGTTGTTAGCATTGCCGTTGTCGCCGATCGAGATGTAGATTTTGCCATCGTTACCAAAACGGATGGTGCCGCCAACGTGGAGCTCCAGGGAGGCGACATTTGTTTGATAGATTTGGGTGGGGGGTGAGTTGGCGATGTCCTCTGTGGCATCCATCCGGACTAAGTGATTGAGAGTATCCGAGCCGGTGTAGTAAAAATAAACAAAATGGTTGTTGGCGTAATCAGGGTCAAAGGCGATACCAATTAATCCCCGATCTCCCGTAATGGCGGTATTGAAGTTTGTGAAGGGAGTGGTTTGAAGGATGCCGTTTTTATAAATCTTGACTGAACCGGTCCGCTCCAGAATAAATATTCGACCGTCGGGCGCAAAATCAAAGCCAGTGGTGGAATCAAGATCTGAGCCGATAATCTGAGTGGTTTGGAAGTTGGCGGGGGGTGCAGCTTGAGCTGGGGTGCTCAAAAAAAGCAGGATCCAAAAACTAAGTAATACTATTAGTAAATGGGCAGGTCTCATAAAATTATTTAATAGTCAGCTTAATATTTAATATAGGATGAGTTTTGAGAATAGTCAATATTGTATTTTTGGAGCTTCTAAATTTAATGCTTGACTTATGAGGGGTTGTGAGAGAGATAATAAGAAATGGTCAAGCGAATTATGACATATTTTTCTAAACACGTGATGTATAACTCGTTGGTTCACTTGGTGGCGGGGATGGGGATTGGGGTGCTGCTGGTCTCGCCGGTTTTTGGGATGCACACTGTCCGCTGGGGAGTGGTGCTGCTGGGGATTGGGGTTTTGGGTCATCTCTATCCACTGTTGACTAAAAAGTAGTCTCTTCAAGTAGTCTCTTCAAAAAACTGTTTGACATTTAGCCTCTGATGAACGAATAATACATTAGGGACTCTTTTTGGAGTTGCCTGTTCTGCCGACATGAGTAAAAAAGCCATTATCATTGGGGTCATTATATTAATAATTCTGGCGGTGGGGATTCCGGCGACGGTTTATCTGGCTCAGCAACAGCAAACTCTCAAATCCCGGGCTCAGACTCCAGCTGGCGGTGATCAAGCCTGTACCCCTCCGGGGACGGTGGCCAATGTAAAGGTTAACTATCCAAGCTGTATCGGGAGTGATTGTTCGTTTACCTCGGCTTCTTGTACTTGGGACGCGGCAGCCGGCGTGGTGACTTATAACGTTAAGGTAACAGAGGTTGACAGTTCAACGGCGGTGAATGTGCCGGGGTCGGTTAGCGCTAATACGACCAGTGTGGTGTTTCCGATCACCCAGGGAAAGACTTATCAGTGTGATATTTCGGCCATCAATTCCTGCGGAGCGACTGGAGGAGTTGGGACGGCCAGTTTGCTGTGTAAAGTCGATGGGATATTAGCTTCGCCTTCCCCAAGTGCGACGGTAGCGCCATCATCAACGCCTGTTCCGACGCCTGTCCCAACACCGGCTCCGACTGTTGCGCCGCTTAGTTGTGGAGCGAGTCTGTGTAATACTACCCCGTGTGCCGCCGGTTTGACGTGTGTTCAGGCAGCCAATGGACAAGCTTTCTGTTCTAAACCGGCCTTCTTGAGTGCTTGTGCCTCAAACCCATCGCAGGCGACCTGTTGTAATGCTGCGGCCCAAGTTCCTACCTTGCCAGTTTCGGGGGATTCTGATAATACTCTAATGATGATTATTGCTGGTTTAGCCTTGGTAGTGTTTGCCGCATTTTCGATTAGGCTAACAAGAAAATAATTTTATGGACCTAGAACAACCCAGCAATCTCTCAAGTTCGACCCCTAATCCTTTGGAGGCGGTTACTGGTAAAGGCTCGGTTTTTGCCAATCTGAAAAAAAATCCCCGGGCCAAGATTGTCTTGGTGGCTGTTTTAGCAGTTATTCTGGTGGTCGGAGGAGCTTGG
>CAZXEW010000031.1:0-22917 GCA_964640215.1 uncultured Gammaproteobacteria bacterium
TTTGCCAAATACAGATCCAGCAAAAACGGATTTGACCTGCCAGGCTTGTCCGGCGGGCACAACCTTTAATCCAACGACCAATAAATGCGAGCCAGGCACCCCTGCGTGTAGCGGAGTATGTGATACGCGTAATTCAACATGTCCAAGCGGTGTTGGAAATGAAACATGCACTTGTGTGCCCAACGACCCGTCGACCACGGTCGGTGTTTGTAAGCCAAATCTGACCTGTAATTCCCCGTGTGTAACGACGAGGCCGACTGATTGTCAAAATGTGACTGATAAGAATCCTGCCGGACAAACATGTAATGTTTGTATTCCGTCGGGAACTCCGGGTGTAGGTACTTGCGGTGGGCCGACATGTAATTCAAAATGTGTGGTAAGCCGACCAAATAGTTGTCTTGGGGCTGTGAAGGATGGAGTATCATGCTCGGCTTGTGTGCCGGATAGCGCCGGGAGTGATATTGGGACTTGTAAGCCACCGGTAGCTTGCAATACGCCGTGCGACCCTAGAACTGCTGATGCTTGTAAAGGAGCGACCAACGCCAATAAAGACGATTGTTCGACCTGCAAACCGGGACCAAGCGGTGGGGGTAGTACTTGTCAGGCATTGGCAGCGGATAAATGTACCTGCGATGGAATCACCGCTACTAATTTAATCCCCGGTCAGGTGGCGACATTTACGGCTTTTGCAGTGGTGATCAATCCGGATAAAAATGTGGCTTCAAAGATCAGCACGATGACCTTCCATGTAGCCCGGGATAATACCAAGATTTTTGATTCAGATGCTATCCCGACAACGGTGGTGAGCACCAGCGATCCCCATAAAACCCGCTACCAAGCGGTGTGGAAGTTTACGATTCCGGCCAATATTAATCCAAAAGCGCTATACCGGGTCTGGGCGGAGGAGCCAAATTGTAGTTCTAACCAGGCTTCGGTTCAGGTGACAGCTTCGAATCAAGCGGTGTTGGGTGCGGAGACTCAGCCTAATGTTTTCCAACAGTTCTTAAATTTCTTGGCTAATTTGAATCCGTTCGGAAGTAGATCGAGCGGTGGTTCGACATCCCCTGCAGCCACGCCGGTGGTCAGTGACCGTAACCTCCAATTGAAGACTTTGGGCCAGGCCCAGATTACTGATCAACAGTGCCGATTTGTCTTCTTCAAGTTCACGAATGTGGTCGAGAATTAATCTCTTCAAAAAAGACGGGGCTAGAAAAGTAGTGAATGTTAGTTGGAAAGTTTGTTATACTCAAGATAACCGCCTATGTCGTTAATTGATAGTTTATTTCCCAAATCAGTCGCTCCTACCCAAGTTGCACTGACTCCGAATGGAGGCAGTGTCATCAGCTCGACAATTGACCCGATTCAGGCTCAGGATATCTCGGTGATGTCGCATTTGGATTCGCGAGCTTCGGCCATAATTGCCAAGGCTTATGATAATGCCCGTTCCTCCAGGCAGACTTTTATAGAAGCAGATCAGCTGCTGCTAGGGTTGCTGTCGGATCGCGAAGTTTTTAATTTGCTCCAGGAGTTTTCAGTCGATGCAGCGGTGCTGAGCCGGGAGTTGGAGTCGCACCTGCAGCCGGGGACTTTCACCGGTGAGCCGACCATGAGCGAGGAGAGCAAGCAGGTGATGGAGGAGGCGTTTGCCCAGGCCAAGAGCCGAGGGGTGGAGTATGTGTCACCGGAGGATATTTTGCTGGCGATGCTATCTAGGAATGTAGCAGCAGCGGCCAGTTTGAAACAAAAGGGATTGGATAAGCAGAAAGTTGAAGAGAAACTGAGCAAATCAAGTGAGTTTAAAACCGGCAAAAAATCGATGCTGGCGATGTATGGGATTGATCTGACTGCCGAGGCTAAGGCCGGGAAATTAGATCCGGTGACCGGAAGAGACAGGGAGATTGCCCGGGTGGTCCATATTTTGCTGAGAAGGACTAAAAATAATCCGATTATCATCGGTGAGGCCGGGGTCGGTAAAACGGCGATTGTCGAAGGTTTGGCTCAGATGATCGCGGCTGGAAAAGTAGCCTCGGATTTGGCTCAGAAGCGGATTATTCAGATTGATGTGTCATCGCTGATCGCCGGGGCGTCGCACCGGGGGGAGTTTGAGGAGAGGCTCCAAAACGTCATCAAAGAAGCGTTGGCCTCCAGCGGCCAGGTGATTTTATTTATTGATGAGATTCACACGCTAATTGGGGCTGGTGATACCGGCGGGGCGATGGATGCCTCAAATATTATTAAGCCTTATTTAACCAGAGGGCAATTGCAGGTAATTGGGACGACCACGACGGCGGAGTACCGGCGATATTTTGAAAAAGACCGGGCCTTTGAGCGGCGTTTCCAGCCGATTATGTGCGATGAGCCCTCAGAGGAGGTGGCCGGAGAGATGATCAAGATTTTGCAGCCGAAATACGAAGCCTTTCATAAGCTGACTTTTGCACCCGATGCGATGGTTTCCAGTGTCCATTTGTCGAAACGCTACATCGGTGAGCGGTATTTGCCGGATAAAGCCATCGATTTAATGGATGAGGCCGGGTCGGAGGTGAGGCTAGAGGTGGCCTCGGGTAAGCGGTCGGATAATGTTGTGCACTCAACGGATATTGAAAAAGTGGTTAGCGGTTGGACTGGCATCCCGATTACCAAGTTGACCGAAAAAGAGAGTGATAAACTGCTCCATTTGGAGGAGTTAATACATAAAAAATTCATCGACCATGACCGGGCAGTCCAGGCGGTGGCGGAGGCGGTGCGGAGAGGTCGGATCGGTTTGGCCAATGCCAATCGGCCGATCGCCTCGTTTATTTTCCTGGGCCCGACGGGAACCGGTAAGACTGAGTTGGCTAAGGTGTTGGCCGAGATTATGTTTGGCCGAACTGAGGCGATGATCCGGCTGGATATGTCGGAGTATATGGAGAAGCATGAGGTGGCCAAGTTGGTAGGAGCGCCTCCGGGGTATGTCGGTTATGAAGAGGGTGGACAGTTGACTGAAGCTGTCAGGGCCAAGCCGTATTCGATCGTGTTACTGGATGAGATTGAAAAGGCCCATCCGGATGTTTTTAACATATTACTGCAACTACTCGAGGATGGGCGGTTGACGGATAACAAGGGCAATACTGTCTCGTTTAAAAATACGATTATTATCGCGACCTCAAATATCGGCAGCAATTTGATCCGGACTTATATCGAGCAGCATACGGGGCAGGCGCCGGTGTCTACATCTGTCGCGGCAGTGGTTCAGCCTGAAGTTACTCCGACCGCTCCGCCGGTAGCAGCGCAAGTTAGCCCGGCGGCGGGGGTTACCAATGGTGGTTTGTCAACGGCCAAGAGCAGTTCGGATCTACTGAAATCGGAAAAAAGTTTTAAGGAGTTATCCAAGATTGTTAACGATGAGCTGACTAAGTTTTTCAAGCCTGAGCTGCTCAACCGGTTTGATGAGGTGGTCATGTTTGAGCCGCTGACGATGGAGAATATGCTGGATATTGCCCGACTCGGTGTGGAAAACACCCGCAAGCTGCTTAAAGAACAAAATATCGATTTGCAAATGTCCCAGACCGGTTTGGCCCAGCTGGCCAAGGAGGGTTATGATCCGGTCTACGGGGCGCGGCCGCTACGCCGGTTGATTCAGCGCTCAATCGAGAATCCGATCGCGATTTACTTGATTAACCGATCACTAGCTGGTGGAGACTCGGTAATTGTTGATTTTGATCCGAATACTGATAAGTTTGTCTTTCGAAAAGTAGCCGGAGCGACACCGAGTACAAATAGTGTTCAAACTGCCCCACCCGGTCAGCCTGGTATCATGCCTCCGCCTTTGACTCCGCCGCCAAACACCACTCAGCCTTTTGGTGCGATTCCTCCACCGGTAAATCCTGTTCAGTCGCCGACAATGCCATCGGCTCCACCGGCCAGTTCTGGCCAACCGGCCGACCCGTTTAATACCCAATCATGAGCCAACTCGCCCAGCTCAAAATCCCGGCTGGTGACGGATCAAACCCTAGCAGTAGTCCGGTGATTGTTCCACAGCCGTCAAATTTACCCGTCAATCTTAACGGTCCCGACGCCTTGGCTAATTTAATGCAACTCGGGATTACCTATCTGTTTGGGTTGGCCGGAGTGCTGGCGGTGGTGTTTGTGATGTTTAACGGCCTACGCTACATTACCTCAGGCGGCGACGTCCTCAAAATTGCCAGTGCGAAGAAGGGTTTGATGTACTCAATTATCGGTTTAGCGGTGGTGGTGTTGAGCTTTTTTATCGTCACTGTCGTTATCTTCCTAACCGGCGGCAACCCGGCCTTCTTTTTCAAACTCAGCTAATCCTGACGCATTCCCCTATCGCAATAGTTGATACGATCGTGTATTATTTGCGATGATTATTAATGCTGCCTATTTGAGAAATGCACAAAGGCAGTTTGACGAATAAAATTTTGTTTGCTCTAGAAAAATCAGTAGATGGTTATCTACGACTCGAGAATTTTGCCTATCATCACTACCGTTACAAATACGGAATTCCCGATTTGCCGAAATCGCGGCTCTCGGAAGCGATTAAACGACTTCGAGAAAAGGGTTACGTTGATTTAGTTGAAGCAAATGAGCAATTTGTGATGAGAATTACGCCGTTGGGCGAGGAGGCATTGGGGGTGAGATCAGTAGAGGAATGGGATGGGAAATGGCGGATTATCATTTTTGATGTTCCGGAAGAACATAGAATTATTAGGGATTTGTTTAGAAGAAAGTTGAAGATGTGGGATTTTGAGATTTGGCAGAAATCGGTTTGGGCCACAAAACGGAATGTAACCGTGCAATTGGTAGACTTGATTCGAAACCTCAAGATGGGTGAGTGGGTAAAGGTGATTGAGTCTAGCAAGGTTATCTAAATCGCAAAAAATGATACGATCGTTGAGGAGTTTGCGGTTTTAGGGTTATTGAGAGCAGGTGAAGGGGTGGGTGGAAATGTTATTTTGTGAATTTGACGGTAGACAGCATTTGGTGGAAAAGTTGTTTAAATGTTTCTTCTGTTTGGTATGGCTCAAGAATAAATTTATAGATTTTGGCTTTGTTAACAGTTATGACAATAAGTTTTCCCTGGTCTTGTGAGTATAAGCCGGAGATTTCTTCGCTTTCAATGCCTCCGACCGAAATAGTCGATCTGACGACGGTAGCCATGAATTCTGGAATGTCAGTTATGCCAGTGTGGACTCTGAAATTTTCTAAAAGTTTTTCTGGAATGCATCTGTTTGGTAGTAAATTACTGCTAGAGCTACTCTCGCAAGTAGGTATATTTTTTTGAAGTGGATCATTTTTGTTTACAGACATTGTTACTTCGGTATTAAGCATGATGTCGATATATTGTTTAGCTGTTAGGCCGTGGGGGTTATCGATAGTAACAATGGCAACGGTCCATAGAACATTATTGCAATGTCCACACGGTACAAGTAAGCTATGGTTAGAAAAATAAGCGGAAAGTTTTTCCGGATATAGTTTACACCTGATGCCATAGTATTCATCATCTGGACAAAATGATACAGTTGCATTGCCGGTTTCATCAGGTACGATTTGTTTTTCGGGATATTTTAGTGAGTAACCTTTATTAATATCAGTGTAAGTTGTCCAGGAAGCAGTATCGATTGAGATTGAAGAGGAAGAAATAGGGGAAGGGGTGGTTATTGGAACATTCTGTTGAGGTTTGCTCTTGTGGGTACCCATGTAATAAGCTCCACCAGCCACGATCATAAGCAGCCCTAAAGCAATTACAGCAAATATGGGAGCAAATCCTCGGTTGCCAGACATTAAATTAACCATAAGTTAGGTGACTGATAATGTCAAATTTAATAATTAATTACTGTGAGCAGGTGAAGGGGTGAGCGGGATCGGTTTTGACCAGGCCGCCCCATTCGACAAGGGTGAAGCCAAAGCGGGTGGGGGTATTGATTGTTGGGGAGTCGACAGTAATGGGTTGGTCTAGGGCTTGGAAGTAAAGGCGGGCGCGGATAATCGAGTTTGGTGATGGAGTAATGGTGAGAGGTTCAATCTTGTCAATTGAGGAGTTTTCCATGACTCCGACAAAGTAGTAAGGGGCGGTTAATAATTTTTCCCAGTAATTTTTAAAGTCAGCTGTTTCTTTAGAGTTGAGGCCCAATTTGGGCAACAGACCCGAAAATAGATCAGGGAGTCCAGCGGATTTTACAACATAACCTTTGGTGGGTTTATCAATGGCTGAATCCTCGATTTTTGATTCATAGTAGAGATAATCGTAATTTTGGCCGGCGGTAGTGATATTTCCATTGGGGTTGGCCAAGACATTCCAGCCGTCAGCCGGGTAAACCGGATCGGTGTAGGTTAAAAAGCCTTTGGGTGCGACTTTGACTTGGACCTGAGTTGGGGTTTGAGGGTATAGATAAATGGCCGGTTTGCACTCTGGGACCATCCAACCAAAACTAGGTATTTTTAATGGCGTAAATGTGTCCAGCTGGAGGCTTAATTTATTTAATTTTGGATTTGGTGGTGCGGGTTGGGCGGCTGAATCTGCGAGTTTTTTAGTGTAGTAATAGACGTATCGGGGGTCGTCGCGCTTGATTAAGATATAGAATCTGGCGGCAGATATCTCACCAAAATAATATTCCTGGTCCGTATCTGTATAGATCCCACCAAGAGTCATAAGATTTTGATCCGGAAGCTGGAGTTGGGCTCTTAGGTCGCTTTCGCTCATGTAAGGCTTCAAAAAGTTGAGACTATTGGCCTGGCCTAGAGGGCTGTTAACTGGACTAAAGCCGACTAATTTATAAGTTCCTGTTTCATTTGGCAGAGTAAGGTCGACGACTTTGCCTTTAGAATCTGTCCTGGTCCAGCCGGTGTAGAATGTTAGCTTAGGGTTATTTTTACTTATTTCTAATTCGAGTGGAATACTCGTGGCGCCCGGATCTAGTAATAAATCATTACTACTTATTCCTTGGATAAGATTTTGATCAAGAATCCGACAATACTCTTTGATAAATTGGGGGATTGGGCCATCCAGGTATTTGCCGGGTTCGAGTTCATTATGAATCGGTTGATCCTTGATGTAATATTCCAATTTGACTACTTCTGGTTGAGGATTCGGATTTTTTTTAGGATCACCTGTGACATCCAGCATAATTAAATTGAAGACCCGGTTATCAGGTAGAGCATCTATATCAAAAATATTGGCTTTGGTGACATAGCTGACTGAGGAGCGAACTTTCCGTTCATCGGGTGTACACTTTGAATCGTATTCGACATCTAGTAGAGTGCCGCCTTCTGTAGGGTCCCCGCCGACGTTACCATCACAGTGAGTTAAATGAACATAAACTAACTTTGAGATGTTATTTTGGTCGGTGATTTTGCCGGCCTTAGCATAATGATATTTGAAAACGGCTTTAGGCACATCGATCGGTTGAGACATTAATTTTTTGTAGTCGCCCTTTATTTTTGAATAAGGCAGTTCGTTAATCCGTTTCCTGAGCCTAATATCGGTATCGCTTTGGTTATTTTGGGTGTCTCTTTGGATATCATAATTTATAACTGTTTGGGTAGACGCAGTGTTTAGGCAATAGCCGGTTGAGGAACCTGAGGGGGTGACTTTGGGTTTGAGGAAAAGTAAGCCTAAAAGGGGGAGACAGATCAGCAGGATGATAAATTTGAGGTAACCGCGCTCTCTCATGGGCTTACAATCATTGTCGGTATATTAGGTAGGACTGTCAAGAAGGGGTGCTGATGGTAGCGAGAAGAACTAATACCGAAGGCAGGTTTTTTAAACACAAAAGTGTAGTCAGTTGAAATAGAGTGGGTATGGAAATAGGTAATTAGAGATGGTACTGACGGAACATGAGTGAGCGTGAGATTAACCCCACTAGATTCCCGCCTCCGCGGGAATGACAAAGGGGAAAGTGGAAATGACACCACCAATCAGCACGAACGTTTTTTCAAAAATCTGACGAGGTGTTAATTCTTCCGAGATAAGATTGACATCTGAGCGTAGCTTTAGTACATTAAATTCATGCCGCCGGAGACGCCAAAAGTTGATAGTAAAAATGTATTTATCGGGGTGGCGGGTTTAGTGATTGGGCTGATGATCGGGGTGCTGATTGGGCGTAATTTGGTGGGTGGGAGGGCGACTCAGGTGAGTGCTCCGGAGAGTTCGGGGACTACTAACGATCTAATCGTCAGTCAATCGGCGACTGGCCAGGGTAAAGTGGTGGCGGTTAACAATCAAAAAATTACAATCGAAGGAACCGATAGCAAGCGGAGCGATTTTCCGGTCAGCCCGTCGGTGAATGTATATATTTATAAAGATAAGGTTTCAGCCGCCACGGTTTCGAACGATTTGACCAGTGTTGAAGTAGGTAAACAGGTATTAATAAATATGGGCATGCAAAATGGCCAATATTTGGTCACAACAATTACGGTTTTGCCTTAAACTGACATGCTAAAAAATATCCGAATGGGTTTGTGGGCACTATTTGTAATAGTTTTAGTGGGGTTGAATCCCCAAATAGTTGTTCCAGTTCAAGCCGCTGCAACACCAGGTTTTTATCCCCAAGGGACAATTGCGTTTGATGGTAAAACGGATCGGGCGATAGCCATAAATAATGTTGATAAAGTTCCTTATACTATTTCGCTGACTAGTGCATCCAAGGTTTGTACAGTCTATGTATTTTTTCTTAAAGCTGATAGTGGTATTCAGGCAAAGGCTTTTGATCAGTTTCCCGGACCACGAGGGACAAGTAACACGGCTGAACCATTTAAGATAAATGGAGTTTTGGATGGTTCTAAATTTGGAGCTGGTAAATACCGTATGTTTATTCATGAGCAAACAGACTGTGGGGGTGATCCATATGGTAATGATAATGATGGGTTTAATTGTGACGGAAATCCGACATGTTTAAGCTATTGTGGTGGTACTGCGGGCGGAGGGAAGAGAACAAAGATTGATTCTGGGCAAGTCTTTACGCCACTAAATGGTGGGGTAGATTTTTTATACAGAACCAGTGAAAATTCGGCATATGATGCTCCATATGGATCCTCGTCATGTGCACCAGGAGGTCCGAAAGTGGCTACTGGTGCCTGGGCGGCTAATAGTTGTGGTGAGATAAGCGGTGGGCCTTCATGTGATAATCCAGCGTCTGATGTTGCTGAACGAAGAGGCGAGTGCGAGATTGTGGCTTGTGATAAGTCAGGTAATAATGGAGACAATTTGGCGTTTACGATCGGGGGTGGTGGTAGCAGTGCTAATCCAAGTTTAAACCCGAGTGCAAGTGCTGGTACCAGCGCTAATCCTAGCTCTAGTGCGGCCACAGGAGGCGGCGCTGTGACAATTACTCTGACATCTTCAACACCCGGTCAGGCAACAATTCCGGCCGGGACAGTGACGACGAATTTAGCGGCGGGGACGGTGATTAATGCCTCCGCGGGGATAAGTAAAGCGGCCACAGATAAAACGATTATGATAGCTAGTGTTAATAGAAATCTGGTAGCTTATAAGGGAGGAAATATTACTACAGCGACAGATTTAACCGCTGTTAAGTTGGGTGATAATTCGACTGTAACTATAGACAGAGGTGTGAATATCCTTGGCGTGGTGGATATTTCGAGTAAAGATTTGCCGAATGTGACTGTTAGTTTAGCTGATAAAACGACGATTTTTGGCTCGAGTAAATGGGATGATGGGATTATCAAGCCGCCGGTGAAAATTGCACCTACTTTATTACTTGCTCCGGCTGGTTTTACGGTGGGCGATGTAGTCATAAAAGTTGGATCTGATAAAGACACGCTGATTTTAGATCAACCGGCGACAATTATATTTAAAAATACTACAGGGGTACCTTTTTATAAAAATCCGAGTGTCGATAGTCAACTGACTCAGATTATTGCGTGTTCAACTGGTACTTTTGAGGCTGTCCAACCGCCGGCTTTTCCGGGAGAATGTTTTTATACAAATAGTTCCAAGACCGATATTAAGATAGTGACCTGGCATTTGACGACGTTCG
This sequence comes from uncultured Gammaproteobacteria bacterium, assembly GCA_964640215.1. Taxonomy (GTDB): domain Bacteria; phylum Patescibacteriota; class Microgenomatia; order Daviesbacterales; family UBA10151; genus CAZXEW01. The sequence goes on from CAZXEW010000031.1 coordinate 9,996, forward strand.
GGACGCTGCAGGGGCAGGGGCCGGTGATGCTGTCGATTGATCCGGGGGTGTGTTTGGATAAAAAAGATCCGTCGCAGTTTTTGGTTCAGGTTGAAGTAGCTTCTAGTACGTCGTTTTATCAATACTATTTGGCACGAACAGCCTGTGATAGTCAGACTAGGTGTAACGGTCAAGAAGTGGTGATAAATCCTGGGAAGGCTGATCCGTTGTTGGCCACCACTATTCCTGATTTTCCCCCTGCTGGGACAAAATATTATCGCTACAGAGTATGGGGGTTGTTAAATGGGCATGTTGCAGCCACAAATGCATTGGCCTCTCAGCTTGATGACCAGTTTTGGTCCTTCTCGAAGGTGGTAAAGGTGGGTTGTGAAAGTTTGGGTGGTGGGATAAATATCAAAGAGTTAGTGATCCCGCCTCAGCCAAGTGCTAAGCCTCGCTCGGTAGTAAGTCCAACGACTTTGCCTACCTGTGGGCCGGGAGATACAGCTAATTGCATACCTCACTAGCCCAGAGATCCTCCGTCGCCGGCTCCTCAGGATGACAGCGATAGGGTTGTGATGTGAGGTTCAACCTGGTCACCAGGTCGCACCTCAATACCAGGTGCGACCTGGAAAGGGGGGGTTAGGAGAGGCATTGACAAAGGGTGGGAAAGTGTGTTTTGATTAATTTAATGCCTAAGTTTAATCGCAAGCAAATCATTAGTTTAGTGCCGACGGTTGGGTTCTTTTTGATTAATGTGGCGGTTGTTCATGCCCAACCGGCCTCTCCTTTATTAGCTGCTCCTTCTGGTGCGGCAGCCCCGAACGCAGATATTTCAGCTGCGCCTAGTTTTATTGTCAATATGCTGTTGAGTTTAGGGGCTTTATTATCAGTCATGTACTTAATGTATGGTGGTATCCGATGGATAACTTCCCGCGGTGATAAACAGGCGGTGGATGCGGCCAAGAAGCATATTACAGCTGCTATTATCGGTTTGGTGATTGTGGTGGGGGCGTTTTTCCTGATTAATAACGTCTTTAAACTATTAAATGTTCAAAATCCCCTGAATCAAGGCTTGAAGCCGTTTGGGACTTAATTTTTCCTTCATTTGAGCTTGCTTTTGTAGCCCCTAGTTGTTACGCTAATTGTAATGGATACCTGTGTAGTCAACGGGGTGGCGACCTTGAGCTGTCTGCCTTGTTTGATCAAAAATGTGATCAATTTTGGCATTGCGCTGGGAGGATTATTGGCTGTTTATTTGGTGGTTTTTTCAGGGATAAAGTATATTACTTCCAACGGTGATCAATATAAAGTCGATGCGGCCAAAAAGACGATTACTTACGCCCTGGTCGGACTGGTGATTATCATTTTGTCGTTTGCGGTGGTTAATTTTGCAGGCAAGACTTTTAATATCAAGATTTTGGATCTTTGTCCATAAGAAGATGAGAAAAATTTTGGTCGGTTTAATAATAACGGTGGCTTTGCTGGTGGTACCAATGATAGTTTCGGCGGCTGAGCCTTCACCGAGTTGCAATCCAGCCACGCACAAACAGACTGAACTGGGCTGTTTACCGACTGATCCGGTCAGATTTAGTGTCGGGCTATACAGCGTGGGGCTCGGATTAATCGGCGGAGTTGGGGTGCTGTTTGTGATGTATGGGGGTTATGTGATTTTGAGCTCACAGGGTAATCCCGAACAGCTGCGCAAGGGTAAAAGTTACATTTATTTCGCGATCGCCGGGCTGATTTTGGCCTTTGCCGGCTTTGTACTCTATCAAACGGTAGCTAGTAAAATTTTGAAGATTCCGGGATTTGAATAATGAAAAATTTGCTGCCTAGATTGCCTTTTAAAAGTCATTTCCGTGAAGGTCGAAGATCCCCGAATGGGGACGGGAATCTAAATACATGGATCCCCGATCGGGTCGGGGATGACACGGGGAGGGTCGGGGATGACACGGGGAGGGTCGGTGATGACACGGGGAGGGTCGGTGATGACAGAGGAAGGGTAGAGGAAGACAAAGGTAGGATTGGGGGTGGCAAAGAGAGGATGAGAGATGACACAAGAGCAGGTTTTACAAGATTGTTATCTGTAGTTTTATTATTTATAGTTTTAGTGGGTGGGTTGGTAGGGCCGGTGGGGGTGGTGAAGGCGGCGATAGATGTCGACTCAATACCTGAGAACTCGCCGGCGCCGGGGCAGTGGGTGGTCGATAATGATGTAACGTTTGCGGGCAAAAATGCCAAGAGGTCGGGGGATTTACTGGATTGGGTGATTGCCAACAGTGACTGGTCATACATTGCTCCGGGGGCCAAAAATCCGTTTACCCAAGTCTGGCTGGGTGTTCGAAATACGGTTTTTGCCTTGGTGCTGCTGACGATTATGGTGGCGGCTTTTACGGTCATCGTGACCCGGGGCCAGAATCTGGGGGTTCGTAAGTATGCGGTTCGGTTGATTATCGTGATGGCTTTAATTTGGTTGTCTTATGCGATTGTCAGTACCCTTTATGCATTGGTCGACATAATTCAGGGTTTTTTCCTAAGGCGGGGTAGTGATTTCATCCAATCAAAGGATTTGTTGTCGGTGGCTTTTGATTATAAGGACTTTTTGGGTTACCGGAAAGTTGGAGCGGAGTTTGATGAGTCAGCGATCGTATCACTTATTTTGGTCAAGCTGACAGCGGCTTCTTATTACGCGATGTTTTTGGTGCTGATGATCCGAAAAATTATCCTGTGGTTTTTTATCATTATCTCGCCGATTTTTGCGATGCTGTTTTTGTTTGCACCGCTTCGAAATAGCGGCAAGATCTGGATGGGTGAGTTTTTCCGCTGGTTGCTGTACGGACCGCTGTTTGCAGTGCTTTTGTCCGGGATGGTGACGTTTTGGCAGGGTTGGCAAGGTAACGTGCCGCTGAAATTGGATGGTAATCCGACGGATGCCAGTAACCCGGCCACTATTACTAAGCCGGCATATGTTTTGCCTTGTAGCAACACTCCTTCGGCCAAAGATAATATTTACCCGACCTCAATTAATATTTTACTGGGCGGGCCGTGTCAGGCGGTGACGGTCGATAATAATTTGAATCTGCCGGGGTCGTTTATTGAGTACGTGATCGCCCTGGTGATGATCTGGATGGTGATTTTGATGCCGTTTATTTTGCTGAAAATTTTTCTGGATTACTTTAACAATTTTTCCTATTCGGAGAGTAATTTGGCTAAATATGTGGCAGCGGCCCGTTCATCGCCGCTGCTGGAGCGGTATCGGTTTAACAATGGTGCGGGTGTGTCACCTCCGAAGGGTCCTCTGCCGGCCGGTAGCACCGGTTTGGCTCGATCGATTCCGGAGCTGGGACAAGAAAAGGCCGCGGCGATACCGGTTAATATTAGCGAAAATGTATCAGTGGCTGAGCAAGTTAGTCAACAAGCCGCCGAAACGATCGACGAAGAGTTGGCTAATTCGTTATCAGCCAATTTAGCCCGTTCCAACAACCAATTCAATACTGCAACTCAATCGTCTTCAGAAAATGCCTCCCAAATAGCTTCCCAGTCTGCAGCTATCTCAGTTGCTCAAAGCGCCACCCGGGCGAGTACCCAGGCGACTACTCAGGCTTCACAAGCCTTTAATGAAGGATTTAACCAAGCCAGCTCGCAGGGGACCACCGAGGTTTCGAGAGAGGCTTCGAGGGTCTTTAATGAGGGTTTTAACCAAGCTAGTTCGGAGACTTCAAGTTCGACATCTTCAAGTAGTTTAGTCCAAGATTCAGAGGTGGCACAGATCCTAGCTCAAGCGAATTTATCGATTCCGAATATGACAGAGATCGCTAAATTTGAAACCTCGATTCTGTCGGCTGATGCGGCCACCCGGGCGGAGGCCAGTAAAGTATATGAGGCCTTGAATCGGATTGCGGGTACTAGCCAAATTACTACGCCAGGCGAGCGGGAGCAATACAGCCAGATTTCCGAAAAAATCATCCAGCAGTCCTCCGAAGGTAACCCAGTGGCCTCGGCGGTATTGGCGGCCAGCAGCGCAGCCGGTCAGTTAACCGGATTTAAGATCAGCCAGTTGCCGAAGATCGTAGTCAAAAACTATCAATCAGTCGGCAAGATTACCAGTAATATCCAGTTCCCGACTCTGGCTCCTGAGATGAAGATCGGCCAGATCAAGGAAAGTCTGGAAGTTGAAGCTAAAGCCGGCAATCCAGTAGCCCATGCCTTGGTGGCGAGCGTGCCGGTGGCAGGTGGTTCGCCTTCACCTGAGTCAACAGCCAAAAAACAAGCTTTCTTAAATCAATATGAAGCGATTGCTAAAATTACCAGTATTGCCGACTCTGATGTCTTAACTGAGGAGCAAAAATTGAACCAGATCCATCAAGCCTTGGAGAGAGAGGCAAAGGCCGGAAATCCGTTGGCGGTATCGATCGTGTCGGTGTTGACTTTGGCCAGCCAGGCCCAAATTCCGGAGACGAACGCAGTCCAGCAGGTGAATTTGGATGATTATGAGCAGGTTAAAAAGACCTGGACTGAAAATTACCGCAATTTGGATGCGCCGCCGGATATTAATAACAATCCGCGAACCCGCAAGGAGTGGTTGGAGCAGGAAAACAGCCACATTCCGCAGGCGATTAATTTGCTGACTTCGGTTGACCCGAACTCCCAGCAGCAAGGTAAGCAGATGGTCTCTAAGATATTGCCGTTTCTGCTACTCGGCGGGTTTTCCAAAAACGAGATTGTGGCTTACCTAAAGGCCAAACAAGAAGCCGCCAAGGCGGTTCTGGCCGAAGTCGCCAAGTCCGGCAGTGAGGAAGACCTGGTGGAACGGGCCAAAGCTATCCAAAAACCGAAAGCCCTGACTCTCGAGGCTGAGGTTGAGGATTCCAAGCCGGCAAATCCATCACCACAGCCGACGTCGGTTGGAACCAATAATCCTGCCGCTGAAAAGAAAAATTTGTAAGCCCCTTTTGTTGACTATGAGCTATTAGAGTATAATCTGCCTTCGAGGAGGGTTTTTTATGCTAACAGAGGCAGATTTGGCGAGGAATGATTATGTCTTAGAGGGTTTTCTTGAATATGCTCATCTTCCGAATGGTTGGTATCCTGGTCAGCAGAAGCGGAACTTTGAATATTTGACAAAAATAGTAGATTATACCGGCGTTTCTTTGAAAAAGAGGTCGGTGTTGGATGTTGGTTCGGGTACAGGTGACCTTTACTTATTTTTAGAGCAATTTCGGATTGGTCGATACTCTGGGGTTGATGTTTATAAGCCGTCGGTTGAGATGGCCCGCCAACGCTTCCCTGAGGGTAGATTTCTCCTTCAGGATTTTCTGGACCCAAAATTTAGTGAAAGTACCGATTATATTTTTAGTTCCGGGGCGTTGTCGGTGCGGTTTGATCAAGATAACTATCGGTTTTTAGCTAATATGGTAATCAAGATGTGGCGGTTAGCAAGGTTTGGGGTGGCCTTTAATTTCTTAACCGATGATGATCCGGATGCTCATGTATTAGGTGCCTATTATTCAGTGGGGCGGGTGATAAGGATATGTAAATCAATTGATCCCCGGGTCTCCTTGCACTTTGTCAAAGATAATAACTGGCGTGATTGTCATATCTTTTTGGCTAAAAGACCTCATCTAGGACTTGACTTCGGGTAATATTTGGTATATTCTGTGATATAATCACCTAGTAATGAAACATAGCAAATTAGATTATTTAATTAAGCTCACTTATGATAAGGTCTACAAAGGTTATGTGGCTGATGTAGTCAATTTGTATGGCTGTATGTCGCAGGGAAAGACTAAAAAAGAGGCTTTGGAAAACGCCGAAAAGGCCATCCGAGCTTATATGGAGGTAGTGACTGAGAATAAGGATGGAGAAGCTGAATTTAAGAAAAGAACTGTTGATACGCCTCTGCCCGTTATGAATGCCTAAATTAGCAAATATTTCGGGTAAAGAGGCAGTCAAAGCTTTTGAGAAATTTGGATTTAAACATGTCCATACTTCCGGTGACCACGCCATCCTGCAAAAGAGTGGTTCGCCGACTTTATCAATACCCTTACATAAAGAAGTTGCGCCGTTCCTGTTAAAAGCTCAAATTAAGCGGGCGAATATTAGTATTGAGGAGTTTCTGAAAGTTTTAAAATAAATGACTAATACCAATCAAGAGACCTTTCATAATTTTGCTGATGAAATTTCGGAGATGTTTAAGATTGATCAAGAAGCTGTTTTAGATCCGGAGATTTGGGAGAGATTTCAAAAAGACCCAGATGGTCAATTAAAGCATACCGCCAGGATGAAGCAGATTATCAAAGAGATTGGGTGGCCTTCTTTTTCGAAAATTGGTCGGGATGTTGCGGGAAAGGCTTGGTTTTTAGTCCAGCACTCCGATCAGGATGTTGAGTTTCAAAAAGAAGTACTCGATATTCTAAAAAATTTACCTGACAGCGAAGTTTCGAAATATAATGTGGCAATGTTGGAAGATCGCGTTAGGAAAAATGAAGGACGGCCACAACTTTATGGTTCGCAGTGGAAAGTAAAAAACGGGGTACAAGTTCCCTATGAGATTGAGGATCCGGAGCATGTCGAAGAAAGAAGGGCGAGTATGGGTATGGAGACGATGAGCGAGAGTAAGCGCCATTTAGAGGAATGGAGCAAGATGGCAACGGAGCTGCGCGATAAAAAACACAAAGAATCTTCTTGACTTCGGGTAATGTTTGGTAGTAAATTGATAAAGTTATTAATCTAGAGATTCTTCACTAGAACGTTCAGAATGACAATTGGGTTTGCGAGGGGTGACACGAAGGAAGGGGCCCGCTCGTAATGACAATATGATTCAAAAAATACATGAGTTGGTGTCGGTTTGGCTGATTTTCGATCACCTTAAAAGGCAGACAATGCCCAAGCGGATTTTGTGGTTGAAGCGAAGCTATGAGGTCGAAAAAATTGGTTTGCATCATTCATTTCGGACTGGGCGGGTTTTGTATCATGTTTTTTCGGTAGTGGCTGGAGGGTTGTTTTTTAGATTGGTCCTCAACACTGAAAATTTGCAGTGGGTGGTTGAGGAAATATCAGATGGGGAACCGGGTTAGTTGAGGGCATCCCAAATGTCGGGATCTTCGCCGCCGAGGCGCCAAAAGCAGAACTGATAGACGCCGTAGCTGCGGGCTAAATCAATTTTTTTAAGGATGGCATCTTTGTCCACATACCAAACGTGGTGGTCGATGCCTTTTTGAGTATAATCGCTGCGCAGTTCAAAGGAGGTGTCATCCCGGTAACTTGAGGCGTTCAAACTGGCGAGCCGGTCGATGATTTCTTGATATTGGAGGCCTTCACCTTTAGTGGGAGTCCAATCGTAGCCGTAAGTTGGCAGTCCGAGGACGATTTTATCAGCGGGTAAGGTGGTTTTAGCATATTTGAGGGCTTCTTCTAATTTTTCAAGAGGGGTGATGGGACCTGGAGATGAATCTTCATAGTGGTAATCGTAAGCCATAATCCGGATTAGATCAGCCTGGGCGCCTAGGGTCGGGTAGTCCTGGCCTTTGGTGCCTTCCCAGTCATCAGGCAAGCCGTTTTGAGCGTGAACAGTCACTGATAGTATCAGGTTATTTTGATGGAGTTTTTGACTAAATAAAGTGACGAAGTTGGTGAAATTGTCTCTGTCAGACTGGCTGATTTGTTCCCAGTCGAGGTCGTAGCCGCTAAAACCACTTTGAGTAGCGATTTTGACTAACTTGTCGATCTGAGACACTTGAAGTGGCTTATTCTTTAGTAAAGTTGAGACCCGTTTATGATCAAATTCGTTCACAATGGTGGGTAAGAGGCTGAGATTGGCTGTATGGGCAAGTTTAGTGATTTGGGGTTTTGAAGTCAGGTTAGGCATTTCAATGATTCGGCCATTTTGAGTAATTGAATACCAGACAGGAGAGATGGACGATAAGTTATTTTTAACCGTATCCAGGTTTACGAGGGCTTGATCTTGATCCCACTGAGCGATCCAGGCTGAGAGTTGAGATTTAGGGGGAGGGGTTGGTGAAGGTTGAGGAGACGGTAGAGGGGTGGGGGTAATCTTAGAGTTGATCGGATAGGTTCGGGTGCCAAGGAAAAGAGCCCCAAGAGATGCAGAGATGGTCAGAAATAAGAGCAGTATGGGTATTTTGGAAGAAAGGAGTTTGTTCACTTAGTCTTTTTGCTTTTTGTTATTTGGAGGGCAATAGCGGGTTCAGGAGGGGGTGAACGACGGAGATGGAAAGTTGGGATTTTGGTCAGTCGGAGCCTTTTTTTAGCAAATCCAAAAAGTAGCGAGAAGACTATTATTAATAAATGGATTACGAGTGAGAAACTGGTGATGGGGGACGAGAATTGGCCCATTGTTTTAGAGAGGTATCATATAGCGTTTGGTTTTGTTCCAGCCCATTTTAAGATCTAAGCCAAGGGTTACTTTAGTAAAACTTTTCAGGAAAACCAGACAACTAAGTGAACGCAGGAGATAAAATTGAGGTAAATATTGGAGCATCCGATAGTGTTTGTGGCGTTTGATGGTTAGAAAAATGGTGGGAAGGAGAAAAAATGTCAAATCAATGGCGAAGGGGATTATTAAGATGGTTGGTTGGCGAAAAAGAGTCAGCGGTATAAGGAAAAGTAGAGTTAGGGAGAGAATACCGTTAAATAAACCCTCTAGTGAAAGCATGGCGACTTCAGCGTCGAGTGGTTGGCCACGCCAGGGGATGTTGTGTTTGGTGACGCATTGCCAGAAGCCGGTATACCAGCGGTCGATTTGTTTCAGAAAATCTTTGAGAGTTTGAGGATCCTGGGTGATGACGATAGCTTTGTCGGTAAAGACGATCCGGCCCAAAGATTGACGGTGGATCAGAAATGTTAAATCCATATCTTCGGTTAAGGTGCCGGTTGGGATTTGGATATGTTGAAAAATTTTGGAACGATAAACCGTCGCGCAACCCGGACAAACGATGATGGCGTTCTCGCTGGCTTGGGCCCTTTTATGAATGGTTTGAGCGATTTCGTATTCCCAGAGTCGGTAGGCGGTTAGATAGTTGTGTTTGCGACCGATGACTTTCCCGACAACACAGGCGATTTTTTCTTTAGTATCTTTTTCGAGTAACGGTAGAGTGTGTTCGAGAAAGGCGGCAGTTAACTGGGTGTCAGCATCCATCGGTAAAAGATATTTATAGCGGCTGGCCAGTTTGAAGTGGGCGATAGCGGTGTTGCTGGCACCGGCTTTGCCCTGGTTGGGGTTCAGGGAGAGGACATTGGGTACCAGTTGTCGAGCTATCGCGGCGGTTTTGTCAGTCGAACCGTCACTGACCACATAAATATCATTTTTATTAACCAATTTTAGGCATGAACGGAGGGTTTCTGCGATGACGGTTTCTTCATTGTGAGCTGGAACGAGAATGGCGAGTCGGCGTTTGGTCATAAGCTGGTTAGATTAGTATCACTCAGTTGAAGAACCTGGGATGGTAAGACTACCGGCAGCTTCGATGCTTCGATTAAGTCGGCGATTTGGTTAAAAAGTGCTGGTGAGATAGCATACTCGGTGCGGGAATTGTCTATTTGGTGAAATGTTAGGATGAGCCACTGCTTGGTATCCCGGGCTTCTTTAATGTATCCGACTACGTCACTTAAGGTGGTAGTGTTATTCAAAACGTAGGTTTTGATCCGATAAAGGTCGGTGACAGGAATCGGATTGAGACCTGCCCAGGAGCTGCGTAGAGACAGGTAGTTTTTCTTGGCGATGTCGATCAGTTGGGGGGAGTCGGCCCCGCACGGGGTGACGAAGTTGTCAGCCATCAGGCCTTCGGCTTCTAAAATGCGTTTTGACCCTATTAACTCGTCTTCGATTTTGGGAATGTCTTCTTTGATCAGATCACAGTTATGAGTCTTGGTGTGAGCGGTGGTTTCCCAGCCGAGATACTGCATTCGTTTGAGCTGAGCCCAGTTGAGATAATCAGGTAAACCGACATAACCGGTGACAACAGCGATCGCGGCCGGAAGTTTTTTTTGTTGGAGTAGCGGAAAAGCGGTGTAATATTGACTCTTCCAGCCATCGTCGAACCAGATCGAGATGAGTCCTGTATGTTGCCAGGTGAAGGACGCCAGTTTAGGTGGAGCCGGAGCAACAGCCGAGGTTAGGCAAACGTTGTTGGCTGGATCCCAGATGGGGTGATTAGTCAGGCCGACTAAGTAACTGACGGAGATCCAGACCAGAATGATCGGGATGGTCATCCAGGATAATAAAAATAGGCGGTTTTGATCAAGATTAAGTTTTAGCATTAGTAGATTCGTTTATAGATTTCGTAGCCATCCAGGGAGTATTGAAGTTTGTAATTGGGATCGAGTTGACTAGCGACTAGATCATGAAGGTCGCTGCGGTCGCTCTTTTTTGACAGATCAGTGGATTCAAGTTCAATAAAATCAAAATAACCGTCTTGCAGGGCTTGATTGTAGGCTTTGTCACCGATCAGTTTTTGATACTCAAACCAGTCGAAAGTGGTGATGTTAATCGGGTAATTTTGATTATAGGTGGCCAGAATAATGGAGGGGCCGGTTTCTGTCAGGACTTTGTCACCCTGGTGGGTACTGCTGGCCAGGTAATTGTCAATTGAGGCAGTATTGGTCCAGAAGTTGTTGTAATGATCAAGATCAGTATAGGATAGTTGCCAAAAAAGGATTAATGAGGCCAGGGTGATAGTTGAAAGAATGATTCGGGCTGACTTCCAGGCAGGCATTTGGATCAAGTTAGTCAGACCGATACCGATAATTGGTGATAGAAATATGACGGTCAAAAAAGTGTGTTTATCCAGAGTGGACAGACGGTGACCGGCTAAATGAAAAAGCAAAATCCATAATGCAGCTATTGTCAGATAAGCCCAGAGCGCGAACTGCCTTTTTAAGAATAATCCGAGGCTACCAACCATAAAAAATGGCCAGATTAAACGACTGCTGTCCCAATAGAGAGATAAAATACTGGGCCAATCAGCCCATTCCCGGGTGACTTCGGAGTTGCCATAGACTGATAGCGCCTGGATATTGAACAGAGTATAGATGCCAAGGCCGATAACTAGACAGCCGAAAAAGTAACGTTTCCAGTAAAAAAGCTGTTCTGCTCCAAGATTTTTAACTACTAAAAATGAGTAGACAATGATGAGGGGGATGTATATACCGGTGATAATTTTAGTGAAGAATGAAAATATTAAGGTAATTGCGGCTAAAAAATACCATCTCCCAAAATTAGAATTAGGTACGAAAGCCCGGTGGAGGATGACTAGGCTGAGGATTAGTAGGTAAAAACTAGGCATGTCGTAGGTAGCCAGGCGGCTGACATATAGCCCGGTGCCAGCGGCGCCAAGAATAGCAGCGGCGATCAGGCCGGGGAGCCGAGGTAATTTGGTTGGAGGAGTGAGTTGGGTAGTCAGGATGAAAATTGTTTCAATTAACAGTACTCCGAAGATAACGTTGATTAAACGGCTGGTGACAATTCCACCAAATGAATAGACGATGGCGGTCAGGCTAGGATAAAGCATTGGTAGTCCGGCCACCCAATTGGCAGAGCCATAGGTGACCCAATCTCCTTGAAACAAGCCGAATTTTCCGACCACGACATAGATGGCTTCATCGCTAAAAGGAGAATTGTAATTCAAATTAATGACCCGGATAGCAAACGAGGCGATTAGAATGCTCAAAAGAACTAGCTTATAGCCATGAGTTTTCACAAGTTTGGGGATTAGGGGTGGAATAGACATTTTAGAGATGATTTGAGCTTCTCGGATTGTTAGAAACTATCGTATAGTATTTATCAAAGTAAGGCTGTTTGTAAAGAGTGAAAATCCCTATAGGTTTGTTATTAGTCTTTTGTTATCTTGACTTCGGGTAATGTTTGGGTATATATTCAACTTGTCATTATTGTCATATGTTCAGTATTGTCATTCCGACGTAGGAGGAATCTCTAGATTGAAAAATTATTGGGTCTATATTATGGCTAGTAAGACAGGCACTTTATATGTAGGTGTAACGAATGATCTGTCCAGAAGGGTTCATGAGCATAAGAGTGCGTTAACTCCTGGGTTTACATCTAAATATCAGGTGAATAGATTGATATATTTTTATGAGTTTGGAGATGTTGAACAGGCGATAGCTATGGAGAAAATGGTGAAAGGATGGAGACGGGAGAAGAAAATAGATTTAATCAGGACGATCAATCCGGAAATGCAGGATTTAGGTGTGGATTTAATCTAGAGATCCTTCGTCGCAGGCTCCTCAGGATGACATAAGAGGGTGTCTAGGTAGAAATAAAATGATGGATTATTTAACTGACAATAGTAATGTGGTGGGGATAAATTTGCCGTTTAATCCGCGACCATCCACCAAGCTGCATATTGATTTGAATTCGTGTTTTGCCAGCGTTGAGCAGCAGGCCAATCCGCTGCTGCGGGGTAAGCCGATAGCGGTGGCGGCCTACGTCTCGCCGTGGGGCTGTATTTTGGCGCCGTCGCGAGAGGCCAAGGTACTGGGGATTAAAACCGGGATGCGGGTTAAAGAAGGGCGGGAGATTTATCCGGATCTGATCGTCTTGGCGCCGGATCCGTGGAAGTACCGGGTGGTTCATCTCAAGTTAAAAAAGCTGTTGTCGCGTTACAGCGATCGAGTGGTGCCGAAATCAATTGATGAGTTTGTGATTGATTTTGCGGGAACGCCGACTTTGAACAGCCATCAGCCATCAGCTATCAGCTATCAGACCGAAGATTCCCGGGGGACAGAAAACAGTCATCCCCGATCCAGTCGGGGATCCATGGATATAGATTCCCTTCTTCAAGGGAATGACAAGAGGGATGAAGGGAATGACAAGAGGGATGAAGGGAATGACAAGAGGGATGAAGGGAATGACAAGAGGGATGAAGGGAATGACAAGAGGGATGAAGGGAATGACAAGAGGGAT
>CAZXEW010000032.1:0-8144 GCA_964640215.1 uncultured Gammaproteobacteria bacterium
TGAGTGTAATAAAACTAATTGCCCTTAGAGCAACTGTTCTGACACCTAAACTGACGAACGAATTAACCGCTCTTTTTTTAATATCCTGAATCGACAAACCCGGCTGAGTTTCATTCATACAAATTCCTTAGCCGTTGAGGCGTCTTAGATAATAACCAATCCATTTTCGCAGTTTCCTTGGCTGAAAAAATAACAATCCGACAAAAATTAACCCTCCAAAAACACTCATCAGGTTGGACACCGTTCTAACTTGGGTATTAAAAAGCCTGGCCTCAACCGTGTGAGTCCCCTCGCCCAATAAAAAAGTAATCAAACCCAGTTTATTAACGTGCTGAGTCACCACCTCTTTACCATCCACAAACACTCTCCAATCCGGAAAATAATACTGGGACAGTTGAATAATGGTATGAGTTTTGGTCTCGGCGTTAAATTTTATCCAATCGCTGCCCTGTTGAAAATCCCGCACCGTCGTGTCTCCAATCAGGAGGGTATAGCGGCTGGTGGCCAATTCAGCCGGCGGTGCCTCGGCGTAAATCGGCAAATAATCAAAAATTGACCGCTTAATAGATACCTCCCACCTGGGATTTTTTAGCAAATCCGCGTCACTAATATTGAAAAATTTCTCCGGCCGAAAATAGCCAAAATTTGCCACCACTACCGCTATCACCATGATTAACCAGACTATCAGCTGATATTTCTGGTGCAAATAAATAAATAAACTCCCCGATAGAATCGAGACCGCCATTATTACAATCCCTAAAAAACGCCAGGGAAACTGCAAAAACTTCAGTGGTTCAATCAACTGCCAGATAGCTAAAGACCAGGGATGAATTATTAAAACCGCCCCGACAAAGACCAGGCCGAAAAAACCAAACATCACTCCTAGTGATTTGGATTTTTGCCAAAGCTTGGCAAAACCGGCAATCCCCACTATTAAACCAATTAAATGGACTATCCCAATTTGAAAAGACAAACCATCTTTGGCTCCACCTGGGATCTCTCTAACTGACGCTCCCCATCCCCACATTCGCTCTAAAAATAGCTTTCTAAAACCCTTAAAATGCTCAGTATAGGAGAAATATCCGTAGGTCGTCGTTTCGACATGGACCAAATTCTTTTCGGATAGCACCGGCAACCAGTAAAATGAACTGATCAGTAATCCTAAACCAATCCCGAACAGATATAACTCGATAAACCGAATCTTTGAGTAATAAATGTGTTCATATTTAGTAAAAAACAACACTCCTGTAAAAATAAGTACCACCGGCCCAAAGATCATCGCCGATAAGTTATGAGACAGAATTAGAAAAGCCGAAAATATGGCCAACAGCAAACCATTCAGCAACCGGGTCTCAGTCCTCAAGCGCAAAATTGCCCATAAAATCGCCGGATAGAACATCAACCCCCACAACTCGCCCATCGCTCCCCGGACGTAAAAATCGACCGCGTGATACGGTGCATAGACATAAAATATAGCTGTTAATGAACCCCCTGGTCCTCCCCATAACTTTCTACCGAGCAAGAACATAAAAACATACGAACCTACAAAGGAGAATCCAAACATCATCTTAGCCGAAACGAGTAAACTATTTGTCAGTGAGTAAATTATTTCTCCAAAATAATAAGGCAATGGGCCATAATAATTAAACAGCGGATAGCCATAAAGACCGCCTAAGTCCGGCACCCAACGGCAGGGAATCTGGCCGTCCTGGAAACACTTATTCATCTCATAAAGGCGGATCGTTTGGACATCATCGTGATGGCTAAAATAAGGGGCGGCCAAAAGTGGCCATAACAAACAAAAAGTTAGAACTAGGCCGATTAGAAAAAAGACTAAATCCGGATACTGCCGGCTAAAAATGGCGCTAACTCGATTCATTTATCCTTTAATTCTACCTGTTTTGATTTTTGTTTTAAACCAACCAGCCATCAACACCGCCAAACTTAACAAACTGATCAGGTTGGCAGTCTCTCGAAGCGGCGTATTAGTAAATTTTCCGCTGACCTGGTGAACTCCCTGGCTCAAATCCAAGGTGATCAAGCCATCGTCACGGCTGACGATTTGAGCCGGTTTTCCATCCACCGTTACCTGCCAAACCGGAAAATTAAAAACAGGCACACTCACCAGCGCTTTCGGCGAACTGACATCAAGCCCAAAAGACCAGGCGTTGGTTTTTAACACAAACTTACTCACCACCGCCAACCCCTCTTGTATCACCGGAGAATTTGGAGCCAGCCTCACTGGCACTGATCTTACTCCCTCAGGCACATAATCTTCCAAAGTTGTCATCGACTGCCTCGTCCAATTACCTCCAGATAACATTTCTTGATCTGTATGTGTTGGATAATATCTATTAAAGGTGAAGTAACTGGCGTTCATTACTATCACCGTTCCAATCATTACCACAGCCACCAACCACTGCCATCTACCATAAAAACGGCTTACCACGCATCCAACCAACAATGCGTTGGCAAAAATGACTACCGCTAACCACCGCCAGGGAAATTGGACATAGCTAAAAAGCGGCACCTGCTCCCACACCCAAACAGAAGCCCCGGACGACATCCAAATAGCCGCTACCATTAACAAAGCCGCCAACAGAGCGCAACTTAGTGGAATACTCAATCGCCTGCTTTTGCTGAACGCAAAAATCAAGACCGCCAGCGCCACGATCGCTAACCACCAATGCGGCCAGCCAATTTGAAAAGACAAATCATCTCTCGACCCGACAATTGAGGGACCATACCCCCAATTTCTACTCCACAACAACTGCTCCAAATAAACAAAATGGTCATGAAAGTTAAAATAACCCCTAACCTGGGCGATATTCAACAAGTTAGTTTCCAGCAGTGACGGTAATACAAAAAAACTACTTAAGCCGATTGCCCAAACAAAGGCTATCACCACTCTCCAATGCCACTTTTTGGCCAAGATCATCCAAAAAATCGCCAAGGCTAATGCTAGTGGCGTAAAAATCAGTGCAGTCACATTATGAGCCAAAAACAACCCAGCGATAGATAGAGCTGACAGCACCAAATATTTATCGCTATTTTCCCTAACCAGTTTATACAAACTCCAAAAAACTAATGGAAAAAAGACCATTCCCCAACTCTCGCTCAAAGCTCCCCTGACAAACACATCAACCGCATGATAAGGCGCATAGACAAATAGAACCGCCGCCACCGTCCCCGCCACTTTCCCAAAAAATTCCCGCGTTAACACATACATAAATAGGCCCGATAAAACCAAACTGAGCAAAAACAAAATCTTGGAGGTGTTAACAAGACTTACCCCTGCCAATCGAAACACCATCCCAAAATAATAAGGTAGTACCGGATGATAATTAAACAAAGGATGTCCATAGCCTGCTCCCATATCCGGCACCCAACGACAAGGCAGCTGTAAATCCTGAAGGCACTTTTTCATCTCGAAAAGTCGCATAATCTGAACATCATCGTGGGTTCCAAAATAACCTCCTCGGAGTAAATTTGCGTAGGCGGGAAAGCTCAACAAAAAAATTAGCAGAACCGGCCCAATAAAGGTTAAAACTCTGGATTTCATAAGATTTTTGAATTGGTAGTAGTTACGGCAATGATTATTTTCTGCCTTTACTACCAACTAAGCACTACTTACTACCTCTTCTCCGGCACCACCCTAAACAACAACATCGCATCAGGTTTATATTTCGGATTAGTTACCTTGGGGTAAGATTTTATCAGTGACACCCCGATTGAATGCTCCGGAAATCTCGAAGCATTCGCCACAAAATAGGTCGGTCGCTGACTGGCTGACTGATACAACTCAGCCGAGATGCTCGCTTTTCCAGGCACCAGTAAAATCCGTTTGTCATCAGTGGCGATGTGGGTATAATTATCCAGATAAATCATCAACCCATCCGGCAAAGTCCCAAAAGTTCCTTCAGTTCCGACAGCAATTGTCCCTCGACTAGCTTCCAACATCAAGTAACTGGCCACATCTTTCAAGTTATAGCCGGCGGTCCAATCCTCCAAATACCCCCGCCTCTCATTGGCCGGCAGCGGCACCTTCGCCAAATCCGTTTGCAAATAATAATTAAAGTAGCTCGGCCAAATTATCAACACCCCCAACAACCCTAACCTCCCCAACCTCCCTAATTTTCCCAACCTCCCTAGTCCCTCCTCTACCACCCACGCGGCCAATACCATTATTGGGGGCACTGAAAATAAAATATAGCGGGCTGTAAAAGTTTTAATCAGCAGCATCTGAACCAGCAGCGGCAAACCCGCCCAAAGCAATACCGCGATCGCTAACCTATGTCTTTTCGCCAAAGCCCAAATCATCCCCGCTAACATCAAAAATGCTGTCGGCAGGCCAATCAATTTCACCGCCCAATCAGTCAAATCATGAATGTGTGGAACAAACGGATCAAATGGATTCTCCAAAAGGCGGGTCGGCGAAAAAATATAATCTTCATTTCTAGAACTCAAACTGGCGAAGCTTGGACCAAGCCTTAGCAAGTTATACATCACCAGTGAAATACCAATCGCGATCACCCACAACCCACACAGCCGCACCAACTTACTCTGCCGCTGAGCCACCATCCAATTAAAAGCCACAATCGTCGTCGGCACTAAAAAAAGATTGAACGAACCAGGAGTTTTGGTCAGCCAAGCACCCCCCAGCAAATAGCCCAAAACCATTGCCAGATCGATGCGTGGAAATTTAATCAGCAGCAAAGCGATATTCAAAGACCAAATCGTAAAAGCCGACAACATCGCATCAACCAGAGCCATCCGGTCAAAAAAGACCGTAAACGGAGTGGTTGCATACAAAAATGCCGCCAGTAGCCCAACCCGCCGACTGAAAAACCGCCAGCCTAAAAAAGTCACACCCATCAGCGTAAAAAAACCCGCTAAAACCGATAAAAACCGGCCAGCCAAAAGAGGATCTTCAAAAAATTTAAACAACGGAATCAGCAACCACATGAACAGTGGCGTCTTGCCATCAGTCAGCGGTAAAAACCGCAAGGTCGCCTCGGCCCGCATCACCTGGGCCCACCGGACATAAATCGCCTCATCCGCAAAAATCGGCTGGGCCGTCAAACTGGGCAACCGTAGTCCGAAATAAACCGTGGCAATAAGTAGCAATAGTAGTAATGAATTTCTATTTCGCAACAACCAGTTCACCAATTAATTATATGTCATTCAAGAAAATTTATGCATCCAGAATCCGTCATCCAGAGCGTTCTGTTCTGTCATCCTGAGCGTCGGGCCCACGAAGGGGAGGAAGGATCTTTAGACTTGGAAGAACTAATACCAAAGTCAGATTTTTTGATCAATTAACAATGGGTTTGCGAGGGGTGACACGAAGGAAGGGGCCCGCTCGCACGGACCGACAGCGAACGTGCGGGAGGGAATTCGGGGCAGGACCCGGAGCTATTAATCTGACGAGGTGTTAGTTCTTCCTATGAATATTTTCTTCGAATATCATTTAATCTAATTCTAACCAAATCCTTGACCGCCTCAATTGAATCGCTAACTACCTGAACTTGACGGACATTTTCGACATGTCTCCATACAACTGGTGCCTCGACCACCACCAACTCCCGTTTCTTGGCTAGAAACAGCAGCTCGACATCAAATCCCGCGTTAACCGCCGCCCCGCGGGCTTTCATTTTCACCCAATATTTCAGCATATCCGGGAAAATCGTCTCAATGGCTTTTCGATTAAAGGCTTTGAACCCGCATTGAGTATCCCTAAAGGGTAGGCCCAAAATTAAATTCCGCAAAGTCGAAAACCCCCAGGACATGATTTTGCGCTCAATTGGTGCTCCTTTTCGCTCATTTCTAGAGCCAATCACCACATCAACGCCATCTGTAAATTTCAACAATAACGCCTCAACTTGATCAATCGGTGTCGCCTGATCCATATCGGTAAATAGGGCAATCTGTCCCCGGCTCTCCAACATTCCAGTCATCACTGTGATCGCCTTACCACCGTGAGAATTCTCAATCACCCGAAAATGCCGCTTAGCCTTAACCCAATCTTTGACAAACTCCAAAGTACCGTTACTCGACATATCATCAACCACCAACACTTCGTACGAATATGGCTGATCTTGCAAAAATTTATCGATCTCCTCTAGAGACCGCTCCTTCAATTCTTTTGTCTCGTTATATGAAGGCACGATCACCGATAAAAACAAATCATTTTTGACCATTTGTATCCTCCTCGGGATTGTGAATTAGTTTAAAGATCTTCACCCCCTGATAATCTTGCTGCGATTCAATCTTAGTCCAGCCAAAGGCCGCAATCTCATACTTGGCATTGACCACCGGCTGACAGACCGGATCCTCACACACCACCAACAGCTGATCGGTTTTAACAAACGGCAACTGCTCTGGTTTATGCCCATACTGATCTAGATAAAACTGATAGGCCGAATCATAATTGTGCTCAGCTATCAGCGCAAAGTTAAATGGCCTGTTTTCCGATAAATTTATAACGTATTTGGCCACAGCCTGAGTTCGCGCTAACTGATTATTCGGCGCCGTTAACAGCGGGCTTTTTTGGAAAGCCACAATCACCCCAACCATCACAACCACCCCAAAAGCTAATTTGCGCCATTTCCCTTTCAGATTCAGCAATAAAGCACTGAAGGCTCCCATCAGTAAAAACGGGACTGGGTTCAAAAATCCCAAGTAATGATCATAAACTGTCTGTTTGTACAGCGACAACCCCATCACCCCAACCACCAACCACACCCCCAGAGCCAAAAGCGGCCAACTCAATTTTTTAGCCAATTTTAGTTTTGCAAAAACTACCCAACCCAATGGTAAAATTACCAGTAGACTTAAAAACCAAGATAAAAATGGATTATCGCCGCTCAGATAGCGTCCAATCAAATTATCTTTATAAATCGGCAAAATTCTCCCTAAAGTATTAAATATATTCAAGTTAACAGTCGTCGCTCGATCACCCAAAAAAAAGGTCGACACCGCCCGGTAATTCATAAAATCGTGCCGAAAATCAAAAATCGCTAGCGGCGACATCAATATTAGAAACATCAACACTCCCCCGATTGTCCCCAACCAAAAATGCCGCGTCTCCAACTTCTTCCGCCAACTCAACCCCAACTCATAAACCCATAACACCCCAAACACCCCCACCAAAATCAGCGCCAAATAATGCATCTGGACCGCAAACGCCACTGCCCCGCCAGTTAATATAAACCACCGGGCATCCCGACTCCGATGCCATTTGTACATTCCCAGCATCGCCAACAGCCCAAAAAATGGTGCCGGATTCGGATTCCACGACGACCGTGAGTAAATAATATTTACCGGTGATATTGCATACAAAACACTGGCGATAACTGCCGGCCACCACCCAAACCACTCCCGCGCCAAATAATAAATCAGTCCAACCGATGCCACTCCAATTATGGCCACCATCCCGGCCGCTGCCACCGGGTTGAGCCAAAAGATGGCCATCGCCACGACCATCATATAGTAATACAGCGGCCCTAAATACATATTCCCGACCGAAGTTGGCGGACCGAGCAACGGAAAGTCCCCCATGGTCAAGATTTTCTTGATCACAATGACATCCCTCCCCTCATCTCCCAAAAATGTCATGTACTCGTTTATTCGGTAAAATCGCAGTATGATCGCCAAGCCTAAAATCGCCACTATTATTAGCGATTCTTGACGATTGTTAAGTACCCAATTAGCAATTCCACGAAGCAGTTTGATCAAAAACATTTTTTAAAACAATTTTATCCAAAGCTTAAACATATCAATGAATGACTGCATGATCACGCTGAACTTGGCCCCTGATGGATTTCCAAATTGTCTGGCAAAATGCGACACACCAACCTCAGCAATTTTAAAGCCGGCTTTTTTTGCTTTCGCCAACAACTCCGGCGAAACCATCGCACCTCTAGTCGACTCCAATTTTGGAATACTCTCAATTACTTCCCGCCGAATTAATTTAAAGGCACAGTCGACATCTTTGACCCCCAAACCAAAAAATATATTTGCCAGCATCGTCCACCCAAAGCCATTTAACTTTCTAATCAACGGGTCTTTTCGGTCAATTCGATAACCAATCACTAAATCATACCCCTCATCTGCTTTAACAATTAATTTTGCTAACTCCGAAA
>CAZXEW010000033.1:0-70037 GCA_964640215.1 uncultured Gammaproteobacteria bacterium
GATTAGAACAAGCGGAATTTTGTAGGTGTTGAGGAAAGCGTTGAACCTGTCCATGAACTATCGGGCAGATTGGCGAAAGATTACCATAACAAAACCGAAAGTGGAAGGGGCAAAATTGGGCTAATGTTAAGGTAATAAAAAACTGGTTTGCGGTTTGTAGCCTTAAATAGTTTCTGGTGATATAATTCTTCTGTCATGAACGAAGCTAAGCGGGTTCTAGAAAGCAATTTATCTATCGCAACAGAAAGAATTAAGGATATGTATCTAGGTTATGCCAGGTATCGATTGGCGTATGGAGTGGCCGGAGCTCTAGATTATCAACAAATGGCAGATGGTATCTTGAGTCATCACGGTGATTCTATACTAAAAACTTTGGCCGGTTCAGAATTTTCGGCTGAGATTAGTGCTCTGGACCGGACTTTGAAGTTGTCTAACTCTAAAAAAGCCTTATGGTCAAGGGAAGCTGATGGACGAATAATTAGAAACTTTGGAGTGATTGACGATGAAGATGCACAATCCCTGTTGGCAGATATTTTATATGGATTCTTAGATTTTCCACTCGAGGACGGGAATTACTTTATCACACCCGTGCCTGAGGCTGTTAGTATGGCTCAGCAGCTTGGGGTTCGCGACGAAAAATATTGGAAATGGGAAAGCGAAGATCCGCCTCTAAGAGTCCATTTGCCTTTGGAGGATGTAGTTAAAGCTATCCTGACTCGGAAACTAACCCTTCCTTGTAGTTAATTTAAAGAGTTTCTTTATACTGTTTGACCCAGGTGTTGTAGGCGGCGGTTAGATGTTCGAGGTGGCGTCGTTTGAGTTCCTGGTTAATTATACCGCCGTGGTGAGGGTATTTGTGGAGGCGTAGTTTAGGTGAAGAGAAACCGTGAGCGTAATGGCAGAGTTCGTGAGCGATGGTTTGGTCGACGACACCGATCGGGACGGAGGGTTTTTTGAACATCGCGGTGATGATGATCTGGGAGAGCTTGGAGGCGGGATTATATTTGATTGAGCCGAGCCGGTATTTCGAGTAACGGCCGAATTTGATCTTAACTGGGTTGATTTGATGAATATCGCTGAAAAAACGGCTCCAGAGGTAATCGAGCCTGGACAGCAGCCAGGCGTTGTCTCGGGTGAGCGGCTTTTGGGCGCGAATTGAGCGGTGGGTAGAAAATTCAGAATAAGTAGCAGGCATAGCTAGGCTAAATTTATTCGACAGTAATATTACTGTAAGATAGGTGTGAACAAAATGCAAATCATAGTAGCGGCATATTTTGAGGCTATTTTGTGAAATTCGAGCTATATTTAAGGCTAAGATTTAATATTTCGGAAGAACTAACACCTCGTCAGATTTTTTAAAAAGCGTTCGCGCCGATTTGGTGGTGTCATTTCCACTTTACCCTTTGTCATTCCCGCGAAGGCGGGAATCTAATGGGATTGATCTCACGCTCACTCATGTTACGTCAGTACCGTCTTTGATTACTTATTTCCATACCAACTCTATCTCAACTGACTACACAAAGTTTTTAAAAAACCTGACTTCGGTATTAATTCTTTTCGTCTAGAGATTCTTCGGATGACCCCTCAGAATGACATCTATCAGATTAATGATTAGTTCATCTTGATATTCTTTGATATATTACACTTTTTGTACTCAATGTTGGAAATGGTCGTGATTGGGTTGTTGGGACAAGCTTTATAAAAAATGCGGGTTAGTTGGCAGTCGGGTCTAGCTGAGTGATAAACCGATATCTCCTCGACCTATTAGACGACCATACTGAGGATTTTGGCGGGGACGTAAATGGTTTTTTTGATGTCAGAGCCGTTAGTAAATTTGCGGATTTTGGGACTTTCGAGCGCCGCTTGAGTCGCCTCCTCTTGACTGGCGTCGGGACTGATTTTGATTGAGTCGCGAAGGCGGCCATTGATTTGAACTCCGATAGTGACTTGGTCTTGTTTTAAGTAAGCCGGATTTGGCTGCGGCCACGACTCCAGATGAATTGATTTGGTCTCCCCCATCTCGTGCCATAATTCCTCGGTGATATGGGGAGCGAAAGGGGCTAACAGCTTCAAAAAAGTCAGATATTCAGTTCTAGAGACAGAGCTTTTGCGGGAAAGATAGTTCAGCCATTCCATTAAGGCAGCCACGGCGGTGTTAAATTTAATCGCCTGGATATCTCCGCTTACCTTTTTGATCGTCAGGTTGATTTGGCGATGGTCTTCGTCCGGGATGGAAGCCTCAGTGGTAACTTTTTCCTGCAATCCCCAGACGCGTTGAAGGAAGCGGTAGGAACCGTTGACACGCTCGGGGATCCATGGGCCCACGCTTTCATAGGGCATAAAAAAAGCTAAATAAACCCTGACAGTGTCAGCTCCGAATTTATGGACTTCTTCATCGGGATTGACGACGTTGCCTCTGGATTTGCTCATCTTGTTGCCATCCGGCCCGAGCACTATTCCGTGACCGACACGCTTGCTGGCAAACTCTTCAAGATCAGTCATGCCTAAATCATGGAAAAATTTTGTCAAAAACCGGGCGTAAAGAGTGTGGCCTAAGGTGTGTTCGGCGCCGCCAAAATAGATATCGACGGGTAGCATTTTGCTGGCTAGCTTAGCCTCGAATGGGCCGGAATCGAGTTTGGGATCGAGGTAACGGAAAAAATACCATGACGAATCGACAAAAGTATCCATGGTTTCAGCCTCACGTTCGGCTTCGCCTCCACAGTTGGGACACTTGACCTTGAGCCAGGCTTCGTCGGTGGCTAGAGGCGGCTTGCCCTTGGGCGTAAAATCGACTTCGTAAGGCAACTCGACTGGTAGATCTTTAGACGGCACAGGCACAACGCCGCATTTCGGACAGTTGATGACCGGAATTGGTGTCCCCCAATAGCGCTGTCGGCCGATCGACCAGTCGTGAAGGTGATATTGGATCTTTTCCCTGGCCCAGCCTTGTTTGATCAGATAATCGATGATTGCTTGTTTGCCCTCACCCGGAGTCTTTTGGCCGTCAAATTGATCAGAATTGATTAAAATCCCTTCTTCAAGCACGACCAAATTACGATAAAAGTCGACATCTTCGACCATGAACCAACTACTACTCTGGCTTTGAGTTTCTTCGTTAAATTCCGCAGCTAATTTATCTACTTCCTGATCAGTTTCAGGGGTCAGAGGGAGATGTTTAAAGGTGCCATCTTTGAATTTAAATAGAAAAACAGTTTCGCGGCCGACGTATTCGTTCCAGAAGCCTGGAGTTAATTTTTGTTCGATTAGCTGTTCGTATTTAGGCAGAGATTGGTTAGGAATTTCGAGTAAACGGACATTTTCTTTGGTGCTGGTAATTTTGACTCCAACGTAGATCAGATCCTGGTCGGAGATTTGGTCGGCTCCCATCAAATAGCTTCGAGAATGCTGGTTGTCCGGTGATATCACCTGTATAACCGGCAGCTGGTATTTTTTGGCGAAGGCGAAGTCGCGGTGGTCGGAGCCGGGAACGCCCATAACTACACCGGTGCCGTAGGAGCCGATGACGTAATCTGCCACCCAGACCGGGACTTTGGTGTCATTGACGGGATTTGTGACGTACGAACCGGTAAAAACGCCGGTTTTATCCTTTTCCAGGGCTTTGCGTTCTATCTCAGATTTATGTCCAGCTTTGGTAATATAATCCTTGACTTCGGAGGCCTGTTCCGGTGTGGTCAGGGAGCCGACTAGTGGATGTTCAGGAGCGATAACCAGGTAAGTAACCCCGTAGATAGTTTCGGGGAAGACAGTGTAGACGGTCAGATTCAAAGAGGATTCTGCCCTTACAGGATCTTCGAGATGCGCAGGCTTACCAGAATGACTGTTGTTGGCGATTGGGAAATCGATCTCGAGGCCTTGGGAGCGGCCGATCCAGTTGTTTTGGCCTTCACGAACGGATTTAGGCCAGTCAACCGATGGGTTTTCCGGCCAGATTAGGCGATCGGCATAGTCTGTGATTTTAAGAAACCACTGTTCGACCTCTTTTTGAACTACTTCACTGCCGCAGCGCCAGCATTTTCCAGCTTCAACCCCCTCATTGGCCAAGACAGTCTGGCAGCTCGGACACCAGTTAGAAATGGCTTTTCCCTTGTAAGCTAAACCCCGTTCCAGCATTTTCAAAAAAATCCATTGATTCCACTGATAATAGTCCAAATTACAGGTAATAACCTCATGATCAAAGCTAAAAGAAGCTCCTAACATCTCATATTGACGTTTCATAGATTTGATATTTGACAGGGTCCAATCGCGAGGGTGAGTACCATGTTTGATGGCGGCGTTTTCGGCCGGCAGGCCGAAAGCATCAAAACCGTTCGGAAAAAAGACGCTATAGCCCTGCATCCTCTTATAGCGGGCATAGATGTCAGCCGGAGTCCAGGTAAACCAATGGCCCATATGGAGGTCTCCTGAAGGATAGGCAAACTCGACCAGGACATAGCACTTTTTGTCGCCGGATAGTTCGGTCGCGTACAGATTATCACTGGCCCATTTCTGCTGCCATTTGGCTTCGATTTGTGAGGGTTGATACTTTTTCATTCAGGCTAATTTTAGCATAAAGATGGCCTGGAGAATAGAACGCTTTGTTGAATAAAGTGGGCAAGTTAAATACAATCGGGATAGTAGATGTTTAAGAAACTGCTCTTTTTAGTATTTATTGTGCTGATTGGTCAATCTTTTTTGACGTCGCTTGCCTTTGCCCAAGGCTACAACGTGGCTTCAATGTATGAACTGGCTGATAAGGATGCCAAAAACGGCGACATTATCGTTAATGGCGGTACCAGCGGGCTGATCCGGACTGATATCCCCTATGACGGTCGGGTTTTCGGGATAGTTCAAGATACGCCATTGCTGGTTCTGCGCGAGGCCAGTGGCTCGGGCCGGCCGGTCATCCGCCTCGGCGATACGGTTGTGAATGTGACGGATTATAATGGGGTGATCAAAAAAGGTGATTTGATTACCAGTGCACCGGCTAATGGTTTGGGTATGAAAGCTACCCAATCGGGTTATGCAGTTGGGATTGCGCTGGCAGACGCGGATTTGAGCGCAGCTACAGTGACGATTAATGGTAAGAGTTACAAAACAGGCTCGGTTAATACCGCCCTTCAGATTGAATATGCCGAAATCAATACCTCCAGAAATACTATCCGCTTGCTGGAAGAGTTAAACGCAGCCTTGTTCAGTAGTGTCAAAAACCCGGAAAAAGCAGTCCTAGTGATCCGTTATTTGATCGGCGGATTGATCGCGATGCTGGCGTTTGTGATTGGGTTTTACTCGGTGACCCGCTCGATCGGCAATGCGGTCGAGGCGATCGGCCGCAATCCCTTAGCCCGGCGAACTATTTTGATCTCAATCGGTCTCCAAATTCTGATCACTGCGGCGGTGGCGATCGCTACCATCGTGATTATTTTCATCATCATCCGGGTTTGATTGCGAAGAAAGTCGGGTTAGACAAACAAATCACGAACACTTTTTAAAATCATATTCTTAACGGATGGGGTTAATTGTCCGACTACATTTCTAATAATAGTTTCGTCGGCTGTAAACAATTTATCCGGTCGTGCGTAGCTGGTAACGGGTAGCTTGCCCTCGGAAAAATCTTTGGATTCAAGACGAATAGCTGTTTTGCTGGTATACGGCTTTGAGGTGATTTGGCATAGAATGAGATTATTAAACTCAACGTTTGCCAGAACTAAAGCCGGACGAACTTTTTGGCCGGCTAAATTTGAAAAAGGAAAAGTAACTAAAATAATGCTGCCTACTCGAAGCGAAGCCCTGCTTACTGTAGGCTTACCCATGCTTCATCCTCTTCGGGCCTATTCCAGTCGGTTGCCAGTGTCTTTTCTGTCAGTAATATTGTATCTGGTACCCCCTGAACAGTTACAACTGCTGGAACAATTCTGATCTCACCTTTCTTGACCTGCAATTCAACCTGTTCGCCAAGACCACTTTCGATAAGAAGAGGCTTGGGTATCCGTATTCCACGAGAATTTCCAATCTCAATAATTGTGGTGATCATAGTAATTACATTATATCTACATTTACGATAATGTCAAGTAGTTAAAATATTTTGATGGTGTTTGTTCATAGTGGAAGTATATCAAATTGGGGATGACAGGCGGGTGCGGATTTGGTATGTTTAAGTGGTATGAGTGTTTATCTGCCCGTAGCGATTGGTCTGTGCCTAATTTTAGCTGGCGTAGTCTTTGTCTTATTAACCAGGCTGAAAACTTTGAACCAAGCGCTGCGTGATCTGAAGTCTCACCCATCTGACTGGGCCAGTCTACATAGTCAGGAATTGATTCAGGAAGCTTCCAAAAATGCCGACAGAATCACCACTCAGGCTGAGATGGATAGTTTGAAGCTAGTCACAGACAAAAAAATGGAGAGTGCTCTGTTTGATAAGCACTATCAGGAGAAGCTTGATTTACTGTCGACTCAACTGATCAATTCTGTCAATTCCAACATGCAGGCGATTTATCAAAAGATGAATGATGATATTTCCGAGATCCAAAGCCAGTACCAGAATCATGTTGCCACGCTTCAGAATCAGATGGTCGGAAGTCAGAAAAATATCGAAGAAGGTATGCGCACCAAAGTCAATGAGCTGCTATTTAAGTTTGAGGAGAATCTATCCAGCTTTTTGGCAAATTCTGAGCAAAAGAGTTTTGAATCGGTTAATTTGGAGTTGAAAGCGGCTAGACAATTAATCGAGAGCTATAAGGCCCAGCAGTTGAGTTTGGTTGATGAAAATATTGTGTCAGTGTTGGAGCGGACGCTGGATTTGGTGCTGAAGGAAAAGTTATCACTCCGAAATCAAGTCGATCTGGTCTATGAATCTTTGGAGAAGGCTAAGGTCGAGAAATTCTTTAGCTAGAGACTTGAGATTGCGATAAATATGGATCAAGAAAAAGAACCAGAATTGCAAGATAAACCGCTAGCGCTATTTTTGAGCGATACCTACACCCGAAATCAGGCGACCAGGAGGTTTAGGTTGGTGAAAGATTTTGTCAATTATCAGGCTTTTGGCTCGACCAGCCAGGGCGGGTTAAATCAAGCGATTAAGTCTTTTAAAGCTGAGTATGTCAAGATTAATGAACGTTCTGAGACTGAGGAGGATATGTTGTTTTTGGATGGGTTAGGCGAGGCTTTTTTTCAAAGCTTTAAGATTAGTTCGCTGAAAGAGGATTTTGAACAGTTTGAAAAAGAGTTGGAGGCTACTAAACTAGTCATAGTTTATATTCCGTTTGAGATGCCGATTCAGGAGATTCGCAAACTTGGCGTTTGGTTAAAAAGTACTCTGGGGTTAGAGACTATTTTTGATCTTCGTTTCGATGGCAACTTAATCGGCGGCTGCGCTCTCTCCTATCGCGGAGTTTACAAAGATTTATCGCTCAAATCTAGGATTGAAGAACACAAAAAACAAGTCATCGATACTTTAATCAGCTTCAAAAGTAGATAGTAGCTAGTGAGTAGTTTGTAGGTTGTAGGTGATAGTAGGAAAAAGAATGGATAATAATGCAGGCAGACCAACACCAAAATTAGATAGTTCTACTGCCTCCACCGAGGTGGGATATGCCTCATCGATTAATGATTACATAGTTTGGATTAATGGTTTACCAAACGTCAAGATAAACGAGATCGTAACGACTAAAGCCGGCTCGCGGGCGATCGTGACGGCTATTTCCAATAATCAGGTCGAGGCGTTGATGCTGGATGATGTGGCGGTGGCACCGGAGGAGATGTTTAGGCGCAGCGGTAGTGTCTTTTCGATTGAGGTCGGTCAACACCTGCTTGGCCGAAGTATTAGTCCGCTGGGAGTACCGATTGACGGAAAGGGGCGGTTTACCAGTCCTGGCATAAGTTCGATGATTGAAAAGCCGGTCTTAGGCATTAAAGCTAGAGAAAAGATCACCCGACAATTCGAGACTGGAATTACACTGGTCGATATGTTGGTGCCGGTCTCTTATGGCCAGAGAGAGCTGCTAATCGGGGATGCGCGTTCCGGGAAGACCAGTCTTCTGATTGACATAATTATTAACCAGCGCTCGAAGAATCTGATTTGTATTTATGCCATGATCGGTAAGCCAATCGTTGAGATTAAACGGCTGGCAGAAGTGTTGACTATTAACAAAGCTAAATCTTACTGTGTGATTGTGGCAGCATCCTCGTCCGAGAGGGCGCCGTTAATTTTTCTGACTCCGGGTGTGGCAGTGGCGATTGCAGAATATTTTCAGAGTCAGGGCCAGGATGTGCTGTTGATATTAGACGATATGGGCCTGCATGCTAAGTATTACCGGGAGATTTCGTTGCTATCGGGAACGGCGCCAGGTCGGGAATCCTACCCCGGAGATATCTTTTATCAACAAGCCAAATTAATCGAACGGGCCGGCAATTTCAATAAAAATTACCATGGTGGGTCAATTACTGCTTTACCGGTCATAGAGACGAATTTAGATGATTTTTCGGGCTTCATGCCGACTAATTTAATGGCGATGACCGATGGCCATTTGTTGTTTAGCTCTGCCCGGTATCATCAGGGTCATCGGCCATCGATTGACGTGGCGAAATCGGTATCGAGAGTTGGTCGCCAAACCCAATTATTAGCTCAAAAAGAACTGGCTGACCGAGTTAAAACTGTCTTGGCTGAAGCTGCTAAACTGGAAGCGTTTTCCAGGCTGGGCACTGAAGTCTCAGCGGTGACTTTGGCGAAGATTAAGCACGGAAAACAGATTGAGGCGATTTTGAGTCAACCGCCGTTGACAAAAATTCCGTTCGTAGTCCAGATGATTGTCCTGGGACTAACTTTCACCCCGTTATTTTCACAGCGTGATGTCGAGTTTGTGACTGTTAATATTGGGCGGATTATCAATTATCTTCAAAGTTTCTTTGATCTTAGTAGTTTTAGTAAAAAAGTGGCTGGTTTTAAAAACGATCAGGAGTTTTTGAATAGTTTGAATGGTTTGATTCCAGACATCGCAAAAATCTGCCAGGTGGATAAAAAACCACGAGGACTTAGTTAACAGGACCTAGGACTTAGTTGCATAAATTATTTCAATAACTAGGTCCTAAGTCCTAATAACTAATAACTAAATTAAATGGCGACCATAAAACAACTTAAGGAAGAGATCCAAACGACAGAATCGATCAAGTTAATTACCCAGGCTTTGGGTGATATTGCAACTGCCCGGATCAGGCGAAGTCGTCTGTCGGTTGAGCGAAATATTCAGTTTTTTGATGAGGTGATGCAGGTGTATTCTGTGGTTAGAATGATTGCTTCAAAATCCAAAATTTATCAAAAAATAGCGGCTGCTAAAAACGGTAAAACAGTCTGTATACTTTTGACCTCCAACCAGCGTTTTTTTGGCGGCTTGGATCTTGAGGTGACTAAGTTTTTTAGTCTGGATAGTGCTAAATACAACACCGATCGGATTGTGATTGGTACAGCCGGCCAGGAGATGTTAAAACACTCAGTTTTTGGTGGACGTGTTCAGGAAATTACTTTTAGGCGTGATTTCCCGACCTTTGAGGAGATGAAGGCACTGTCATCGCAAATCTTTAGTTATTCAAGGATTTTGGTTTATCATTCTAAATTTGTGACGCTGCTGAATCAGGTGGCGGTAGTGTCGGATATTTCGGAAACCGAAGCTCACAAGACTGTTGCTACCAATCAGCTTCGTTATATTCTCGAGCCAGAGATTGAAAAAATGGTGGCTTTTTTTGAGAATCAGATCATGGTTTTGCTGTTTCAAGCGATCTTTTTAGATGCGGATATCGCCCGAACAGCCGCTCGGATGGTGGCGATGAATCAAGCCGGGGAGCAAGCTGATAAGACTTTCACTCAGGAGAGCAAGCTGCTGGTGAGACTTCGCCGTGACCTGCTTGATCGTAGAATACTAGAAACCTATGCAGGAATGGAAAGAAGGTAAAATGGACAAAAATTACGTCGGAAAAATAGTTAGTGCCAAAGGGCAGATTGTGGTGGTGGAGGCTGAGAATGATGTTCTGCCGTCGTTGAATGAGATTTTGACAACCGTGATTGATCCATCGATTCGACTGGAGGTTTATTCGTATAATGGTAATAAAATAAACTGTTTGCTGCTAACTCAGATCGATAAGATCCACCGCAGTATGAGTGTGGTGGCAACGGGTGCTCCTTTAATGGTACCCGTCGGGAACGCGACACTCGGCAGGGTGATGAATTTATTCGGTGAGGATGAGGATGGACAGGGCCAGATAGCTACTGATATCAAAAGATCGATTTACGCTCATGCCCCGACTTTTAACATCCTGAAGAGTTCACCTCAAATACTTGAAACCGGCATTAAGGTGATTGATTTCGTAGCGCCGTTTTTAAAGGGTGGCAAGATTGGTTTTATCGGCGGAGCTGGCGTTGGTAAAACGGTTTTAATTACTGAACTGATTCACAATATTACTTCAAAGTATCAAACAGTATCAATTTTTGCCGGCATAGGTGAGCGAGTCCGTGAAGGACAAGAGTTATACCGAAGTCTGTCAGAATCGAAAACTATCGCAAATATAGCCTTGATTTATGGTCAAATGGGAGAAAATGCAGCGGTTAGGTTTCGGGTTGCCAGCGCCGCCGCCTCGATGGCCGAATACTTCCGGGATGAAGATAAAAAGGATGTCTTATTTTTTATGGATAATATCTACCGCTTTGTCCAAGCTGGCAACGAGGTTTCGACGTTACTAGCTAATATTCCGTCAGAGCAAGGTTACCAGCCGACACTACAGGCTGAGCTAGGTAACATCCAGGAACGGTTGATTTCGACCACTAGTGGCTCGATCACCTCGATACAGACTATTTTTGTGCCATCGGATGATTTAACAGATGCCGGCGTGGCCAGTATTATTTCATATTTGGATTCGATCATAACTCTATCCAGAACTGTCTCTCAGCTGGGGTTATATCCAGCGGTCGATTTGCTGCAATCTTCCTCTTCTTTATTGTCATCCTCGACTTTAATTGGTCAGGATCATTATGTCCTTATTACTCGATTTCAACAGATCCTGACACGCTATAACCAGCTTGAGCGAATTGTGGCGATTTTGGGTGAAGCCGAGCTATCCAGCGAGGATCGGATTATTTATAACCGGGCTAAAAAGTTAGTCAATTATATGACCCAACCACTGTTCACCACCGAGAATCAGACTGGTCGAAAAGGGCTCTACGTACCCCGTCAAACTACTATTGAAGATATAAAAGTAATACTTAGTGGTATATTAGATAAGATTGATCCTGATAAACTATTATATATAGGTTCTCTAAGGGAAGCAGGACTGGTTAGATAGAGGTTAGAAAAATGAATGATTTATTAAATGTTCGGATCATCTCTCCTCGGGAAATAATATATCAAGGTAGCGCATTGTCGGTATCGTCTAGAAATTCGAAGGGGAAGTTTGATATTTTGGCGCGTCATGCCAATTTTTTAACTATTATTGAGAATCAGCCGGTCGAAATAATCAAAGAGGACCTCTCAACCCAAGTTTTTAATTTTAGTCAAGCCATTATTTATTCGGTTGGCAACCGCGTCTCGATTTACGCCGACCCGAAGACGATTGAGACAGGTGGTATGTAGTTAGTAGTAAGTAGTTAGTAGTTAGTAGTTAGTAGTAAGTAGTATCTTGACAGACAATTGCGGAAAATATAAAGTCATTAATCAGGTGGTCTTTGGTGTCAGAGTACTTAACTAATTTCAATAATAAGTTAAGTAACGAAATTATCTTTATCAAGGTTTGGTTTTTGAGCTTTGAGAGTTTGTCCTAATGTTCATAATAAATGATGACAGGAACTTTGTTGTTTCTGTTTTATAGGATTAAATTTAAGAATTTTCGTTTACTTAAAACTGTAAATTGAGATTGGTATGAGAAATAATTTAGCTGTCCAACTTAATAATTTAAGCACAGTCATTATATTTGCCATTGTTATAGTTACGCCCTTACTGTTTTCTCCTTTCTTTACCGAATTTTATGAAACTAGTAAACTGGCGTTTTTAGTAACAGCGATGCTGGTACTACTGCTGACCTGGACACTTAGCTGGGTAATTAGAGGTCGGGTGGTGATAACCCGGACTCCATTGGATTTGCCGTTACTACTTTTTCTACTGGTGATTGTCATCTCAGCCATCTTTAGCCAGACTCAAAGTGTGGCCATTTATGGCAATATTCCTAAGATTCATGGCTCAGCGGTTTCTCTGGTAACCTATGGCTTGTTTTATCTGATCGCAGTCTCCCATTTAAAATCGACTGGTCAACTAAAATCGCTGTTCTATGGTTTGCTGCTCAGCTCCACGGTTGTGGCAATAGTGACGTTGCTGGCATATTTTAGTATTTACTTACCCCTCAGTATCGTCAGTTTTCAAAATTTTAGCCCGGCCGGATCGTCATTTGCTACTAGCGCTATTCTTATATTGACGCTGCCAATGTGCCTGTTGTCGATTACTAGATCTAATAATTTTCTGCCGAAAGGGGTGGCTTTGATCTTAGCGACTTTGTTCACCTTAACGATCGGACTAATCGGAGCCAGTAGTGACCAAGGAAGTGGGCTGGTTTTTTCAGCCAGCTTTATCGGATTAATGGTGGCTTATCTGGTAACTTTTATAGCGCTTAAAGGTGACAAATTTAAAAACAAAATCTTGTTCATGATGCCGGCGATCGTATTTATAGCGGTCTTGGTGACCAGCCATCTGCCGATTGGAGGGACGGCCAATTTTCTGCATAGCCGGGCAGTCAGTTTTCCAAGGGAGGTTCAATTACCGTTTGATATATCATGGAAAGTGGCAGCGTCAGCTTTTAGGGATGCGCCTTTTTTTGGGACAGGACCGGGAACATTTGTATATAATTTCAGTCTTTACAAACCAGTTTCGATCAATAACACCGACCTCTGGAATCTTCGTTTCGACAGTGCCTATAACGAATATCTACAGGTATTGGGGACGGTCGGTGGGTTGGGGTTGTTGGCATTAGTCTTTCTATCAGCCGTCATCTTGAATTTCGGCTACCGTGGTTTGCGCTCGGAAGATATTTTTGGCAAGGGCTTGGCAATTAGTGCTATTTTAGTGGTGGTTTTGCTGGCGATCCACACAACCAGCGTGGTCACAATGTTAGCTTCGCTGGTCATTCTGGCGATGCTAATGGTTAATCACAAATCAGCAAACGGACATGTTGAGGAGCTGAGTATTGGGATTAAGGCCTCGAAAGCGCTTGATAATAATTTAGTGGTGGGAGATATTTTACCGATCATAGTCTTTTTCCCAGTCGCCTTATTTGTGATTTGGGCGATTTGGCCGACATTTTGGTTCACCGGAAATAATACCAATATGGTTCCCAACGTGATCTCGGTCTTAACTGCTGATTACAACCATCGGGCAGCTCTGAATGCAGCTTCAACCCGTGGCTTGGATACTTATAATCATCTGGTTCAGGCAGAAAATATGAATTCGAGTGTCGATTTGTATCGGACTGATCTGGCCCAAACTAATTTCGCTTTGGCAAATGCTATCGCCGCTCAAAAAGGACCGACCGAGAGTTCACCAGGCGGTTCTTTGACTGATCAGGATAAGACTAATATTCGGACATTGTTGTCTCAGGCTATTCAGGAAGGACAAACTGCAACTGTCCTAAATCCTCGTAATCCGACTAATTTTGAGGTTCTAGCTGGAATTTATCGTCAGATCTCTGGGGTGGCTGAGAATGCGTCCAATTTTGCTTTAAATGCCTACGGCGAGGCGATCAAGCTGGATCCCTTGAATCCGGTGTTAAGATTGAACGTCGGTGGAGTCTATTATTCATTGAAAAATTATGACATGGCCATCCGCTTTTTTAGCGATGCGGTCAACTTGAAACCGGATTTGGCCAACGCTTATTACAATTTGTCAATTGCTCTGCGCGAGAAGGGTGACTTAAAATCGGCGGTTCAAATAGCCCAACAAGTGGTAGTTTTACTGCAAAAGGATACTAATAATCCCGATTATAAGCTGGCCTCGGATTATTTAAAGAACTTGCAGGCGGTAGTGGCCTCAGGTAGTGCCGACCCAAACGTGGCTGGGGCTAGCAGCGATACTTCAAGTTATACCCCGCCGGCAGCAGCCAATTCCAGTCCGCTGCAGCAAAAGAATTATCCGAAAATATTAGATCTGCCTAAAACCTCAGCCAACGTGGCTACTCCCCCGGCTGTTAAGAAGTAGTGGTATAATAATTTTGAGAGCGTGTGACGCCGCGTCCACGTCGAACGTGGCTATTGCAAACGCGGCTGTCACATCTGACGTGACGGAGAAAGGATTTCTCCGATGGATCCATAGAATCTTTACTTCTAACATTTTGACTTCTCCTTAAGTGGCCTTG
Source organism: uncultured Gammaproteobacteria bacterium (assembly GCA_964640215.1). Taxonomy (GTDB): domain Bacteria; phylum Patescibacteriota; class Microgenomatia; order Daviesbacterales; family UBA10151; genus CAZXEW01. The sequence goes on from CAZXEW010000033.1 coordinate 14,380, forward strand.
ACCTGTTTAGATAATCTTCTATCGGTCTGTTTTACTCCAAAACTTGAGGCTGTTTAAGTTTAGATTATAGCTTTGAGAAATCAGAGGGTTTTTTTGTGGTGTTGTCTCAAACAAGACACGGAGTAAGTTAAGTATTGTTATTGAGAGCGTAAGTGTCGCGTCAAACGCGACTCGCAGTCAAACTTGGCTTCTGGCGAAGCCGCGTTTGACGCGGTGGACCTGAGGGGAATCGAACCCCTGATCTCCTCATTGCGAACGAGGCGCATTACCACTGTGCTACAGGCCCTCGTCGAAGCTAGGTTACAGGCTCCACTACGCTAAAGCTTCGTGGAGCACACTTCGCATTTTATTGTGGCCAGCCACACGTAGCTTCAGCGAAGTGTGGACCCTACCGGGCTTGAACCGGTCACCTTTGCAATGCCATTGCAACGCTCTACCAGATGAGCTAAGGGCCCTCGAACGTATTTTACCTATTTTTAAACCTGTATTCCAGTCTTTTTTTGAAAAGATTCTCCGCGTAGCCACCTTCAGTCAAGAATTTTTGCTCGAGGGAGGTAATTTGGCGGTCGAGCAAGAAGCCAGCCTGGTTGATTAGAGTTAGTAAGAGATTAATCACGAGTTCAGGGTTATGGGGGAGATCAGGGATATAGGGGGTATCAGGAGTAGTTTTTTCCCATATCTCCCTTATCACCCTCATATCCCCTGCCTGTTTTTTATCCCAGATCGGGATCTGCTTTTGCCGGGCGTAGTCTTGGTAGTCCTCAAGTAGCTCAGCGAGCGATGCTCTAGCTACACCAACTAGCTTGATGTACATTTTTAAGCTTTTTTCCAGGTAACCTTCGGCGATGTTTTGTTTGCCTGAGCGAGCAGCCTGGACCATCTGATCATGGGTTCGAGAGCGTGGGTTAATGAAGCGATTGCAAAATCTAACTGTTAGATCATAGATCACTACAGTTAGCTGGTAACTTTTGAGGTATTTATAACCGGCCAAAGACATTGCGGGATTATAGCATAGCTGTAGGCATCCCTTATGCCACTCTTAGCTCCCTTTATTGAAATAGTCGTAGGTGTCTTTGGAGATTTGGGCCAGCAGATCGACGGCCGAATCTTCGTATTTGACGTTTTGACTCATCAGCACGATCAGGTAAGGACGGGCCTCGAGAAAGACAATGCCGGCATCATGGCGAACCTTGGATAGTTCGCCGGTTTTATGGGCAATTTTTAGCTCATCAGGTAGTTTAGCCGGAATGCGGTTGTTAATCTGGTCTCTGGCCAGTAGATCAATTAATCTGTTGGAGGCGGCTTCTGAAACAATTTGTTTGCGGTAGAGTTTAGTCAGAAAAAGGCCAATATCAGAGGCTGAGGTAGAGATAGGAGCTTTAATGGTGGTTTGACTCGCGCCAATCAGGTCGGCTTGATCTTGAACTTTTTGCCAGCCGATTTTCTCAGCCAGCATAATTGAGGAGTAGTTGTCTGACAGCCGGGCAATCCGGTCAAGTGCCTGAGAGACGGTAAAACTGATTTGATCGGAATCCTGGTAATCTTGGTAGCCATAATCAGCTGAGCCTAGCACTTCGATCAAATGTTGGTGGCTACTGCTTAAGATGTCGTCATCTGAGAGCTGGCCTTGTTCTTCGGCTTCGAGGGCGGCGGCCAGTAAAAATAGTTTATAGAGTGAAGCGGCTTCAAAGACGGCTGAATCATTAATCCTGACTCCTGAGTCCTCTTTTTTGGATAAATCCTGAATAAATATGGCATAATCACCCGGTTGAGCGGCCAGGTCGTTTCTAATTGCTTGTTCGAGGGCCTTGAGTCGATGGTAAGCGTTAGGAGCCGGCAGGCTGCTAAACTTTGGTTTCGGATCAATCAATGATTTCTGCTTGGTCGAAGAGTTTGAGGCAAAGGGATGGATGTTAAAGAAAATAATGGCTTCGTGTGTAATAAGGACTAAACCAGCTAAAGTTAGGATTAATAAGAGACAGCGGACTATTGTTGACATCTGATTATTGTACAAGAAAAAAGGTAAATTTTGACTGAGAGATTATTTGAGGATAGCCAGTGGATTAACGGCAATTCCCTTTAGAGTAAGCATCATACTCGCAAGGGAATTTGGGACTGATTTGGTTGTAGTTTGGTACATAGAATTAGTTAATTACTTTAAGATAGCCAAGGGATTAACGGCAATTCCCTTATAACGGATCTCAAAGTGTAAATGAGTACCTGTTGAACGGCCGGTTGAGCCCATTTGGCCGATTGATTGGCCACGAGAGACTTTTTGGCCAACAGAGACAAAGATGTTCGATAGATGGCCATATAGGGTGGTGTAGCCGTTTCCATGGTCGATGACGATTCGATTGCCATAGCCATAGTTATCCGGCCAACCGGCGACAGTGATCGTGCCACCGTCTGAGGCGCTAACGGGCGGGGCGGCGGGGTTCGTGAGGTCAATACCGGGATGCCACCAGGCAAAGTAGGTTGATATGCCGACCGATTTACTTGGCCAAATAAAATTTCCGCCTCCGGGGGCCGTAAAGGTCGGCGAGGTGCTGTTTTGGCCTTGGGCCAGGTAACGTGGCTGGATTTTGGGTTTAGGTGTAGTTTTGGCTTCCGGCGGTACACCCTCAGGTACAATCAGGACCTGGCCGACTTTAAGTTTAAAATCATCTGGCACGTCATTAAACGGAAAATCCAGGATGTTCTGCTGCTGGGCACTAAATTGTTTGGCGACCGACTCGAGAGTGTCGCCGGATTTGACAGTGATAGCAAGCCCGCTGACTGGCAGAATTTTGAGTTTCTGGCCGGGTTTGACAGTAGCGATAGTTGAGAGATTATTGGCCCATTTGATAGTGTCGGAACTGATGTTAAACTTCTCAGCAATTTGAGAGACTGTCTCCCCGCTTTTAACTTCGTACTCGATAATTTCGGAACGGGGTTTATCAGAGATGGCGGTTTTGAGATTAATTAAGGACTCAAGACTGATGCCTGAGGCAAAAGGGTCAAAGGTTTCAATAGTCCGCGGGTCCTGACCGCCGGTACCGGGAAAAGACGAGGAGACGATCGAAGTACCGCCTAAAACTCCTGAGGTCAGAACGCCAACGGCCGACAAACCAATCATTGAAGTGTGCCAGACGTTTTTTTGGAATCTACCACGCCGATGCATTAAGCCAACGACCGTGGCGTTTTTGGCCTGTTCAATGACAAAACCAAACTGGCGAGTCTTGCGGGATTGGTAAATAGCCATGAATTTGACAAGTTCTTTGAGATCGTCTGCGGAGGAATTCATGAGGTAGTTACTAGTTAACTAGTCAACTAGTATCTACTAACTGATTGGTTTGGTCAAGTTGACAAGGTGTGGTATTGACTAGTGAGTAGTTTGTAGATAGTAGTGGGTAGCATGTTGAGAGTAGTACGTAGTACAGATTCAAATTGTTTTGGCCTTACTACAAACTACCAACTACCAACTATATGCTTACTTCGCGGTGGCGGTGGCGGCGAGAGTTTTGAGGAACTCCTCGTTGTCGGTGGTTTTGGCGAGTTGTTCAAGCAGTCTCTCGGTTTGCTCGGATTCGCTCAGGATCCGGATGATCCGATGCATCATGGTCATCATGTCATAGACTTCTTTGGTAAACATCAGTTGTTCTTGGCGAGTACCGGAGGCTTGGATGTCGATGGCTGGGAAGATCCGACGTTCTGATAGTTTACGGTCAAGGTGCATCTCCATGTTGCCAGTGCCTTTAAACTCTTCATAGATCAGATCATCCATTCGGGAACCAGTATCCACTAAGGCTGTACCAATAATGGTCAGTGACCCACCTTCTTCACAATTTCGCGCGGCCCCGAAGAATCTCTTCGGCGGATATAGCGCGACAGGATCGAATCCTCCGGAGAGGGTTCGACCGGAAGGCGGTACGACTAAATTATAGGCACGACCTAAGCGGGTAATGGAATCGAGCAAAATAACCACATCTTTGCCTTCTTCGACCAATCGTTTGGCTCGCTCGAGAGCGACTTCGGCTGCCCGGGTTTGGTTTTCAGCCGGCTCATCAAAGTTGGAGGCGATGACATCGCCTTTGATCGAACGGGAAATGTCGGTCACCTCTTCGGGTCGCTCCCCGACCAAAACGGCCATCAAAACGACGTCAGGGTGATTCTTGGCAATACCGGCGGCGATATCTTTTAGAATCGTGGTTTTCCCGGCTTTTGGCGGCGAGACGATCATACCCCGCTGGCCAAAACCGATTGGGGCGATCAGATCGATGACTCGTTGTGACAGCGGAGTTTTGCCGGTTTCAAGTTTGAGCGGCTTATTTGGATAAATGGCGGTCAAATCTTCAAATTTGGTGCGGCGAATTTTAGCGCCGTTTTCAACAACCAAACCTTCAGCTGACTTATCGTTGACTTTACTAACCTGAAGCAGGCCATAATAGCGCTCGTTTTCTTTAGGTTCACGGGCGCCTCCTTCAACAAAATCGCCCGGTCTGAGGTTGAAACGGCGAATCTGACTGGACGAGATATAGACGTCTTTCTCACTTGGGGTGTATTTGGGCCTTAAAAAGCCGTGTCCCTCAGGCATAATGTCCAGGAAACCTGAGACCTCGACTGTCGGGAGATCACGATTCTCACGCTCCCGGTTGTAGCCATCTTTTGGGCGATAAGTGCTGGCGCGGTAACCAAAATCCGAAACCGGCTCCTGATAATTAGCCGTTTCAGGTGCGCTTGGCGGTGCTGAGATGATTTCATTAACATCGATGTTTGGTGCAGGTGAAGTTGAAATAGCGGAGACAGGCTCCGATAATTTAGGTTTAAAACTGCGGGTATTTGCCATAATTTAGTTAGGATTAATCACAAGTCTACGGATGTATTTGTTTTTACAATAATCAGGGAAGACAGCAAACAGAATAACTCTTAACTGAGTGTATTCTATAACATTACTCGGGTTTTGTCAATCAGATCATTCAGAATGAGTTTTTCACGTTGCTATAAGCTACTTATATATATGTAGTTACTTCTGTTGCCTTGGTGCTATGAGATAACCATTTTAGAGAATAATATTTTAATGTTTAGTTATAGGGCCCAAAGTGTTTGACTTGTGGTGGATAAGTCGAATCGAACTGTGGAAAACTTGAGATGGGTGGAAGAGCGAGAATTTGTAATCTCTATTGGAGACTAATCCCTGCCCTAGATTAATCTCCAATACAAACTGCAAATAAAGCGACCCCTTGACAAGCAGATAGTTTTGTGAAATCCTAAATGTAGAAAATAACTTCTATCTGCTCTTGAGGTTATTTTCGTACTTAATTAAAAAGGGCATTGCTATTCGAGTCCGTCTGCGGTAGTAATGCTCTTTTTTTGTTCTATTTTTAAGGTAAGAGCATTGCGACTTAAGGTCTTAATGCTCTTTTTTTGTTTTCAAATAATTCTTGCTCGGCATCGTAGGCAGCTGGCTTTGGTTACGAATTATTTGGTTTTGTCTTTTTCTTCTCCTTTAGTTCGTAAATTCAAAACACTTTCCAAGGTTCTAAAACGGTGTTAATTCGGCTTGGTCAGGATTAAGCTTTCCTGTATCCGTCTGCTACACAGAAAAGCGCTGTTTAACCTCTAACCATTAAAATTAATTTACCGTCGGATAAAACTTTACGGACCTGGCGAAGCTGTCCTTCGTTGCGACTGATGTTTCGTCGGGTGAATTTTTTCTTCAGCTCTTTTCCGTACAGAAAATTCAAATTGACCATTGCCCGGATATTAGCATAGCCAATACTATTTGTCAATGAATTTGTGACCCATAGAATAATCTTAGGTCAAAAGAGGCAGGCCTAGAGTAACTATAAAAGGATAGTTAGTAATGATTAGATTGTTATGACAAGCTTTTTTAAGAAGTCTGCGGAGTTATTAACGAAGATTTTCGGGTTGTGGATAAGTGGTTGGGGGTGGTTAGGAAGGTTAGGGATTTTAGGGAGGTTATGATGCGTCAACCACCCCAACAATCCTAATTATCCTAACCTCCCTAATGGCTTGCCTTATTTTTTGCCTATTTTAGCGAAGACCATCCGGCCGGAGGATGATTGGAGCATGCGGCTGACTTCAACTCTGACTTCTTTCCCAATTTCGTGTCCCCCATCTTCAACGACGATCATGGTGCCATCGGTCAGGTAACCAACTCCTTGTTTAGGATCTTTTCCCAAATGAACCAGTTTGATAGATAACGATTCACCGGGGACAGCGATGATTCGCAGGGCGTTGGCCAAATCATTGATGTTGAGTACTTGGGCACCGCTGATCTGGGCTACCCGGTTAAGATTAAAATCAGTGGTGATGATTCGCCCATGCAAATTTTTGGATAGCTTGATGATCTTGTCATCGACTTGTTTGGCGCTGACTTCTTTATCCCAGATTTCGAGCCTGACGCCTTTAGTTTTTTTGAGTTCATCAATCAGCTCGAAGCCCCGCCTGGCCCGGGTCCGTTTTAGGTAGTCCGATGAGTCGGCGACTTGTTGAAGCTCGGTCAGGACAAAGGTCGGAATAAGCAGGGTGCCGAATAAAAAGCCGGTTTTAGCAATGTCCAGGATGCGACCATCGATGATGGCCGAAGTGTCCAAAATAAGGGGCAAATTGACCGCTACACCCCCAATTGGGGACTGGACGGACAGCGCTGAAACTGAGGGTGATTGATGTTGAATTCGCATAAATTGAGACATGATTTCGTTGCTGACCCGGCTGATCAGTAGATTGCTGAATGTGCCGATAGTTCTAGTCGAGCGTGAAGCTACGTCGGGAAAAACCCCGTAACCAAGCAGTCCGAACCAGAGAGTAATGGCAACCCTGAGTAAGTTATGACTAAAGGGTGGCACGTCGGGGACTACTTCGGAAAAAATAAAGGCTGGGAGGGCAAAGACGATAGCAACTATTAGCCGTAAAACGAATTTTATCTGCATATGAGTTTTCCTTGGGACAAGTATATCTTAAAATCAATCCTGAAGCACAGATCAAGAGCTTTGATCGTGGTAGCGGATCTTTGGGTGCTTGGTGATGGTAGTCAGGTCAATGTTAAAAGTTTGGAGTGAATGGATAAAAATACCAAGACCGATGAGAGTGATAGGCAAACCGATGGCCAGCTTCAGAAAAGTCTGATTTAGCGACAAAAAGAGTCCGCCGGTGATGATAATTAGCACGGCTGTAGCTAAGTAGAGAAGGGATCGGACAAGATGTAACGCTCGGGCAACCAAGAAATGAAGCTGAGTTGGCTGGGTGACTTTTCTTGACATAATAAGATATTATCACACTTGAGTAGAGGTTATTTCTCTAAGCCTATAATGAAAAAAACGCTGGTTTCGGTGATTATTCCGACTAAAAACGAGGCGGCTAATATTGGACGAGCTTTAAAGTCGATCCGTAATCAGAGATATCAAGGCAAAGTCGAGGTGATAGTGGTTGACAATTACTCGATCGATCGGACAGTCAAGATTGCTAAGCGATTTTTGAGTCGAAATAGATTGTTTTTTAAGTCTTGTCAGGTCGTCTCGAGCGGGCCGGAGCGTTCAAGTCAGCGCAATTTAGGCGCGAAATTGGCTAAAGGCAGTTATCTGCTGTTTCTGGATGCTGATATGGCTGCCTCAACTGAGCTGATCGATGAGTGCGTAAAGCTGGCGGTAAACTCAATATCGGCGCCGATGTTGGTAGTCAAAGAACATGCCCTCGGCTATAATTTTCTAGGAAAAGCCTTAGCGCTCGAAAAGAACTGTTACAAGGATTTAAACTGGGTGCAGGCGGCCAGATTTTTTCCGAAGTCGCTATTTGTTAAATTTGGGGGTTATGACTCTGAGCTCGTCGCCGGCGAAGATTGGGATTTAACCCAACGTTTGACAGAAAAGGGGGTGCCGACTCTGATGACCGAAAAGGCCACTCTTTTTCATCACGAGGTTTCTCAATCCTTACTAGAGCTGTTCAAGAAGGAGCTTTACTATATTAAATATATGGATTTATACGTGTTGAAAAACCCAAGGGCATTTTCTTATCAAGGCAGTTTGCTTTACCGAGGTTTGATTTATACAAGAGCTTGGCAGGATTTAGTGGCTCATCCTCTCCAAGCAGTTAGTTTTATAGTCTATAAAGCGGTAGTTTGGTCGATGTGGCAATGGCATCGCCAGTTTAATCGAAAAATATGAAAGTCATCTCTCCAAAGGTCAGTATCATTATTCCCACCCGGAATCGAGTCGATTCGCTCCTAGAAACTTTAGATTCGATATATAAGATGAGTTATCCGAGAGCAAAGATAGAAGTGTTGGCGGTCGATAACGGTTCAAAAAGTGATTATGGTCGAAGTCTAAAGCGTCGCTTTCCGGCAACTAAAATAATAAAACTAGCAACTAATGTTGGCTTTGGACCGGCTTTGAATATCGGCATTAAACAAGCTTTGGGTGAATATATTTTGGTGACTAACGACGATGTCATATTTGATAAAGATTGCTTAAGAGAGCTGATTAATGTGGCAGAGCTCGGATCAAAAATCGGGATTGTTGGTGGCAAAATGTATTTTAAAGATGATCCGACGCGGCTAGCTTTACCGGGATTTAAAGTCAATCTCTGGCTGGGTTATCATCCCTATGATTTCAGCGGAAGCAACAGTATCCGGGAGATGGATGTGACCACTGGCGGATGTATGTTAATCCGTGCTTCGATGTTTAAGCGGACCGGTCCGTTTGATGAGGGCTTTTTCTTTTGCGGAGAAGATTATGATCTGTGTTTACGTGCCAAAAAGGCGGGTTTTAAGGTGATGTTTAGTCCTAAAGCAGTGGTTTGGCATGAATTTTTGAACAACGGTAAGAAAACTAACAACTCTTCGCAGTTATTTTCCCATTATCGAGGCAAGTTTCGATTTATGGTGGTTCATGCCACTGTCCCCCAAATGCTAGTCTTTTTTCCGATTCAACTGTTGGCCGGCCCGATTTTCTGCTATTGGCAATCGAGGCAACTGACCTTCAAACCGATGATTAATGCTCTGGGTTGGAACTTAATGAATATCAAAGGCACAGCTAAGAGCCGTCAATTTGTTAATCAATTAAGCCGTCTAAATCGATCATGAAACAAACTAGTGAGCGGTTTATTCCAAGCGGGGATTATAAAAGTAGTTTTTATTTAGAGCATATCGGGCGGTATCGTTTTGCTAAAAAATATGTGGTTGGTAAAAAGGTACTTGATCTCGGCTGCGGAATGGGCTATGGAGCTGCTGAGTTAAAAAAAATTGGTGCCAAGGAAGTGGTGGGGGTGGATAATGATCCAGAGGCCATCGAATTTGCTAAAGGCTTTGCTGGGAAAAAAGTGCGGTTCTTAAAGGCCGATGCCACTGCCCTGCTCTTTCCAGATCAAGAGTTCGATGTGGTGGTATCTTTTGAGGTGATTGAGCATATCAAAGATTATCAACAGTACCTAAAAGAAGCTTTTAGAGTGCTCAAACTTGGTGGCTATCTGATATTTTCCACGCCTAATAGATTGCAGTATCGTCAAGGAACTAGTCATTATCATTATCGTGAGTTCACAGCAATGGAACTGACGAAGTTACTATTAAATATGGGCTATAGTGTTAAGATCTTTGGTCAATCTTTTTCTAATCAGCTCTTTGTCCAAAAGGAGAGGGAATATTTTAAGCGTTATACTCTATTTTCGATAGGGGGTAACCGGGTGGTCAAACGATTGTTTGGGCTAATTCCATCTTCGTTTAAGACTGTCATCTATCACAGGCTATGGGGTAGGCTACCGACGATCACACCGGAAGAGCTTAAGATCTCAGGTCAGGACATCAAAGATTCAGTCACATTAATTGGTATCTCTAGAAATAGGCGCATGCCTGGCGTTAATAATAATCGTCCCCGATAGATGAAAGATTGCTTCAATTAAATATATCAGGATAACCAGGGGTAATCCTAAACTTAGCCAAAATATTGACCATAACCATCCTGAAATAGGAATTTTTTGTTGATTTGGGGATCTTTTAAAAAGCCTTTGAAGGACATTGTCAGTGTGGCTAAAGTAATTGACGAATGATTGAAGCAAACCAGTAAAATTATGCTCTAGGCAGAAATAATCAATTTGGTCTATTATCATTTGTTCGCGTTTTAGGAGTAGATTTAACGATTCAAGCGAGAAGTGCCAGAGATGAAATTTAGGTACCAGGTGAAACCAGTATTGTTTAAAGAATTTAAATTCGAGGCTACTTATGTTAGGAACGGCGATGATTAACACTCCGCCAGGCTTAAGGTTAAGTTTGGCGGTCCGAAGATAAATTTGAGGTAACTTGACGTGTTCGAGCGAGTGCCAAAAACTGATAACATCAGCCTGCAAACCGCGGCTTTTCAAGAACTGACTGTCGGACATGGTTTCTAGACCAAGTTGGGACAAAAAGGCTCGTCCGGATTTGGAAATTTCAACGCCAATTTTGCGTTTGGCTTGGATAGTTTTTAAAAAGCCCCCGTCTCCAGCTCCGACATCCAGCCAGAGTTTAACCGGGTGTGGTGCATAAGTTCCTCGCAGCCAATAAAAGAAACTGGTCGGTAGTTGAAATAGTTTGACTGCCAGGCTCGACTGGCCTTGGTAATAACTTTTGGTATATTTGTCGAGAGGGATTTTTTTTAACCAGGCGGTTTGGCAGTTGGGACAATAATAGTAGGCTGAGTAGTCAGGTAAGCTAATGACCGGAGTTCGTTGGCAGATCGGACAATGTCGTCTCGGGCTCGACATTTTAGGAGTTATACAGTCGTTTGCCCAGGTGAGCTTGGATCCAAACCCACCAGATATATAAGAAGATGCGGATGGCCCAGCTGGCTTGGTCAATAATGGTGGCTGTTTGAGTCGAAATACCAACCCGAGGTCGAAAGTTGATGGGAATATCGATGAATTTGACTTTATTTTTAGCTGCGACGAGTAACCATTCCGTAGCCAGCATGGCTGTTTTAGCTTGACACTCTCTGGCTACTTTTTTCCAACCCTTTCGGCTTGTCAATCGAAGGGTGCATCCGACATCGGTAAAGGGAGGGCACATAAATAAGACTGTGATCATTTTTCCAAGAAGCACATCTAAGATTCTTCTGGTGAAAGACATCTCCGAACTGCTGTGAATAAGAGGGACGTGCGTCCGTGAACCGAAAACTATTTCAAAGTCATCGCTGTAGGCTAGTAGTTTAGTGACATCATTTCCATCATAAGTGCCATCTGGCTCAGCGATAATCATTAACTCAGCGTTTGATTTGGCGATACCGGTTCGGATGGCGTAACCATATCCTTGTCTTTTCTCGAATATAAGCTTGGCTCTGGTTTTTTTGACTTGGGCTTGAGTTCCTTCTTCAGCGTTATTATCGACCACGATAATTTCATCAACAAAACCCGTTGCATCAAATTCTTTTATAACGTTATAGATTGAATCCTTCTCGCGATAGGTGGGAAAGATGACGGCGACTTTTTTATTCTTCCACATAGTTAAAGCTGGGCTTCTGGGCTATTATATAATACGAAAATTGAAAATAGCTTAAATGAAACATAATATTAAATATCAAACTCTTGAGAGTAAGAGGGGTGAGGTTAATTTTCGGCGGAAACTGGCTAAACAATTTATGGGCCAGGGCCAATTTTACCCTGGCGAACCTTCGGCTAAGGAATATTTAGAGATTGTCAGAGAGACGCTTAGAAATTATCGAAGGTATTTCGAGCAATTGAGGCAGGCTGGAGTCGAGCTAGGACCGTTTTTGGAGATTGGGGCCGGGGTTGGACAGGCGGGAATGTTGCTGTGCAGTGAGTTTGGAGTGAAGGGATTCAGCAGCGATTTGTCGGCTGAAACGATCGAGCTATCTGCAGAGTATCGGAAGCGGCTAGGGTTTAAAAAGACGCCGATATTTATCAGCTGTGATGGCTATAATTTACCTTTTCGCTCGAACAGTTTAGCATTAGTGTTTTGTTTTCAAACGCTCCATCATCTGCCGGATCCGAAGCCGGTTTTGGAGGAGGTGCAGAGGGTCTTGGTGCCTGGCGGGTATTTCTATTTTAATAATGAGCCGATCGCCCAGCGGTTTAACTTGAATCTGTGGAGGCGCGACCTGCATTTAAATTGGTTCGAGAAGGTGTTGAAAGCGACTATAATTTTGCATTTTCTCTCCCGAATTGGCAAGAGTGAGGTTGAGAATCAGATTTTGGAGGAGACTTTTGATCTGAAGGTATGGGAGAGAGCTTTGGATGGTTTCGAAGATGCGGAAATATCATTGATTGCTTTTCCATTTGGGCCAAAATCGATCCAACTTAAACGACTCCGAAAAGGTTGGTTACAACCGATATGGTTTAAACGCATTGTGTTGGGGATTATGGGCGGAGGGATTGGTGGCTGGGGTCAAAAGAAAGGTCAATTTAAACCTACCTCGGTTGATAAATTATTTAATTTGCTGGCTTGTCCTAACTGTCGAAGTAAGCCAAAGCACAAGTTGGAGGGACAAAACCTGGTTTGTCGAATCTGTAAGACTGAATATCGCCCAGTAAACAAGGTCTATCGATTGTTTTCAAAGGCCCAAGCTCAACAATTATATTAATGGTAAAGCCTACTTTGGTATCGATAATATTTGCTAATTACAACGGTGGCCAGGAGCCAATAGATTGCTTGGAATCGATCCAAAGTTTGAAATATCCGCATAGTCAGCTTGAGGTGGCCGTAATTGATAACGGCTCGAGCGACGGCTCACCGGATCAAATCGCTAAAAAATTTCCGTGGGTAAAATTGATAAAACAGAAGCGAAATTTGGGTTTTGCTAAAGCCATTAATTTAGGGATTAAACAAAGTAGCGGCGAATACTTATTTATTGCCAATGATGACTTGGTTTTTGAAGAAGATAGCTTGACTTGTATGGTTGATTATTTGTCCAGTCATTCGAAGGTTGGAGTGATTGGGGGAAAGATATTCTTAAAATCAAAATCAAAAAAAATAATTTCGAGCGGCTTTAACATCAATCGTTGGACCGGTGATATTGGCCGAAATTTACTGACTGAGAGAGAGGTTGAGCCTGATTTTGTCCAAGGTTGTGCGATGTTGATTCCACGGCTGGTTTTGAATAAAATTGGCCCTCTGGATGATAGTTTTGTCCATTTATTTGAAGATGTCGATTTCTGTTTCAGAACCAGGCGAGCCGGGTTAAAAGTAGTCTATCTACCCACTGCCCACTTTTGGCACGGTGAAAGTTTAACTGCCGATAAAAATAAGGCTAAAAAATATTTTCATTGGTATCAAGGCAAATTCAGATTTATCCTAAAACATTTTTCACCGATTAACGTGGCGAGTATACTATTTATTCAAATACTACTAGTTATGCCTTATAGAACTATCTTTCTCGGAGATGGTAGGTTTCAACCGTTCATCAAAGGATTAATTTGGAATTTAGTGAATTTGAGAAAAACTATGAAAGCTCGATATGAATTTTAAACCAGTCTTCAGATCATATCTGTTATCGCTTTGGCACAACAGCGCTATGCTTAACAACAAAACTTTGGCCCAACTGGTCGAGACGACTAAATCAGCCCGGGTACTGGACATTGGCTCCTACACCGGGGATCATATTATCGAACGAGTTAAAAAGATTAAGAATCCGGATATCTACGGGCTGGAGATTGAAAACGATTATATTCAGATTTCCAGAAAAAAAGGTGTCAAAGCAGTTCAGGGCGATGTTGAAAAACGTTTTCCTTTTAAGGCTAATTTTTTTGATATGGTCTCGGCCAATCAGATCATCGAACACCTACTAAATATCGATGACTTTATGACGCAGATTCACCGAGTTCTAAAACCAGGAGGTTATTTATTATTGTCAACGGAAAACTTGTCTTCTTGGCACAATATCTTCGCGCTCTGTCTTGGCTGGCAGGCTTTCTCCCAACATATGTCGCTTAAAAAGAATATCGGCAACCCGTTTAGACTGCCAGTAAAGGATGAAGGTTATCGAACAAGCGGGGTCCATGTCAAAATCTTTACTTTGAAAGGTTTAATCCAACTAATGGAGTTGTACGATTTTAAAGTTGAGACTATCTTTGGCGCCGGTTATTATCCTTGTCCACCTCCACTATCAACTTTCCTGGCTAAAATAGATCCTTATCACAGCCCTTTTATTGGTCTTAAGGCCCGAAAGGTAGCAAGATAATGCCACCTAAGACACTACATCTAGGTTGTGGTATGGAAAAAGTCAAAGGGGCGATCGGTATCGATAACAACCCTCGAGCCAAAGCTGATGTCATCCATGATTTAAATAAATTTCCCTATCCTTTTAAAAAAAATCAGTTTGACAAAGTCATTGCTGAAAATATTTTTGAGCATTTATTGGATATTCCTAAAGTGATGACAGAGATCCATCGAATCGCTAAACCTTCTGCTCGGTTGCTGATCACCACAGCTCATTTTAGTAGCGTTGATAGCTTTACTGACCCAACTCATGTCCATTTTTTTACTAGCCGCAGTTTTGACTATTTCATTCCTGGAACTGACCTTTATAAATATCAGTACACAAATATAAATTATAAAAAGCGGTCAATTCGGGTCGGACCTAACAATTGGAATAATCCTTTGATTAAAGTAATCCTAGCATTGATAAACCGCTATTTAATCTTCTATGAAAAACGGTTAGCTTTTATCTTTCCAGTCGGGGTGATTAGTTATGACCTTGAGGTGATCAAATGAACAAAATTCAACTGGCTAAAATATTCGCTTGTCCCCGTTGCCACTCTGCCTTGTCGATCCGTCAATCTAGCGCTAGCTGTTTGAAATGTAGTTATAAAGCCACCAAGTCAGGAGGTATATGGGCTTTGTTAAATACCAGAGAAAAAACCCATAGACACTCTAAACAAGGTTATGAGGACTTACACCAACTTAAGTCTGGTGGACCAACAGACGGATCTTATGAGATCTTGGCGGCGATGGCCCAGGGCAATAAAACACTCGATATCGCTTGCGGTGAAGGGATTATCGAGCAGATGTCGCCGGAGACTGTCGGTCTAGATTTTTCAATGAACGCCTTAAAAAAGGCTCGCTTGAATAAAGTTAAATATTTAATCCAAGCCAAAGCTGAATCGTTACCTTTTAAAGATAATAGTTTTGATGTAGCTATCTGTGCAGGTAGTTTGGAACATTTTAACGATCCTCAAAAGGCCATCAACGAGATGGTCCGTGTCTCCAAAATTCAGCTTCTAACAGTCCACCGGGAGTTTAATCTGCCTTTTATCAGGTTTGGGCGTAAATTAGTCAGTCAAATTCTAAACATTTACCATCAACCAATCGAATCTCCACTAACCTGGAAAGAGCTAGAAAAGATGTTAAATCGAGCCGGTACACATATAGTTTTTCAGGGTCTGTGGACCTTGCCGGTAAATTACGGACGGGTGATAGAACCGCTTCCGGTGTTTAAGAATATCCCGAGCTGCTTTTTTGTCATGACCGCCAAACTATGAAAGTCGGTGTAATTTCCTATTTATGTAGCACTCACTCCGGATCACGTGCCCCAATCGATTTAGCCATCGCTCTTAGTAAATATACCCAGGTCAGTTTTTATGCTTTTTCGATAAAATCCGATCAAACGATTATAAAATACATGCAATCTCGAGGCATAAATGTTTGCCTTCTAAATAAATCATCTATACCTTTAATTGGTAGCCTGGTTGATTTAATAAATCTCTATCTGTTGTTAGCTAAATCAAAAAATGATATCTTAACAACGCATAGTGTCTTATCTCTCGCCTTGGCCTGCTGGTGGTCTAGAATTCCAACTGTCGGTTGTTTTTATGGCACTCAGTTCAATGTATTGGATGAGCGGTTTGAACTGCCAAGTAGGCTGACGGGGATTTTGAATTGGCCACTAAATTTGATTATATATTCCAAATCATTACTTTTAGCCCAATTACCTAATCGGCTGGTCTCGATCTCAAAATACTGCGCCAATGAGGCTAAAAGATTGTATTGGCGAGAGAGTATGTGTATTTATCTGGGAAATATACCACCCTACTTTCCTAAAAGCTCTAATAAATCTAGCCAAAAAATAACCTTACTTTCAGTGAGTCGGATAACACCGTATAAACAGTTTGACTTGCTTATCGAGGCTAAAAAAATACTGGGCATAAAAGATGTTCAACTAGTGTTAATAGGATCTTCACCACAACAAAAATATCTAAAATATTTGCGGCAAGTTGCTGATCGTTCAACCAATATTTTAATCGATCCCCCGGATAAAATTCTGGTCGACTATTATCATCGGTGCACTATCTATCTTAGCGCTGATAAATACTTATTTTTTGGAATGCCGATTTTGGAGGCGGCTACATGCGGCAAACCAACTATAGCCCTAGATTATGCTGCTGCTAGTGAGATGATTGTTCATGCTAAAACTGGCTTCGTGGCCAAAGACTTACCCGGTTTGTGCCACTACTTAAAAGATTTAATCGAACATCCAAAAAAGAGCTTAAAAATGGGTCAACAAGCTAAAATACGCGCCAAGCAGAAGTTTAATTGGCAAAAATGTGCGCAGACTTATTTAAAAGTATTTTCTAGTCTAAGATCTTAAGGCGGAGTTGAAATTTGCATATGATATTATGCCAGTAAATGACTTCAGCAAAGAACCAATCAATCTATGTTTTAGGCATAAATGAAGCCTCTTGTGCCTCGGCGGCAATTTTGCACAACGGACGAATTCTGGCAGCAGCTTCCGAAGAGAGGTTCACCGGAATCAAGAATCAGTGGGGTTTTCCTAAAAAGGCCATTGACTTTTGTTGCCAGTTTGCAGGTATTAAATCCTCGGATCTTAACCTGGTTGTCCTATCTTATCTTGACCCTTACCCTCATTTTACTTTCAACAAAGCCCAGGAACGTATGGAGTTTGCACCGAACATCCTCAAGTCCTTGCGGGACCACGCACCTGGGTTAGAGTATAAACTCCCAGCCCTAAATGCAGTTACTGATCTCGGACGAGCCGCCTATTACCAATTCTATCAGGGACCCAATCAACGTCTCCAACAGCTCGAAATCGCTCAAGCGCTGGGGGTATCAACTTCCCAAATTATCCGAATCGATCATCACCTCTGCCACGCGTATTCAGGTTTTTACGCTAACCCGGATTTTAAAGTTAAAAAAACTTTAGTTTTAACTTGTGATGGTGCTGGAGATGGAAACTCTGCCAGCGTTTATTTGGTTGAAGACGGTTATTTTAAATTAATTTCCAAAACAGCTCATAGCTCTTCCTTGGGATTACTTTATGCAAGTGTAACCAGTTTTTTAGGATTAAAACCTCATGAAGATGAGTTTAAAGTGATGGGGTTAGCCGCTTACACCAACCGCAGTGATTATTTAAGTATTTACGAGAAACTGAAAAAGCTGATTTGGGTCGAAGGACTAGTATTTAAAACCGCTCTACCCAGCCGCCACTACAATTTTTACCTTCGAGATAACTTTACAAGCGTCCGGTTTGATCATTTGGCTGGAGCCCTCCAAGCTTTAACTGAAGACCTAATCTGTGAATGGGTCAGTAATGCAATTAAAAAATTAAAGGTCAACGATCTTATCTTTAGTGGTGGGGTATTCCAAAACGTCAAACTAAACAAAGCTATCACCAACTTAAAACTAACCAATAAAATATTTTTTATGCCTAGTCCGGGTGATGAGACCAACTGCTTCGGTGCCGCTTACTACGGATACCAAAGATTATGCCAAGACAAAGGGATAACCTGTGAGATCGAACCACTCCAAAACCTCTATTTAGGTCCACAATATAGTCAAACTCAGATCGATCAAGCACTCAAAAAGTATCCACAACTAATCATTAAAAAACCCAAGGAGTTGGCCAAAACAGTGGCTAAATTAATAGCTGAGGGGTCGGTGGTAGCTAGATTTGCTGGACGGATGGAGATGGGTAGCCGAGGTTTGGGTAATCGCTCGATCCTAGCTGATCCCCGAAATGTTCGAATAGTTGAAAAGATTAATCGTCTGATAAAACTACGCGATTTCTGGATGCCTTTTGCTCCAACTATCTTAGATGAGTCCGCCAGTAAATATATCCGAGACCCCAAAAAACTTGAGGCACCGTTTATGATTTTAACTTTCGCGACAACCGAGCCCGGAAAGACCTCCTTACCCGCAGCGCTTCATCGCTATGACCAAACAACCCGACCTCAGCTGCTCAAAACAGAAGTTAACCTTCCCTATTATCAGATTATTAAGGAATTTGAAAAATTAACTGGGGTTGGGGCAGTGCTTAATACTTCATTTAATTTACACGGCCGGCCAATTGTCTGCACTCCTATAAACGCCTTAGAGACCTTTGTTAAATCGGGGTTAGAATATCTAATATTAGAAGATTATTTGATTACCAAATGAAAAAGAAACAACTATATAATAAACAATATTTTTTGGATCGGGATCATTTGGATTTAATAATTGCCGAATCAATTCATCTTCTGATGCAAGACCATGGCCTGAAGTGCGTTTTGGATGTTGGCTGTGGTAGCGGAAAATTAGTCAAATTCTTGAATCAGCGTAAATTTAGCGCCTTCGGTGTGGATTTAGAGTCACAAGGACTTAAAATGGCGCGTAAAATCAATCAAAAAGGGAAGATCATAGCCTCAAGCGCTGATAAATTACCATTTAAGGATAAAACTTTTGATTTAATAACTTCGATCTCGGTAATCGAACATTTAACATCCCAGCAAGCTGGCAAGTTTTTAAAAGAATCCTATCGAGTATTAAGCCCAGGGGGGTATATTTTTATGATCACCCCAAACTTTAACAGCCCTATGAGGTTTTTGGCCGGCAAGAAATGGTTCGGTTATCTTGATCCAACTCACATTAACTTTTTTACTCCCGCAATTCTATCAAAACTTCTAACCAAGACCGGATTTAACAATGTTAAATTGCGGATCAGGGCCGCTAGAAATGTTAATTTTGATTGGCATTTACCCAGCCCGCTTCGAGTACTACCCGGGCCTTTAAAAAATATCTTAAACTATCTCATGATTTCATCTCCTTTATCTACCTTAAGGGATAGTTTTTGGATCTTTGCCCATAAACCACTATGACTCAAAGAAAGTTAAGTATTGGAGTGGTCGTTGATCAGTTATTAGCTGGTGGCGTCCAACTATCTGCCATTGAACAAGTTAAAGCCTTAAATAAACTCGGGCACCATGCCAAACTGCTAATTTTGATGAAGAAAAAGTATACAACAGATTTCTCATATTTAGTTAAAGATGTTCCTTACCAATATTTATCCGACTCCTATCCTCCACTGTTTCGAAAAACCATCAAATTTCCAATTTTTAGTTTCTTTTCAACACTCCACTTGATGAGTCCGATCCTAGCTCCCAGAGTGATCAAAAAAGGTGACTACGATATTTTAATTAGCCTGGGAACCACCACCTGTCTGACTACTCAAGCGATCTTCAAAAAAAACCAAATCCCTTATATTGCCATCATTCACGATCCGATTATCTATATACTTGAAACGGTTTATTCTCAAACCTTTTTAAGGTTTACCTTTCCGCTGATAAAACCACTAGCGAAGTATTTTGAAAGATCATTTGTAAAAGATGCCAAAGACACCCTTATAATCTCAAAGGTTCACTTCGATTATATTCAGAAAAACTACGGTATCAAACCTAAAATCTTAGGTTTATCAACCTCATATTTAAAAAAACTGCCTTTAAAAAGAGGCAACTACTTATTATCCTTTGGTCGCTGGCAAAAGGAGAAAAACCCGGAGTTCTTACTTGAGTTACTAAGCACACTCCCCGAAGCTAAGTTAATTGTTGCCGGCAGCTGGATTGTTGTGGCTGATTTAAAACACTTTCGAAGCCAAATTATAGCCAGAAGCTTGCAAAAAAGAGTTAAAATCATCACCCATTATTCGGATAAACAATTAATTCAACTATCTAAACAAGCCCGTTTTTGGCTTTATCCTCATTTTGAGGCCTTTGGACTGGCAGCACTTGAAGCAGCTAGTTTCGGTCTACCAATTATTATTCCCCAAAAATCCGGGGTGACTGAAAGCTTTCAACATGGTGTACACGGCTTTTTCCCAGCCCAAGTGACTATAGCTAGCTACAAAAACTACGTTGCTAAATTATTATCGGATGAACGACTAGCCTTTCGGATGGGCTTAAATGCCGCCGAGTTGGTGAAACAACACTTTTCTGCTGAGGCGATCAGTCAAGAGTTATTAAAGATTATCAATTCCGCCCTAGACTTACCTGAACCAGCTCGAATTTTTGTATTGGAAACAGGCCACGCTCCTGGTGCAACACTAGCAGGAGGGGATAAATTAATGGAACCAATGGTAGCCAGACTACCTGACAAATATCGGGTCTGCGTAATTGTGCCTGAAATAGGCGCCAACCACTGGCAAAAAGCCGGACTCAAGAAAACTCTTTTTATCTTAAAAAAGAATCTCTTTGATCGTAGTAGCGCCCCAATACCGGTTTTTTTGACCTATTTGATCCGAATGTTTGAGACTAATCGGATTTTGAAAAATCAGCTCGGGCATGACTTACTCTACTCTTCAACCAATATCTTGCCGGATATTTTACCTGGGTTTTTAGCTAAGAGAAGATCTACGACACTCACCTGGATCGCTAGGATTCATCATCTTATTCCAGCGCCTCACAACCGTCAAGGTAAATTAGTGGTAAATATCGTCGCCTATTTAATGCAGATACTGGCTCTATCAATGATTCGTAAGCGAGCTGATGTAATTATTGTCTTAAACGACTCTTTGCAACGAGAGCTGCTTTTAAGAGGGTTTGCATCAAGTAAAATCCGGGTGTTGGGAGCCGGGATCGATTTTGTCAAAATTGACTCTCAACCGATATTAGTAGGTACAAAATCATATGATGGCGTATATTTAGGACGGCTGCACCCTGCTAAAGGAGTCTTTGACCTAATTCCAATTTGGGAACGTGTAGTCAAAAGTCAGCCCCAAGTCAGGCTAGCGGTTATCGGTGATGGCCAAGACCATCTGGTAGCTGAAATAAAAAGTATGATTAAGGTTAAAGGTCTAGCTAAAAATATTTTTCTAGTTGGGCCGTTACCTGATCAGCAGGTCTATAGTTTGATGAAAAAAGCCAAGATTTTTTTGTTTACAGATCATGAAGCGGGCTGGGGTATTGCTGTGGCTGAAGCTATGGCATGTGGTCTACCAATAGTTGGTTATGACAATGGAGTATTGGGTAGTGTCTACAAAAAAGGCTACCTCAAGATACCTCTAGCCAATCAGAGTAAATTTTCGCAAGCAGTCCTTCAGTTGTTGAAAAATCCTACTCTGAGAAAAAAATTAGCCACTAAAGCTTACCTTGAATCAGGCAAATATGATTGGATAAATACGGCATCAGAGTTTAATTCGATTTTGGGAAAAGTTGTCTAGAATAACCCATAATTTGTTGATAGGATCTTTTTTGCAGTATAAAGTGACTAAATACAATTGAACCTTTAAAGGTCGTCTCGAGCGATTTTTGGTCATAAAAAGTGATCACACCCGAGCGAATCAGTGAAGGAATTACTTTACCTAACTGCCCATAAGCCCTGACGATCGACCAAAGATAGCTAAATCGAAACTCCAGCAAGTAATAAATAACCGCTAATATATCGAGGGAGAGCCTGACTAGGATTAACGGAAGATGTGGCCAAATTGAATAATGTTTTAAGACAAAATAGAGGCTGTTTCGATGATTAAGAAAGATCTTTAATCCCAAATTACCATTACTCGTTAAAGCACCTCGATGATAAACAACACTGCTCGGAATACAGAAAATTTGGAAACCAAGCTGTCTTATTCGAACACATAAATCGATCTCTTCATAATA
Organism: uncultured Gammaproteobacteria bacterium; assembly: GCA_964640215.1. Classification (GTDB taxonomy): domain Bacteria; phylum Patescibacteriota; class Microgenomatia; order Daviesbacterales; family UBA10151; genus CAZXEW01. Next base: position 36,223 of record CAZXEW010000033.1, read on the forward strand.
GGCGAAAAAGAAGTCATCAAAACCCTTAATCAGGTTGAAAATGTGCCGCCTGATCATTAAACAAGCACCCGCAGCCCACTCTATCTCACAAATCTGATCATATTGACCAGTATCTTTTTCAATGCTTTTAAAAACCCGTCCTCTGGTAAATGGATAGCCTAATTTATCAATAAAGCCTCCTGCTCCCCCGGCGTAATCAAAATAATTACGACGCGTTAAAGAGTGCAATTTAGGTTGACACGCACCAACCTGTGGATTAGATAATAGAAAAAGGTGCAGCGGCGGTAACCAATTTGCGCTCACAACTGTGTCATTATTTAAAAACACCAAAAAATCTCCTTTGGCTAATTTAGCAGCCTCGTTGTTACCACGGGCGTAACCTAAATTCTGGTTTGACTTAATTAATTGGATTGATAAACCCCTTAACTTTAATAAACCTGCACTCAAAACTCTTAATTGTCCTCGATCTGAACCGTTATCCCAAAGAATGATCTCTAACTCTCTGGCTAGAGTATGTTTATTAATTGATTTAAGACACCGCAGTGTCGAGATAGCTTGATTGTAATTTAGAATGATGATCGAGAAGATAGGTTTAGGCAAACTGGCTATTTTGATCATGATATTTAAAGTAAGGTATCTTTAGTATAAACTAAATTAAACTTTATGCTTAAGATTTTGGCTAGGATCGGAAATATTGCTGATAAAATAATTTCTCTGATCGCCTTAGCGATAGCTATCGTTCTAATATTTGAAACATTTAAGCCGCTTATTTATGAATATTTAAATTTTCCAAGACCGATTGGTGGTGATTATTACAACGGCTTAACTTATTCAACAGCCTTTGCTAAACACACCCCCTTTCCACCAACTGGCTGGCTGTCTTTTTGGCATGAAGGAATTCCGATAATCGGTGGCTACCCAACTACTCCAATTTACTTAATGGCGCCATTATTTAAATCAATGGACCCATCCAGTGCTATGGAAGGTTTTATGATCGGATCTTTATTATTATTTTTAGTCGCCTGTTTGATTCTTTTTTGGGTCACCAGTCACAGTGTAGCTTTATCGCTGATTTTAACTTGGGTTATTTTTCAGACTCGGGGAACTTATTACCAGTTATTTGGTGAGGGTTTGATTGCCGCCACCACTGCACAGTGTTTGATGCCGCTAACCTTAATATTTGTATATCTATACACAAAACACAAAAACCCCAGACTGTTAATAACAGGCGCGGTTTTGACTGGTTTGGCGATACTACTGCACACCGCCATGGGGCTTTTAACGGTCATGTTTCCCAGTTTGGTTATTTTGGCTATTTATTTATGGAAACAACCACAGTCACGGTTATCAAAGTTGGCAATACTTGGAAAATATGCTCTGATCTCATTTTTAGTTGGGAGTATCGGTGCTTACGGCATGTTTCTGACAATGGTTAAAGGTGGCGGTAGCGGGGCTTGTAATAGCCCTCAATGCTGGGGAATATATCCTGCTCATTTTAAACTGTGGTTAACTACTTTTTCGCCGGTATTAGCTGCGTCGTTTATATTAACTGCCGTAACTTTCAAATTAATTAAGCCAAAAAAGGTATCTATCATCAGTCCCTTAGCTTTTAGCTTGGCATTTATAGGTTTAAGTTTGTATCCATTAGTGGCTTATTTTCACTGGATCGACACTTTTATAAGCGCGATCTTTCCAAGGCGGATTTTTTGGGCGATTAATTTATTATTGCTACTGATAGCCTCAAGTGCTTACTTAAGTGTAGCTAAAGGGTTGGGCAAATATTTATCCAGAATTATCTCGGTTATCATGCTGGCAGGAGTGCTATTTGTCTATTTAACCATGCCTGAGAGTTTAAAATTTGATACCCAATCGATCTTTAACTACCCCGGAACTATCCCAGCTAATGTCTGGGAATACATTACACCCAAATATCAAAAGCATTCGATTGATGAGTTGGTGCCAAGCTGGGTAGCAAAAAAGGCTCTGACCGAAAATAATTATCGGTTTGACAGTCTGGATCAGCAGGTCAACCATTGGTGGAACAGTGTTTTTGAGATGCCGGCGATCCGAGGCTATTCTAACAGTCCGATCGGTGAAAACGCCCAGTGGCTCTATTATTTTCAGATTGGTACGGCTGAAAATAGCTCAAAAGATCCACCAGAGTTAATTAAGAATCGTTCGTTATTTTTAATTGATCAGTTCGGGGTTGGACTTTACGAAGACTCAGCCCGAAGTCAGTCTGGCGGGGTACTGGGATACGATCAAAAATTGATTTTAGACGACCCGCAGATCATGATTCGTCAGGACAAAGCCCGGGAGCTAACCTTTTATGAATTATCTCCAAAAATGACCTCGCCAATCGTGGCGGCAACCAACGCTACGCCGGTACTAGTTGTGGGCGATGAGGAAGGGTACCAGACTTTGATGCGAGCGCTGTCGCTAACAGGTATCACCTCCAGACAAATAGTGCCGGTTAAGGGCCCAGCGAGTATTGATGCCCTCACAAATTTTGAGTTGGAAAACTTTCCAGTGATCTTTCTTTATAGCTTTAAAGGAAACATTAATAAATTAGATCAGTTTATTGCTCAGGGAGGTCAGCTGATTGTCGAAACAGGTGCGTTGAAGACTAGTTTACCTGCTAATTGGCCGAGCTTTTTTCCAGTCAAAATGATCAGCCAGGTTGAAGTATATGACAAAGTCTCTCCTGAGTTGGGCGTGAAGAGTGTTTTAACAACGGATGTCGATCCGTCTAAATTTGCCCAGTTTAGCTATCAAGGTGGCTCTTGGAAAATGGGAGTAGGCAGTCAGGAAAACCTTTCTGCTGGCGCCAAAACACTGTTAACCCATAATAATAAAATTATTTTAGCCGAGAAACAGTATCAGCAAGGCCGGGTAATTTGGAGTGGTGTTAATTTGCCATATCATATTATCACCAATCAGAATTTAGACGAAGTCCGATTGTTAAAAAATATCCTCAGCTCGACTGTGGATAGCCTTCCAACGGTCAATTTTGTGATGAAACGGCCAGTACCGGAAAATATTCAAGTTGAAGGGGACAAGTTTCGGGGGATATTTTTTAAGGAAAATTATAATTCCGGTTGGCATGCAAAAAGCTCAGGCAAAGATTTGAGCATGTATAAAGCAGGCTTAGGCTTTATGTATTTTCCAATTCCTGAGATAAACTCTGGCAAACATCTATCAGTATCAATTAATTATATCGGTAACCTGGCAACTCGGGGGTTTTTTACCTTAAGCGTTGCCAGCTTTTTGATGGCAATAGCATATATTATTTGGCGCAAACCATTTCAAATAGTTGCCAGACTGTTACACAAAGCTGTTAATCAAATCATCAAACGGTTTAAGACTTGGTTTGACAAAGAGGAATGACTAAGATAAGGGAGATATGGGATATTGGGGGGATTAAGGGAGGGGTTATTGGGGTGATAGCCGTCGGTGTGACCCTGAGAGTGGCCTTTCTAGAACAACATCAGCTTTGGTTTGACGAGGCTTTTTCATATTTTGTAGCTAAACAAGATATTGGGAAATTGGTTAGTGCATCTTTGGCAGATAACCATCCGCCGCTTTATTTTTTGGTGCTGCATTACTTCATGATGGTGACAGGTCAAGGGGAGATTGGCTTACGGTTACTGTCTTTGGCTATTGGAGTGAGTATAATTTGTGTTCTCTATTGGGGAATTAGGTTGTTGGGTAAGGAGGTTAGTGGATTAAGGGAGGTTGGGGTCGTTTGGGGAATGTTAATCAGCTTGTCTCCTCTGCTGGTCTATTACTCGGCAGAGGTAAGGATGTATGGGTTACTTGTTTTGCTTAGCTTTATGAGTGTGATTTTGTGGGTGAAGTTTTTAAAAGAAGGGCGGTTAGGTTGGTTGGGGGGATTTGGGGTGGTTTTTATAGCCAGTTTGTGGACACATTATTACAGCGCACTGCTCTACCCGGCTTTAGCTTTAAGTTTAGGGCTTTATCCTGCTCGAATAAAGCTCGGCTTGATCGGCTTGCTTGTGAGTGTTCTTGGAATAGTGCCGTTGGTTAATAGCTATCTGAGTCAACCACACCCAGGGTATATCGCAGCCTCGGATTGGTTGGGGTTGCCGGCGACTCTAGCCTCGTTTGCGATTGGCGGGACCGGAGTTGTGACTTTGAGAGAGTATTTTGGGAATGACACCGTGTGGTGGGTGAAGCTATTGTTTGGTGGAGTGGCGATGGGGATGAGTTTGATTTTTCTGAGGGGGGTTAGGGAGATTTGGCGGGTTAGGGAGGTTGAAGGGAGATTGTGGCTAGTAATGTTTTTTACTCCCCTGCTTGTGGTTGTGGTTGGAAATTTATTTTGGCCAATTTTATCAGTCCGGGCTTTGATTATTTTGGCACCGTACTACTATCTTATTGCCGCTTTTGGTTTGACATCACTTCAGTCAAAACGTTTAATATCAGGGCTGATGATCTTCGGATTGATTGGGGTTAATTTTATAGTATTATCAAATCCTCTTTTTAAAGGACCAAAAATTAAAGAAGTGATTAATTTGGTCGATACCAATTTGCCGACCCTTCACACCAGCATTTTGACCTATTATCCGTTCCGATATTATCAAAACGATCATCTGAATCTGCTAGTCACAACTAGCCCTCTAAGCCCCAAAACAGTCGAAATTATCGGCGGGAAAACTGTAAAAGAAATACCAATAAGGTTCAGTTTGGTGCAAATTCAAAATGGTGCGGATACCGCAGAGGAAGGTTTAGTTATAAATAAATTACAAAGTAGTTACAAATTATCATGGCAAGAAGATTTATTTCCCATAAAGGTAAGTTATTATTTAAAATCAGCTCAGTCTAATTAGATCCTTCGCTGGACGCTCAGGATGACTTTTTTTTGTCAGCTCACGATGATAATAAAGATTCTGGATGTGGCGGGCTTACCAGAATGACTATATAGATCATTGTTCGTCTTCTTTACCCCACCAACCACTTAAACGAAGACGCAACCTTTTCCAGGCAAATCGACGAAAACGTCCCAACAGATTGGAACCGAGCAGAATTTCGTCAAGACAAAACAGCACAATCACAACCGCCACCCAAAACAAAAACCAAGAAATACTTGATCCTTGATAGTTTATATAAGCGGTAAAGTTACTTTGATATGCCTGGGGTACTGGGATGTAGATAAAGCCAGGATATGTTGGACCAGCCTTGAAGATTTTGGCGTTGGTATTTTTACCACCACTAGTTAACTTGGCCGTCCAACCCGGATAATCTTGTTCCTTGAAAAGGACACCTTTGGCTTGACTAGCGCTGACCATCCGCTTCTGCGGCGAAATAAATTTTACATCTGAGCTTACTGGAGCGATTGGACTATTGATGGCGGGAATTAAATAATTAAGTAAATTCCTAAAGAGCGCCACTTCCATTAAATTATGATTCCGAGAGATATGGTAAGGCAGATTTATACCACTCCAAATTACTTCCCCCTCCCCTATTTTGTGCGTGATCAGAATTGGATTGTCTTTTTGAGTCAAGATAATATTGGAGTTTGGCCGGATATCACCATGGCTTTGGGGAAAAGATAGGTTCCAATCAGCCTGATCAAAAATTGGCGGATCAAATTTTGAGAAATCGATATCTTTAGTTATCTCGGAGGGGGCAGCTTGGAGATCCCAGGTATTACCGAGGGATTTGCGGAAAGTTTTATTGACCGGAAAAAGCTCAGGTAACGCCTCGAAGCTATTTGATTCTCGAACCTCTGTGCCAGTTTCGATAAATATTTTACGGCCTTTTTTGGCGTAATCATTTAACAATCTGAAAACCCGATCGCGGTTTTTGTATTGATAGTCGTATACGATTAGACCATCCATGTAAGTCAAATCACTGCCATTTAGCTCGTCTAGATTTTGGCCTAAGTGAAGCGGGATTAGTTTTTTGGATGAAATGTTGACGTCGGCTAGATCGCGCATTATCGTTTCATAACCTTGCGCCGAAGCGACGATGCCAAGAGTTAAGGCGTTGGTGGCTGATAAAATTGGCGAGGTATACTCATCTTTAAGGGCGAAATAATGAAGCCGTTTATCACCATTGGTGTACTTTTCAGCATTAAAATCCAGTTCAGTCTGGTTGGCTATAAATGTCTCAGTCGTTAAGTTCTTCGGTACTGGTGAATAAGCAGTTGGTCCAGCATGAATCTCGAAGTATTTAATAGCGTTCCAGTCGATTAAAAATAGAGTGTTGTTAAAGGCTGCTTCGCCGGGATATTTAAAGTTGCTTTCGAGTTGATCTAGGCCAGTCTTGGGATCTTGGTTTAAGGCCGCATCGGTCCAAAAGAGATACCCTCTTTGGGCTTCATTAAGTGGGGGATCAAAATAGCCACGGGCTAGGGGCATTTTATAGAGGCTATTCCACCAGATGTTGACTGTCTGATCAGCGTCGTAAAGCCGGAAGTTAGTTTGGTTGGGATCGAGCCAATCTGGAACCATCCTTGTTCTAAGCTTCTCTAGATCGTTGCCATCACCGTAGAGATTGATAATATCCGGATAAGCCGACGAGGGATTACTTCGAGGAACAATCCGTTCTTTAACCCCTGTCGAAAAATAAGTCAGTACAATGTATGTACCTGTAACCAAGATAACTACGTTGATAAAAAAAACTGTAGCGTGGAAATATTTACTAAATTTGACTAGTCTTTGCTGTGCATGGAAATGAGGACTACCCCACAATGCGGCGATAAACATCCCCAACCAGATTGGGGTGGTCCAGAATAAGCGGTACCAACCACCATGATAGATCGAAATACCGTAAGCGAAAATCCAGACGTAAATTACAAAATACACCAACAAGATCACAAAAGGTAAAATCTGTTTGATCATATGAAATCGTCTAAATAAAACCAATCCAATTAAGAAGACGGTTATAGCGATTCCTAAAAAGTAAAAGATGACCGGATTGGTATCGATAAAGATCCGGTAGGGTTGAGCATGATGAAAAGCCGCTACATCTCTTGCCGCCTGAGTCGGTACCCTCGCTGTTGAACTGGCTACCTCGGCCGAGTTAGTAACAAATAAAACCTTAAGGACATTTCCAAAAGATGAATAAAAGAGGGGTAAACCGATTAAAAAAGAGATCGTTAGATAGATAATCAAAGATTTAATGCGGTTTAACAATTTGAGGTCGGCAAACCAAAAAAGAAATAGGATACCGGCAACAGGATAAATATAGGCGATGACCACCTGGGGATGTCCCCAAATCGCCAAACCCGTTAAAAGAGCGGCGGTCAATAGATGTTTAGTGCGATTGGTATTTAAAAACAGAACGATAAATAAGGCTACCCAAGGTAAAAATGCTTGGTTAGCATGAGAGGGCAAACTACCACCCCACATCATCGTCCCGTAAACTCCAACTGAGTAAATTCCAGCAACAGCTAAAACAAAAGAGACTGCAAAGCTATGAGAGAGTTTGTAGAACAAAAAGTAAGCTCCGACAAAAAAGAGCCCTAAACTTGCTAACATCCATAATTTGACAGCAGCGATCAACGGGAAAAAATAGGTAAAAGGTAGGATCAAATAATAATGCAGAACAGGGTAGTTTGATTGGAAAGGCCAACCGGCAAACCAAGCATACCCCCACCCACCAGGCGGCAAAACCAGATTGCTTTTTAACATATTAGTTAAAGATGCAGTATAGAAAAAATCAACCCCCCATAACGGTTTACCATCAAAATACCAGCTAGCCATTGGATAAAAAACAAAAATAATTCCAGCCGCTGCCACTGTATGCAAAACTACATTAAAAATAACCGTTACAATCTTCAAGTTAAACTTTCCTCTTCTTTTTCCCACCAGGAGAAAACTTTTTTCTTGAGTATGTTTAACCATTTATATAAGCGCTTATTGATCCAACGTCCATCAAACAAGATTTTTTCGAGCAATATTAAAATGACGACAACACTGACAAAACTTTGAGCCCAAGCTTTGAAAGTACCATGATAGTTCAACACCAAATGAGGTTGATCATTACCTTCTGGCATTGGGATATACATAAAGCCTGGATAGGTCGGGCCGGTTTTATAAATTTTTAAGTTTTGGTTACCCTGAGTTGGGTTAACAGTCCAACCATCATAACCTTGTTCTTTGACAAGAACGCCTTTAACTGGGGCTGTTGAATCAATTGAGATCTTCTCCGGACGGCTCCATTTAACATCAAGCGGTGTCACAGGGGTCTTTTTAAGATCGACCAGCTCTTGAAAGATGTTTGTGAGAAGTTTCGCTTCACTGGCGGTGGTGTATTGGACAAAATGATACGGTAAGTTTATCCCCGACCAAATTAGTTGACCTTTGCCATAATTTCGGCGGATCAACAACGGATGGTTATCACTTTTTAACAACACTTTCGAACCCTCCTGGAGCTCGTCGGATTTTGGATATGACAACTTCCAGGCATTATCATTAAAAATCGGTGGACCAAATTCCTCTACTTTCACTCCACTAAAAAGCGGATCATCATTGGCAATTTCAAATTGCCACTTTTTGGAAAGTTCCTCTCTAACGTTTTGTTTAAATGGGAAATATTTAGGCAAGTTGTTAGAACTAGAATCTTTAGTCTCTCCTCCGGTATCAACAAAAACTTTACCCCCTTTTTTGATATAATCATCGAGCAAATTGTAAGCTTTGGTTTGGTTGTGGTAATCGTAGTTGTGCAAGATAATGGCCGGAAATTGTTTGAGCTCTTCAGCGCTAAAGTCGTCAATAAATCTACCTCCCATAATCGGAATAACATATTGAGAGTTGAGGTTGGAAGCGGCCAGAATTCGCCAGATTTGCTCATAGCTAGGATCATCGGAGATGACCAAAAGAGTTGGAGCGTTTGAGCCGTATACAACCGGGCTGGTTTGATCTTCTTTGACACGGTAATAGACCAACGATTGAGGCAGATCGAATCTGGCCTCAGGATGACCGGATTTAGTGCCGTAGCGATGAATCGCTCCATAGGTTGTGACTTCTTGTTTATCGACCATGACATCACCTTTGAGCAAATAGGAGGATGGTGCTGCGTTAGCGTTGGGAGCGAGATGGCCACCTTCAAAAAAGTAAATACCGTTCCAATCAATAAAATAGAGGGCATAATTTTTGGCCATCTCTTCACTAAATTTAAAGCCGCTCACTAAAGTGTCATTTCCAATGGCGATATCGAGTAAAAAAGCACCACCGCGACGATCAGTTCCAAGTGGTGGATCGATATAACCTCTGGCCATCGGCATGTCGTAGAGATAATTCCACCAGATATTGACTGTGGCGTCGGATGCATAAATTCGCTTGTTTTTGTCATTGGGATTCAAATAATTGGGGACCAACTGTTGTTTTAATTGCTCCTGATCTTGTTGGGTAAACTTCATACTCAGTACTTCCGGAAAAGCTGATGATGTATCGCTAAGTGATAAGATATTTGCTAGAACTTTTGTAATATCTTTGGTAAAGGTCATGTAGGCGATCAAACAGAAACTCCCGGTGATCGTCAAAGAAATGGCTGAGAAAGTAATAGTTTTAAACCATTTATCTCTGACTTGGTAGAGTAACCCAAAAAGTGGGCTCCAAAGGGCGGCTACCAGACTGGCAAAAACGATCGGGAACGCCCAAAAAGCTCGGTATACTCCTTGAGGAAAAAAGCTATGGCCGGTCATATTGTAGTAAATGTGCCAAAAAACATAGGCGGTTATAGCAGCAAAAGGGACCACTTGCCAAAATGACCATTTTTTCTGCTTGAAAATTAAGCTTATGACAAACGCGACTACAAACAATCCTGCTCCGATAACAGTTAGGCTAAAAAGTGAGCTGTGAGTGTGGGTTTGGATTAAACCGATTTGGTTTTTGTAAAAGGCGGCAATGGCAACAGCAGTGGCACCAGAATCAGTTGGAGCACTTTGAGAAGCTGCCCCGATATTAGTGGTGACACTGATTATGGACTTGATGCCTGGAATAAAATTGAAGATATAGTATTGAACAACGTCTCCTGTAAGAATAAAGGCTGCACCGATAAATCCGATCAAAAATCTGAAGGTGTTAGCGATACGGTTTAATATTTTCCATGATCGATCTTTGTTGGGATATAAAAATAATAAAATTAAAGCACTAGGAAGGAAAAATCCAATAACCGGCAAAGGATGGCCCAAAAAGGCTAACCCAGAAAATAATGCACTGGCCCAAAGCCATTTTGATGAGTTGGATTGAAAAAAATTGACAATAAAAAAGAGGACAACCGGAAACAGAAATAGATTAGCAGCATAAGGGAGGCTACCTCCCCAGGTAATCACACCATAAATGTTAGGTGATAACATTACTAACAGGCTAAGTAAGAGTGCTAATCCAGAATTTTTGGAGATTTTGTAGTAGAGAAAATAACAGCTAATAAAAAGAAGTAGCAAAGTAAATAGGGCGTAGGCTTGAACGCCTTGAATAACACCAAACAGATTAGCAAATGGCATCATGGCATAGAAATGGAAACGGGGAAAATCCCCCATCAGCGGATAACCCGTAAACCAAACATCTTTATAGCCGTTGAACCAAAAGGAAAAATGTTGCTGGAGAAGATGAACCGAAGTAGCACTGTAATATAAATCGATCCCTAGAGCCGGGATACTAGTTAGATACCAAATTGAAAAAGGTAGGCTAAAAAAGATGATGGCAGCGACCGCCAAGGGGTGAAAGATGATCCCGGAATGGAAAAAGGCAATGATCCGGACAAGAGATTTTTTCAAGGTGGGCATTTGTTTTTTATGGTATCAGCTTAAGTGTAGCGATTACAATCTTTTTTTAGAGCCTGATCCAGTTTTGACCGCCTCCATAATCAAGATCGCACCAAACAGATCAGGCAGGAATCTAGCTAAAAAATTGTAGTGTTTGGAGGGAGTAACAGCGATTTTATTGACTATCTTAAAGCCATGACTCGTAAGTAGTCTTACTAATATTTGACTATTAAAAAAACGGATATGCTTCCATTGCCACGGTTCGGAAAAAATACCCTCAGTGATCGGCAAATGGCCGGTTTTGAAATAATGCCAGCGGTAGAGAATGAAACTAATATTGGGAGTAGTAATAATTAGTTGTCCCCCCTTTTTCAAAACTCTTTTTATTTGCTTTAAAACCAACTCTGGCATCAACAGATGCTCAATATTGTCTCCCCAGAAAACGATATCAAAGTGAGAAGATGGCAGTGGTAATTTGTCCTCAACATTGCCGACTCGCGAGTTTTGAATACCCTTGGATTTGAGCTGTTTGACCCCTTCTTTGGAAAGCTCGATGGCGGTGACTTGGTAACCATTTTTTTTCAACAATAGAGCGATGGCGCCATTTCCGGCGGCTAGATCCAAAACTTGGAGATTTTGAGTGGTTGGAGGGAAAAAACTCTTTAGCGCGCAGTAGCGGATATCACTGGAGGACGATTGGTTTTTTCGACTTGACCAGTCCTCTTGATAGAATTTACTAATATCCATGATTATCGTTGATGTCAGTTATTTTTTTTCGAGTTCGATAGTAACAAACATAGCTAGATATTTATTAAAAGGTGTCAAAAAAAATTCAGTCAACGTTATTAGCTTATAAAATATAGCAGGCGTTGACCAATCATATGATAATCCTCCAGATAAGATATATTTGATTGGTGTATGTGGGGAAACTCTGTTAATAATCATACGGGGAAACCTATTTTGAAATAATTCTCGATCACGAATAAACACGATCCAGGGTAAGGCCAGATTAGCATTGGTTAACCGGCCTTTTCCTTTAATTGCCCACCCCGCCTTTTCATCAAAAGTTTCTTGGTGAAAGTTTTTAAAGATGAACCCAGATAAAGTACTGTTATAAGGCTCGATCATGACTATTTTGCCTCTTTTTTTTAAACACCGTTGCATCTCAACTAATCCTTTCTCTGGATTTTTAATATGATGGAAGACGCTAAATAATACGAACGCCCCAACGCTATTATTTTTGAATGGGAGGTTCTCAACAGAGAAAACCTGATCAATGTTTGGGCCAGCTATCACATCAGAGGTAAGGGTTTTGGGAATTACCTTCTTAATAAAGCCAGCTCCAGAATCGAGCTCAATAATAGGTTTATTAGAGCCTAATATAGTTTTAATTTGCTGGTAAGCATCTTGGTAAAACTGATACAAAAACTTCTTGTGTCTAATTAAATGTTTGTGTAAATGTATGATCTCTGGTTTATTTGAACTTTTATGCATTGGTGTTAGTTGCAATACTGGTTATGTCTTATCTTGTAAATTCGAATTATCGGACCAGAAATATAGGCACTGCCAATATTCACTTGGCTAATACTGGCAAAATCGACTCGCCAAACAGGATCCTCCGCCTGGACGGGATTTGGTTTAAACTCCTTGATTAGGCTATAATACTCATCTAGCGAAGTTGAAAATTCTGGAGTATATGTTTGATGGTTACTTTTGGCCCAACTTGTTTGGATCAGATAACAGTAATTGTTACGTACATAGGTTGAAACATCTGGTTGAAAAATAGCTTGCTGAGTGATGGGATTAGTTAAATAATCTAGTCTGATTGTACCGAGTAAATCGTAGCCTTTCTTGGATTGGTTAGCTTCCGTTAAAGCTTGCAGGTATTGACCAGCTTGTCCTGATTGTTTAACTTCTAGTAATAATTTTCGAGCTGATTTAACGTCTAAAGACAAAGGTGGTCCATAAATGGATAAGTATTCTGACCTGACAGCACCCTCAAGTACCATTTTGGTCCCGATAGGGATGTTTTGTTCAATCCAATTCTTAGAGATCGCTCTGGTGTCAGGTTGAGTCATTAGATAATCAAACTTTATGGTGGTGACTAAGGTGGGTAAAATGACTAATATGGCAATAATAATGATTAAGCGATTTGAGCTGATAAGCCAGGAAAGAAAAATTGCTGATATTAAACTTAGATGAGGTAAAACCATGATAGCGTAACGGGCGAAATTGGTTCCACCAACTAAGATTAGTGTCAGAAAGAAAGCGGCGGGAGTTGATATTAGAAGTAGGTTTTTCTTGACCCGGTATTTTAGTGCTAAGTATAGGCATCCAAACAGACTAGTAAGAAGCAAGGGCATTCCTAATCCGTGTTTTAAATGAAAGGTCAGATAATATACCCAAACTGGTTGTCCGTCTGAACTAACCCATTGAGTGGTTGTGAGCTTGGATTGTTGAAGAATATCTGACCAAGCCTGAGGCCATTTAATAAATAAGTATGGGTTTAAGACGATAAAAATGGCCGAACAAGTCAGAGCTGTCAACAGGATTTTTTGATCGACAAATTTTTTCAAGTGACCGTTGGCTTGTAATAATTGGGCCAGCAAAACCGTCGGTAATACTATGAAAAAGTTATATTTCAAGGAAGCAAATAACCCTAAGATAAGTCCGCAAAATAGATATGTCGTAGTACTGGCTTGTTTGGCGATTCGAACGCTAAAATAGTAAATTAGCAGGCTAAAAAGACCGGTTAAAACATCTTGTTTGATGTAATGAGACTCTTGAACATGTAAAAAGCTGACACTCAAGAAAAAAGCGGCTAAAATACCGATTCTGGGAGAATAGAGTTTTTTGCCAATCCAGAAAACCAGCAATACGGTGGTGAGACTGAATATCGTTGTTAAAAGTCGACCAAGCAGCAAAAAAATCGACGGATCAGTTAAATAAGCGATAAAAAAGCGATCAAAGCTAGACCAAGCTCCCAGACCGAAACCAACAACAAATAATAGACCATAGATAAATAGCAGAATATACGGGTAAAGCATCGGGAAATAGAAAAAATGAGGTTGTAGTTGGTGGCTCCCAGCAAAAAAGGCTCCATAGATATCAGTCGATTCGTCAAAATGGAAGAAATAAGGTAAGCCGAAATTGATGCCCCATAGACGTAGCGCTGCCGCGAGGATAAGGATTAATAACAGCTGCCAATTAATAGGTATTTTCATCAATCGATTTTAACCGGGTTTAAGACGTTTTGAAAACAGCTCAGATATTGTTTAGAAATTATTTTCCAGGCAAAACGTCGGGCTTGTAACCTGGGTTTAGCCCCGAAGTTGGTTTGACTGGCGGTCAATAGGGCTTTGGCATATTTGTTAATATTTTCAACATCGCACAAGATGCCGGCTTGACCGATGATGTAACGCCGTTGCTGGTCGTTAGTGGCCACCACTGGTAAACCGCTAGCCATCGCTTCTAAATAGACTTTGCCAAAGGGTTCGTCAAAAGAAGGTAGAGTGAAGACATCAGCGGCTCGGTAGTAGTGGGCGATTTGATTGTTGGCAACCTCGGTGATCAGAAATCGATCCTGGGTGAGCAGCTTATTGGCAAGTTCGATCAGAGCAGATTTGAGTGGGCCGCTACCAAGAATTACGAGACTACCGCGTTTTAGTTTAGCCACCGCCTTAATCGCTAGGTCGATCCGTTTGGCCGGAATAAATGCACCAACGCATAAAAAAATTGGCCTTGGCAGAGCGAGCTTGACGGGCGAGACTTTGAGGGAATATTTACCCATATCAACCGCTGGTGGAATTAGGCATAACTTTAGTTGTGGCAGATTTTTTTGAAACCAGTCAAAGACCACTGGGGTTTCGCAGATAAACAGATTGGGCATTTGCCTACCAACTATTGGTTCGATACCACCCGAGCTTTTGGCGATAAACGGGGTTTTGTTAATAAATCTGATCAGTCGACAGTAAATGCTTCCCCATATTCCGTTGTCAGGCAGGATCAAGCTGAATCGACCAAACAATAACGACGGCAGGGCAAAAAGACAAAAGCTTAAAGATTCAATGCCGCTGGGATTAAGGAAAAATTTGTCAAGCAGTTTGGTCAGTGCGGGATGGGAATGATAGAGACGGTTGACCAAGTGATTTTGTTCAGTTAAAGCGAAGAACCTATTAACTTGTAGGCTCGGTGAGTGTAAAGGTGGGTTGGACGATTCGGCTGCAGATTTAGTTCGTGCATAAATAGTGATGTCAAAATCCCTAGACAAGCGGTTGGCTATTTCGGCGATGTAGATTTCTGATCCTCGCTCGACGATGCCAAATTTTGGACATAAAATGGCGATTTTTGGTTTGTTCATATCAGAGATTGAACTTTGATAACATATTTACAGTAATATTACTATTGATATATATCCTCTAGCCTATTTATAATGCTAATTTAAGTCGATGGAAATCCATAAGCCCTTACCTAAAATATTTGCTGACAGCTCCAATATCGCTGAAATCTCAAGACTGCGCCAGCTGAGTTTGATTAGTGGCATTACCACCAACCCCATAATTGTGGCCAAAGAAACTGATACCGGTGATATTACCAGTTATTATCAACGGTTGCTTGATTGCTTTCCCAATTTGCCAATTAGTATCCAATTACTAGACGAGACGACCAAAGGGATGATTTCTCGGGCGAGAACATATGCTAGTTTATCTCCACAGGTGGTGATCAAAATCCCAATGTTTGGGGATGGCAAGGGTTTGGAGGTGATGCAACAGTTGGTACAAGAGGGCATCAAGACTAATGTGACAGGTTTAGTGAAGGCTGAACAAGTCAAATTGGCTGTTACATCGGCCATGACTGCTCGGACAACTGGACCGAGTTATGTATCGTTGTTATACGGCAGAATAGCTGACAGTGGAGGTCAACCTGAAGATGAAATCTCGTTATCTAGAAAATGGCTAGATCGATATCGCCCCGAAACAGAAATAATTACAGGCTCGATCCGTCGAGGTAGCGACGTACTCAAGGCTGATCTGGCTGGAAGTCATATCGTGACAGTGACCCCTAAAATTCTGTGGGAGATGGTGCAGGATCCTCAAACTGAAAAATATATCCAGCAATCTCAAGCAGCCTGGGCAGAGTTATCCAACAAACGAAGTGATTTCAAAACGATTTAAGGTTACTAGGTTTTTTGAAATAAGCTCGAAATTGGCTCAGAAATTGGCCAAATCGCCCAAAATTCAGCAAGCGGCCGACGTCTTGTTTGAGTGCTGGCAAGGCGAGGGAGTGGTTTTTGTGATGGGTTGTGGTGGGTCGGCCTCGACTGCTTCACATTTTGCCGGGGATCTAGCTAAAACTACGATCGTTGAGGGCAAAAAAAGGTTCAAGTCAGTGTCTTTAGTTGATACCACTCCACTAGTGTCCGCTTGGACAAATGACTATGGTTGGGGTAGCGTTTTTGCCGAGCAGCTTGAACCTTGGCTGACTGACAAAGATGTCTTGGTTGGTTTTTCGGTTCATGGCGGCAGCCAGGAGGAGGAAAAAAGCTGGTCTCAAAATCTAACAGCGGCGATGAAACTGGCCAAAAAGCGAGGCAGTCAGGTGATCGGTATTTGTGGGTTTGATGGCGGGGCGATGGCTAAACTAGCCGACGTTAATATTTTGGTGCCGATTAAAACTGAGCCGTACGGAACTCCAACGGTCGAGTCTGTGAGTGTTCTAGTTCATCACGCCTTGATCTTTGATCTGATTGAGCGGATTAAGCGCTGTTAGCTTAAGGCATTGACCCCCTCAAAATCAATTTTAAACGGCATTTTTATTAATCCTTCAGTTGTCATTTGCTGGCACAGAGCGTGTTGATCGTTAGGACAAACAAAAACCATAAATCCGCGACCGCCTGCCCCCATAATCTTGCCGCCCAAAGCGCCGTAGTTTTTAGCAACTTCATAAAGCCGATCGATATGCGGGTCAGTCATGAGCGGTGAGATTTGTTTTTTGTATTGCCAATGTTCATCCATCAACCGACCGATAGCTGCGATATCTCCTTTAAGTAACCGCTCATAAATTTGGCCCCCGATCTGCTTGATGTAGTGCATGCTCTCAGTGACGGTAGTGTTTTTGTGTTTAAGCGATTGATTTTGGGCGGTCAAAACTTTAGTTGATGAGCCTTTGGTTTGTGTGTAAAAAACCATTAGGCTTTCTTCGAGCCTGGTTATAATGTTGGCTGAAAGTTTTGGTTGAGTGACGGTGACTGGTCCGCTGGGGGGGATCTCTAATTTTGTAACGCCACCAAAAACCGAGATATATTGATCATGCCGGCCGATCGGTTTTTTTAAGACATCTGCCTCAATATGAAAAGCTAATTCGGCCAGATTATTTTGAGTAATATTTTTGTTCAAATATAGATGTAAGGCCTTTAGCAAGGCTGCTATGTAAGCGCCTGATGAACCCAGACCAGTGCCAAAAGGAACTTCAGAAATTGAGTTGACTGTTAAGGGAGAGGTGATTTTTAAGTGTTCCTTAGCGGCGGCGATATATTCGTCATCTTGACTACCGGCTTCAAAATCTTGAGTGATATTGACGAAGATATATTTGTTAATGGCGATCGAGACTAACTGTCCGCCAAACTGTTTGGAATAAGCTGGCAGGTCTGTGCCTCCCCCACCTAACGGTATTCTTAAGGGGGCTCTGACTATCTCCACTTAACTCCTTTCTTCAGGTCTTGCTCGGCTTGTTGAAGCTGTTGGTGATTGGCGATGTCGACAAGATAGTCGCTTTGTGGGAAGGCAAAGAGAGGCTGGTGAAGCTGGATCATTTTGGGAAAGATATCACTGGCAAAATCTTGAGGAATGGCCGGATCGATCAGGTCAAAGATAGCCGGTTCAAATAAATATAGGGCGCCGTTAGACCAGGCGAAATCGCCTTGGAGAGTTTGGGCTTGCGGATTTTCGATAAAGCTGGTAATTTGATGGCGCGAGTTAAATTTAATCGAACTTTTGAAATTTTTGCCACGGTGTTTATAGGTGTGAATAGTGGCTAGGGCTTTGGTATGAAGATGGGCAGCCAGCATTGACTTAAGATCAAGGCTTCTAATAATGTCACCGTATGACACGAAGAAAGTTTGCTTAATTAAAGATTTGGCAGTCAGAACAGCCCGAGCTGTGCCTTGAGAGCGTGAAGTGGTTTCGTAAATGTATTCGATCTTGACTCCAAACGGCGAACCGTCTTGAAAATAATCAGTTATTTTATCTGACAGATAGCAGAGGGTAAAAATGAAATGGTTAAGGCCCTGTTGCTGAAAAAATCGAAGAATATGTTCTAAAATCGGCTTCCCATTAAGTTTGATCATCGGTTTGGGGATGTGGTCTGTCTCTGGGCGGAACCTTTCTCCTCTACCACCAGTAAGTATGATGGCTGTAATATCGTCAAAAACCGCTTCTCTCATGTGGTAAAATTTGGTCAATTATACATGAAACAGTTAGAAGGTAAGGTCTCAATAGTGACCGGAGGGAGCCGTGGGATTGGCCGGGTGATAGTTGAACGGTTTCTGCAATCAGGAGCAAAAGTAGTGGTTTGTTCTCGTAATGAAGAAGAATTAGAAAAGAGTTGCCAAGAGATTGATCGTGAAGGTTCGAGACTATTTCCGTTCGTGGCAGATGTCTCAAAGTTGTCAGACTGTCGAAAGCTAGTTAGGCAGGCGATGAAGCTGTTTGGACGGGTTGATATTTTAGTTAATAACGCTGGAATTTACGGACCGATTGGACCGATTGAGAAAAATTCGATTCGTCATTGGAGGCAAACGCTAAATATTAACCTGCTTGGGGCTGTAAATTTAGCTAAATTGGTGGTACCGATAATGAAGAGTCAGGGTGAAGGCAAGATTATTAATTTGGCGGGAGCTGGAGTCGGTGGTAAACGAGCACTGGCTCGCTTTAGCGCGTATTACACTTCTAAAGCATCGGTCGTCGCTTTTAGCGAATGCCTGGCCCAAGAGTTGGTTGAAGATAATATCCAAGTTAACTGTATCTCGCCTGGAGCAGTTTATACCCATTTTACGGATTACTTAATTGCGCAAGGAGCTCAAAAAGCGGGCCAGAAGGCTTATGAAGATGCGCTCCAACAGCGAAGTGGGAAATCGGGTAACTCCCCACTTCTAGCTGCCAAATTAGTCGTTTTTTTGTCATCTGAGGGGGCCAATAAAATTTCCGGCCGGATTTTGAGTGCGGTTTGGGATAAAATTGAAGATTTATCCTTAGCCGATGGACTGCCAGAGCAGTTATATAAAATTCGCCGGATTGATGACCGCAACTTTTATGAAAAAAAGTAATGCTGGTCGAGGGGTTCTAGAGGTTGGACTGATTGGATTGGATCATCTGGGACTGGTTTCAACGGCTGGCTTAGCGCAATTAGGTTCAGATGTGACTGCTTTTGATGCCCAGTCAGGATTGATTAAAAATTTGGAGGTTGGTGAGTTGCCCATCTTTGAGCCGGGCCTTAAACAGTTACTAAAGACAAATAAGCGGCGAATAAAGTTTAGCAACGACTTTGACCAGGCAGTCAAGGATAAAGACTATCTGTTCGTGAGCTTTGATTGCTCGGTAGATCGAATGGGTCGGATTGATTTAGGGATGGTCGAGATAACACTAAAGAGGCTAAGGGCAATCATAAATCCAAGGACCACAGTGGTTATCTCGAGCCAGCTGCCTTTGGGTAGTTGTCAAAAATTTAAAGATCAATTTCAGATCGGTCGACTAATTTATTTTCCAGAAAATTTGAAATTAGGTAGTGCTGTTTCGGATTTTTTGACGCCTGATCGGATAGTGATAGGTTCAGATGATGAGCAACTATTATTAAAGTTTGAGCGAGATTTTAATTTTAACTGCCCCATCTTAACGATGAATTTTGAGAGTGCTGAGATGGTTAAGCAGGCGCTGAACAGTTATTTGGCTACATCAATTTCTTTTAGTAACCAGATCGCTGATTTGTGCGAACAGGTCGGAGCAAATTTTTCGGATGTATCTAAGGCTTTAAAATCCGATCGACGGATTGGTCCATTGGCTTATTTGAACGTTGGATTAGGTTTTGGTGGTGGGCACTTGGACCGGGATTTAGGATCATTAATAAAGACCGCAGGTAGAGTTAAAGTTGATGTTAGGCTGCTGCAGGCAGTGTCTGGGGTGAATGAAGCTCGGTTAGCTAAATTTATGATTCTTATCAAACGGATTTGGCCAAATTTAGAGGGTAAACAGATAGGATTACTCGGTTTAGCATATAAAAAGGGCACTGATAACTTGGAACATTCGATCTCGATTGATTTGGCTCGGTTACTCAATAAAAAAAGTGCTAAGGTGCGAGGGCTAGATCCTCTGGTTAAAAAAGTTGTTCATTCTATGGGGTTTATTAAGGTCTGTCAAGATGAACTAACTTTTTTTAAACATCTGGATTTAGTGATTTTAATGACTGAATGCGGTCAGTTTCGAGAATTTGATGTTGACCAACTAGCCAGGATGATGAATAATCGAGTGTTGATAGATACTAAAAACTTTTTAGAGGCTGACTTGTTCTTAAAAAATGGCTTTAGGGTGATTAGTTTGGGTGATCAGGAAAGACTGAATTTATGAAGATTTTGGTGACTGGCGGAGCGGGTTTTATCGGCAGTCACCTGGTCGATGAAGCGATCAAACGAGGCAACCAGGTGATCGTTTATGACAACTTTTCGACAGGGTTAAGGCTGTTTAACCTGCATCACAATCAAAATCCGAACTTTAAAGTGATCAAAGGCGACGTTTTGGATTTCAAAAAATTAAAATCAGCCTTAAGCGGGGCTGATTTTATCTTTCATTTGGCTGGCCATGCTGATGTTGGCAGTGGTTATTTTGATCATTTTTTTGATCATCAACATAATTTGGAAGGCACTCACAGTGTTTTGGAAGCGATGTATCAGACAGGGGTTAAAAAAATCCTTTTTGCCTCGACCTCATCAGTCTATGGGGATGCAACGGTCCACCCTACTCCGGAAAGTCAGCCTTTTGCCCCAACTTCAATTTATGGAGCGAGTAAAGCTGCGGCGGAAACCTATATTCAAGCCTATTCGAGCTATTATAACTTTCAATCGTATATCTTTCGGTTTTCATCTTTTGTCGGCGAGCGCTACACCCATGGAGTGATCTTTCAAATTGTTAAAAAAGACTTGTTCAACCCGGGTAAAATTATCAATCCATATAATGGTCGGGCCCAAAAAAGCTCGCTGTATATTAAGGATGCTACCGCGGCGATGTTTACGGCTATATCTAAGTCGAAACAGCCGATTAATATTTTTAATGTTGGTAACGATCGGGTGCTGTCGATTAGACGGATAATAGCTGTAGTTTTGGACCACTTGGGACATCGTGGCGGAATCATTTATCAAAATCATCAGTCAGGTTGGAAAGGAGATAACGAGTACGTATTATTGGATATTTCAGCATTAAAGAGTTTAGGTTGGGAGCCGCAGGTCAGTTTTGAGGATGGTATTCGATTGACTGTTGATTACCTGCTGGCAAATAAAAAGTTGCTGAAAAGAGCTTAAGGGCAATCACTTGGCGTGTTTGTTGGTGAAGATTCGTTGGATAAAACCAATAATTATACCTAGGTCGTAAACTACTTTAAACAATAAAAAGTTAGGTCGATGGTGATTGATGGCAAGGCTTATTCCTCGGCGAAGTGAGTTAGGGAATAGGCAGGAGAGGACGGCTCGGTAGTCTTTGAGAGAAAATCCTTGAGCGATCCAGCGGGCTGAGATAAAAACCTCAATTAGACTTGTCGGATTATAGTGGTAACAGATTGCACCTTTGGCTGGTATTGCGTTGACGTCTTTAAGTTGACTTAGCACAGTCACGTCTTCTCCATAACCGATATCTAGATAACCTTTGGTTTTTGAAAAGATATTACTTTTAATTGCTCGAAAAGTACTCGCCTTATCATTGATTGATGGGTCGATATGAAGGTTATCGATAAAACCACAGTTAATGTTCCAACATACAGCCCAGATATTGTCGGCGTTAGCGACATATTCTTGCTTTGTAAAGGTTGCCTGGACTTGGCTTTTTTTAAGTGGTTGGGTTAATTTTTGAAGATATTTATGGTCAAATTCCATGTCGGCGTCTACGAATACGAATATATCGCCCTTGGCAATACTTGCTCCTAAGTTTCGGGCTTTAGCTGGGCCAGAATGTAGTTGAGAAATTAGAGTTACTTGTTTATAGCGTTTTACAATCACCTTTGTCCCATCAGTAGACCCATCATCTACAACAATAATTTCCAATGGTTGTAAGGTTTGGTTAAGCAAAGAATTTAAGCAACGCGTGATGTAATTTTGTTCGTTGTAGGTTGGGATAATGACTGAAATATTCATTTTATGAGTGTGACCAAAAATTGAATGGCCAAACCTTCTGGCCACAATGAGGTAATTTTTTGCTCAAGTTTTCTCCACCAATTATATTTGCCAATAAATGGATATAAAATTTTCAGAGAAAACGGTAATTGAGTAAAATTACCAATATTATCGAATTTGACGATATGGTAGCCTGACTGAATAATTAGATCTGTCAGCGTTTGTCTGGTAAAGAATTTGAGATGGGTTCGATCCATAATTCCCCAATCGGTGTAACTAAATTGACCTTGGAGCAGTCTTAAACGGATAGTTAAAAAAGCGATGTTGGGGGTGGAGATGATGATTTGGCCTTTGGGAGCAAGATATTTCTTAAGGTTGGCTAAGACCTGGTCCGGTGCTTTGAGGTGTTCCAAGACATCGATTAGCAAGATATAGTCGAAGCGTTTCGAGCCAAGTTGCTTGAAGGTGGTTGGCTGTTCGATATCACAGACGATCATTTTGTGGCAATATGAGCCAGCGACTTGAGCTGACTTGGGATCGATTTCGATGCCGGTAATTTGACAATTTTTCAGAACTAGTTGTTGGGCAATATAGCCTGAGGCACAGCCAATATCTAGGATATTACCTGATTTAATTTGATTAATAACCTTTTGATGTACCCCGTATGGGTCAAGGCTTAATTTGTAGAGAGCGGTCATGATTTGTTTTTAAAAAGTAGTTGATAAAAGGTCAGGAAATTTTTTTGCAAAGTGGCTTTTTCAAATATATAGATTAGGCAAATATAGATGGTTAATCCCAAAAGACTGGTTAGAATGAGTGAAGAGATGCTGGTGATCGGAAAAAGCCGCGAATAAATGTAGGTAAGGAGGCCGGCAATACCAGAGTAGATGATATAGGGAGTCCAGTATTTGGAGAGTTCGACAGGGACCTGTTTTTTTAGATAATATAACGGGATAAATAACAACAAGGAGGTTAAGAAGCCAGCTAGCGCGAAGCTGTGAAAACTGACGTAGTTTATTAGAATTAAGGTTAAAAGCCATTGTGAGATAACGGATAAGAGATTAATGTTGCGCACGATTTTAATGTGGCCTAGGGCGATTAGAGCTTGAGTGATGATAAAGCCGTTAATAAATAGGTTGGATTGAATGATGAATAGATATAGTGAGGGTAAGCCGTCATTCCATTTTGAGGTAAAGAGGATGTATGTGAGCGGTTGGGCTAGGGCTAGCATAATTGTGATTATGGGCAAGGAGATAATGTTGGTGAGTTGTATAGAGCGTTCTAAGGTGATTTTAAAGATAGGCTTGTTGGTTTGGGCCCGCGAGCCAATGGTAAAAACCAACCGGCTGACCACATCTCCGATTGCCCGAGGGGCGGCTCCGACACCTGAGGCCCAGTTGACCAGTCCGAGAGCGGTATTTCCGGCTATGCCGCCGATGACTACTGGAGCTAACGAACCATAAAATATGCCAACAACGTTGTTGGCTTCGATGTGACTTCCAAAAGTGACAAATTTTTTGATCTCTGAAAGCGAGAAGGCCAGACCGATCGACCATGGTTGGAGGATAAAAAAGATGACTACTGCCAAGCTGCGGCTGAGTAAAATTCCCCAAACGAAGCTGGCCACCCCGAAGCCTAAGATTACCAAATAAACGGTGATTAGTTGCAGAGCTAGTAGTTCGAGGAGGTCCCCGACGGTCAGCTTCCAAAGGTGCAGTGAGCGTTCTAGTAACGATCTGGGAACGACTTTTAAATTATATAAAAGTGGTCCGAAACAGCCAATTAAAAGTAGCGGCAGGTCTCGTTGACCCAGATGTGCCATATAGAGGTGGTTATAGGAAGGAGCGATCAATAGAAACAATACAGTGGCGGCTAATCCTAGAACGACATTGGCTGTAAAGATCTGGCGAAGTTGGATGGTGGTAAGAGTTTTTTTTGATTGGACGATAGCTTGAGATAGACCTGGTTCAAACAGTGTCGTAAAGATGCTGATGAAAAAAACGATTAATGCCACCTTTCCTAAATCGGCCGGAAATAGGATTCTGGCGATGATGACGCTCGAGATAGTCTGAATTACTTGAGTCAGGAGACGAAGCGAGCCGAAGCTGAGGACGGCGTTGAAGGCTTTCTGTTTAAAATGTTGCCTGTCGGTGTGTTCTTTGGTTGATATTTGTAACATATTGATTATCAAATTCCTGATCGCAATTATAAGCCCTTATTAATGTTGTTATGATAATATATCATTGAAACTATGAAGTGTTTATTAATCGGAGGTAGCGGTTTTATCGGGTCATGGTTAGCTAAGAATTTAATCAATAACGGTTGGGAAGTGGTGATTATTGATCCATTCGTTTACTATCCAGAACAGAGCCCGGATTTGATTAAAATAGTCACAAAATTTAGGCATACCGAGCTACTAAAAGGGGCTCGGATATATCACAAACGGTTTGAGGATGTGGGACTAAAGCTATTAAAAAAAGAGCAGCCTGATGCAGTTGTTTTGCTAGCATCACGGCCATTGGAGAAACCGTTTGAATCAGAGATATCCCAAAGTCAACTGTTTGATGATGTTAAGCTGACATATTTAGTAGTTTCGGCTTTAAAGCAATATCCGACAAAACGATTCGTTTTTATGTCCTCTATTTCGGCTTATGGTGATTGCGATGACTTGGTTAAGGAAACTACACCTTTAAATCCTAAAACGGCATATGGAATTTCTAAAGCAACAGGCGAATTTTTAGTTAAATCTCAGCTTGAAAACTGGAACGTGATTCGGACTACTTCGGTTTATGGTTTTGGGGATTTAAACAATCGGGCGACCCAGGTGATAGTTAATAAGGCTTTGCATAATCAGAAATTTTGGATAAACGATCAGTATAAGCATGATTTCATATATGTTAAAGACTTAGTTGATGGTATTACTCAAGTAATTGCCAGCGCCCCACAAAAAGAGATCTTTCATATTAGCGGTGGTCAGGCTTATCCGCTGTCTAAATTTGTCGACAAATTAAAGAGTTTTTTTGAGTTAGATTTTGAAATCAGGAATGTTGATGATCGACCAAGACGGGGAGTTTTAGATAATACTAAGGCCAAACAGCTGATCAACTGGTCTCCAAAGATGAACTTGAACCAAGGAATAAAAGACTATATGGAATTAGTTAGGCGCTACAAAATAGCCTAATCAGAGTTTGGTAACAACTTTCCGGCGATAAATTTCGATGGTGGGACCTGAAATTAGGTTGTCAGAAAATGGATTGATTTGATCGATAAGTCTGTATTCGATCGTGGTGTCGTGCGGATTAACTGAAAAATTAATAGTCGGTCTAAACTCGGCCGCTTTTTGATAGTTGAGATTGAAATCACTCCAAAAATCTGGACTAAGCTCTGGTACATGTTGCCAACTAAGGGTAGCCACAACGTTATAACCTTTATTGATGTAGAGACTGCTGTCAGCGAGTTGATATTCCTGTCCAGAGATAGTGTCGTAACGCTTATCAATTCGAGGAGTGGCTAAGATACTGTAGGAGGGAGAGGCTTCAGGTATTAGTGCCAAGGTTTTGACTTGGGCTCCGGGTTGGTTTTTTTGGTAGGCGTCCTCGATTTCTAGTTCTAAGGCTTCATGGCTGAGAGCAAGCGATACCGCCCCTCCAGAAATGTATGGCTTGAGTGTGCCCTCAACAACGATATTACTACCGCTGGGGATATTTTTTTCAACCCAAGCTTTAGCTTGCTGGCGGGTATCTCGGGCATCAAAGTATCGATCGATTTTGATACTACGAATCAGCGTTGGTGCCATGACGAATATAGTTAGCAGTACCAGAGCAATTTGGCGAATTCTTGGGGGGGTGATATGCTTAACTATGAATTCAACTCCGATCCCGGCAAGTAAAATAAACGCTGGCAAAAGAATGATGCTATGTCTGGGGTTGCTATATTTTGCCCAAAATTCGACGGTTAACAAGAAAAATGCAGGAAATAAGATTGCCAAGAAAAAGGTTGGTTGTTTGATATTTTTGATCGCGACTGCAGCCCCAATTGCGCTGACAAGTAACATCAAGCTGCCAATGCCTCCTCTGAGATGTTCAAAAATGTAGATGAACGCCACTGGGGTAGAAGTGGTTAGTCCGATATCATGAATGATTGAGCCGATCCGAAAAAATTCGGCAACTCCACCAGGCAGAAATATCAGTGTTGGGGCTACTTGAATAAAAATAGTTAGACAAAATATTAAAACAGCCAGGATAATTTTAGGATCTAGGAAATCGGCTTGACGACTTTTGACCCGAATGAAATGAGCACCCAGGATAAGGATAGCTGCTAAGACAGGAAAGATTTTTATTCCAAAAGCGAATCCGGCTAAAACTGCCGCGATTATATAATGGCGCAATTTCCCCTCTTTGGTGATTAAACAAGCATAGTGGTATAGACCTAAAACTATTAAACCCATCCCAATATCGTTTTTAATGTAATGAGACTCCTTAACATGGATAAAACTAACGGCCAAAAACCAAGTTGAAATCAGCGCGATTTTGTCATTGAACCATCGTCGATAGATCATAAAAGTCAGATAGACAGTTAAAATTGCGAACAACGTGTTTAATTCTCGCCCGATCAAGATAAAGCTACCTGGATTTTTAAGATATTCGGTTAAGAAGCTTTGGCTGGAGGGAAATTGGCCAAATAGATGACCGATTAAGAAATAACCAATATATATTGTTAAGAGTAAATAAGGGATTAAGAAACCGTTACCTGAAGTCCAAAGAGCGCCTTTGAGTGGGACAATTCCCAGAGCAATATTGACCATGGCATTTTCGTCGATATGAATTTTGATATCTGGCAGGCCGGCATTAATTCCCCAGAGTCGTAGGCTAATTGCGGTCAGGATGGCCACCCAAAAGAGCAATTTGCTAATAAAACGAGTATTTGTCACTGATTTATGCTTTGATAGAGCTGCTCAATTTTCAATGATATTTTTGAGGAGTTTAAAAAGACCCCAGCCCGTTTGCGAGCTAACTTTCCAAGTTGATATCTCTTGGTGTGATCATCTAATAACAACGTCAATGCTTGGGTAAGTGCTGAAGTGCTATTTTGAGGTACAACAATCCCCGCTTTGCCGACAACCTCCTCAGGGCTGCCGGAGCTGATTATAACCGCCTTGCCGGAAGCCATAGCTTCGACTATAACCATGCCGTATTGTTCCTGCCAGTTGGGAGTGGGGATGCTTGGTAGCACCAAAAAGTCAGCTAGATGATAGAATCCGGGCATTAGTAAATACGGTTGCGAGTCAATTAATTGGATTCTATCAGATAGCCCGGCGGTCTTAATTTGGCTGATCAGACGGTTTTTTTCAGGACCAGCACCTATCATTAGCATCTGCCAGTCAAGGCGTTTTGAGAGCTTTTTTAAGGCTTCTAGCAGAGTGTAGGGACCTTTTTCATAAACCAGCCGACCAACAAACAGAATGGTGGTTTTAGAGGGGTTTAAACCGAGCTTTTGTTGAAGTTTCGAATTAGGGTGACTTGGTCTAAAGATTGCAGTATCTACACCCATTGGGATGACTTCAATTTTGTTAGGATTCGCTCCTTCTTGGATTAAAGCATTTTTGGCCGAATCGGTAACTGCTAAAAATTTATCCGTCCCCTTTATCACTTGCTGTTTGATAAACTTTCGTTTGGGATTGTCATTACCCAAATGCGGAATATTTTCCCAAACTGTGACAACGACTGATTTAACCAAACCCTGGTTTCTAGCTTGGATGGCTTGATAGCTATATAAACTGGCAATTTCGGCTGTGTGTACAATGTCAAAACTGGCGACAGCCTGGTTAAAATTAAGTAAGTACTGGGGATCACCGAATAGGCGGTAAAGAGCTTTAATTCCAAAGGGAATATTGCTAAACAAATCCCCTAGACAGAGTAACTTACTGATCGGTATCTGAATGCTCGAGATGTCATGGATTGGTTTTTTGGAGCCAATTGCCAGCAGGTGGTGCCTACTAGATAACGGCTGATAGTTTTGGAGTTCGGCTTGATTCAAACTGGCGGCTCTAACGATAGCAATCTTCATAGTTTTTTGCTGGTTAGAATATACTAGATAGATGGTGAAACAAAAAGTAGTGGTTGTAATGCCAGCCTATAATGCGGCCAAGACTCTTGAAAATACCTACCAGGAGATTCCTAAAGGATTGGTCGATGATATCTTGGTGGTTGATGATGCTAGCTCTGATGAGACAGTCGAGCTGGTTCGGAAATTGGGTTTAAACTTAATTATTCACGGCCAAAATTTAGGCTATGGGGCTAATCAGAAAACGTGCTATAAAGCGGCCTTGAAATTGGGTGCGGATATTGTTGTGATGCTGCATCCGGATTATCAGTATGATCCAAAATACATGAAATACTTGATTAATCCGGTAGTCGATGGATCCTTCGATATTATGCTGGGTTCAAGGATTAGGCAAAGATCAGAAACCTTAAAAAACGGCATGCCCCTTTATAAATATATCGCTAATAGATTATTAACCGTTGCTGAAAATATTGTGTTAGGTTTGAATTTATCGGAATATCATACTGGGTATAGGGCTTATCACATGCGCGTATTAAAGAAGTTGGATTTGGAGAGTTTTTCAAATGATTTTGTTTTTGACCAGCAGATTCTGATCAAGGCTCACCAACAAGGATTTCGGATTGGTGAGGTGTTTGCGCCCAGCTATTATCGAAAGGATTCCTCTTCGATCAACTTCAGGCGATCGATCAAGTACGGTTGGGATATTTTGGCCAATTTAGCGAGATATATTTTGAACAGGTAACTATCTCAGGCTAGTCTTTGAGTTGACCCGACCTATCGAGATAGAAATCGATCAGCGCCCGGAGGTAAAGACGGGACTCAAGACGACGGGACGGTTGGCTGATCAGTCTGATTAATTTGATCAAAATCATCATCAAATTGTGCAGGTGTAAGATTATTTTAGCGGACAGGCGGCTGTATTTATTGAGGAAAAAACTACCGTTCCGGGTCAAATAATAGGTTTTGATTGAGTTTTTCGGACCGACAGACTGCGATCCGGAATGCCAGACAACCGCAGCCGGCTGCAGGAAAATTTTAGCTCCAAGTTGTTTGGTCCGCAGACAAAAATCAGCATCTTCCCAGTAAAGGAATAGCTTTTCGTCGAAGCCTCCGCACTTTTGCCAGATAAGGCGTCTAAATAACATCGCCGAGCCGGAGATCCATTTCATTTCAGTTGGAGCAGAGAGTTTGGCATATTCAGACAGGTTGATTGCCCGAAAAATCCCCAGTTGAGAGTTAAAATAATCAACCGGGAAATCATAGCCGGACAGGCGTGAAGGTTGAGTCAGCGAAAAAACCTTGGGTCCAACAATTCCGCGATTGGGATTATTGACCAAAAATAGGACCAGGTTATTTAGCGCTGATTTGTCTATTTTTAGATCCGGATTGATTAAAAAAATTAGTTCTGAGTGAGATTTAGCTATTCCTAAATTGGCAGCCTGGCTATAGCCGATAACCTCCGCAATCGGCAGATGGACAGTTTGAAGATGAAGATTCGGAGTTGAAACGCTTCTTTGAATTTCTATTAGAATGACTTGAAGTTTGGAGGGCGGATAATCGAGCTGATTCAGGCTGGAGACTAAGTAAGCTGGGAGTTTATTTGAGTTGAAAACAGGGATAATGATGCTTACTTTTGGCCAAGAATTTGGCTTAGTCATCGTTTGATTTTAGGCCAGATTGGCTGGCGGCGGAAGAGAGTAGAAAAGAGGCTTGGGGCGGTTAGGGAGATTAGGGCGGTTAGGGAGATTAGAAAACCTAAATACTGATCCCAGGTCCGGTGATGAGTGAGGGTGATGTCGACTGAGCCTGGATTTGGATAAAGCACTAGGAAGCCGAGTGGGTCGTGACCGGTTTTGACTCCGCGACCGCTGGAGTCACGGGCTCCCCAACCTGGGTCGGCGGTCATCGAGACAGCAATCCCCTCGCCTTGGCTGAGTTGGCCTTTAATTTGGTAATTGTCGTTGTCGATGAGGCGGAATTCGGCCTGACTAGAGCTGGAATGGTCGAGCCAGTCAGCGTATTTGAGGATCGGCTGTTTGTCATCGCCTTTGGTTGGGACCTGGAGATTGGACATGGCGGCTAGATTGATTGGTTTGGCGTTGGAAGAACGAACCTGGGGCACGGAATAGATAATGTCGTGGTGATCCTGCCAGGCGATTGGCAAGTTAGCGTAGCGATCTTGATGTTTAATATCTTGAAAAAGTTCAGGGGAACCAGGGGTGGTAACTAGGATGTATTTGGCGTTGACAATGGTTAGCCAGGCCCGAGCGATTTCGACATCGTCGCCAGTTGCGAGCTGGTAGTAGATATGGTCTGGCCAGTGGTTGGTCGAGGCTTGAAATAACCCTCCTCGCAGCTGGGCGATGTTGGTAAACCAATTTAAGAAGAAGCCATAGTTTCCGGGGACGATGACCCGCTCAAGCTTGGCCGGGTCGGTATTTTTATTGAGCCAACTGGCGATTTGGTATTCATTAGTGGTTTTGAGATCAATAGTTTGAGAGCTGGCAGTCCGGGCGACTGGTAGAAATGGCTGAATATAGTTGTAACAAAGAATCATTACCCCTGAGCTGAGTAGTAAAGCCATAGCATCAAAGGCGAGGTGTTTACGGCTAAGGAAGGCCATCAGCCAGCCAAACAGGACGCCAATCAATAGACTGAGGCTTAAATCGACCTCGAGGATGTAACGCAGGGCTTGGGGCAAGATTTCGATCCGACGGTAGGATTCTTCAGCCGGGGCTGACAGATAATAGACCGCTACAACAGTAAAAAGCATGGCAAACCAAACTAAGGCCGACATTAAACCAAAGTTTTTCGAATATCGGGAGATTAGGGTATAGATGATAAAGATTAAAATTCCCAAACCGATCCAGCCCCAAGGGAAAAGGGACATTAACAAATTGCCGGTACTCCCGCCCTCACGGAAGAAAGTGTTCAGAAAAGAGAAATTATACCAAAATGATATCAGGCCGAGAGTTGTCAGGCCGACTGTGAGAGAGTATTTGATGTTAATTAATTTTCCTTGTCGGGCTTGAGCGACTTTGACAAAAGTCATGGCACCGATCAGTAGAATTGAGGCAAAGAAGCCAATGGCGTTGGTTAAAGCGGCTAGACCAAAGGCCAGGGCGGTCAAGGTCAGATTTTTACGACTGGGTTTTTCCAGGTAACTGGCAAAAAAAAGTCCGACCAGCGGAATAAACATCAATGAAAAAAGATGGGGACCCTCTCCCCATCTGACTAAAATGACAAACCGGCGCGGATCGAGAAAACCGCTGAAACGGTCACCTAAGACCTCACCGTTATTTAAGATGAAGTTAAATACCGTCGGGATAACAGTATAAGTGATGCCGGCAACCAGACCGCCGAAGACCGACTTAGACAATTTCCAGGCCAACAGGCTCAGAGTCAGTGGCGCCAGGATAAAAGACAGCCCAGTCCAGTAGCGGTAGGTTTGCCAAAGGGGCATGTTGGTGAATTGATGCAGGAAGGCCTCCAGAATCGGTAAAACAGGGGTATAAACGACATGATAAGGAAAACCAAAGTACCACAGCGGCAGCCAGGTTTTGCCGGGAAAATCGAGGAAGAAGCGGGCCATCGAGACGTATGAGACCTCGATCGAGCCGATGTTGGCCGGGCCGTTATGTCCAAACCAGCCCTGAATAATGGTGTAGTTGACCCAGGCAATAAATCCCAAACCGATGATAGCGATGAAAATATGGATCAGCTCGCGGGCGCGCTGTGGCGTATCCTCAATATGCGATTTTGGCAGCTCTTTTATTTCTTTGTCCATGTGAGGGAGTGGACAATCAAGAGTGATGACGGTTTTTGAGTAAGAGTGGCTTGGCACTGCTATATAAGAGTAGGCTGGTGACTGACAAAAAGGTCACTAGGGAGACGTAACTAGCTATTGGGATGTAGCGAGGATATAGGCCCGGATCGATGGCGTTTAAGACCGGCCGCTGATAGAGAGCTGATATTTTGCTTAAATCCTGGCGGACTGAGTTAATATGAACAAAAGTAATTCCCAGCAGTAGCAGTGAGATCAGTACTGTCGAAATCACCAACACTTGAAACTGACTACTGCCTTTTTGGTTGTAGACGTATTTTTTGAGGAAGCTTTCAATCGGTAAAGTAAAGATGCCGGCCAGCATTAGTGAGGCGCCAAACGACAATCCTGTCAAATAACGATGGGGGCTAAACATGCCTCCAGCGCTGATATCTCGGCTGATTGAAAACAGACTCAAATAAACGATGAAGACGGCGCAGCAAAGAAAGATCGAGCGGATATAGGCTTTTCGGTTAAGGATTAGCAGTGACAAAATGCCAATAATTGGAATGGCTGGAACTGCGATCGGTAGAACACCTAAGAATTGTCTAAAAAGTACGCTGAGTTGGCTAATAAAATTCTGGTCGGCTAGGATAGTCGGGATCAGCCAAAATGAAGACAGGGCGATGGTTGTGACTAATAGAAATAGGCCGCGCGACAGTCTTAGTCGGAAATGG
Source organism: uncultured Gammaproteobacteria bacterium (assembly GCA_964640215.1). Lineage (GTDB taxonomy): Bacteria > Patescibacteriota > Microgenomatia > Daviesbacterales > UBA10151 > CAZXEW01. The sequence continues at coordinate 68,889 of CAZXEW010000033.1, forward strand.
CCGTTTAAGGACTCGGCGATGGTGATCAGTCCGAGCAGAATAAAGAAATCCAGGGCTGCAAAGGGCGAAACAATCGCCACCGAGGCGGCAAAAAAGGCTGATAAAATGCCGTAACCGATCTTACCATTGGAGATGAAATCTTGGATCGAGACAAATAATAATGGCAGGAAAGCGAAGACTACGGCGTGAGCTCCATCCCCGTTTAGGACCGCATCCATTAAGGGCAAGCCATGTTTGAAGAATGGATTAGGCAAAATAAATAAAATGGTGGCCAGAAAAGCGGTTAATTCGTTTTTGAAGGCCAGTTTACGGACAAAGAAATAGAAACTAATCGGTGCGTAAGACAGGGCCAGGAAGGTTAAAAATAGAAAGCTGACATCACGGCTGAGGCCGGTTACTCTCTCTAACCAATTTATGGCGATCGAGAGTGTCGATGAGGAAAAAGCCGAAGTAACGTTGACACTTAGGATCGGTAGAATCAGGTAAAGATTGATGATGAAGACGATGCCGGTAAACAGAAAGGTCATCCGGTCGGATTGGAGGACTGACAATAAACCATGATCGCTGCTACTAGGATCAGAGTTCGCCCAGAGGCGGTTAAAATGGATCCCGCGACTGTTGATGGTTTGTTGAAGTGAGTCGAGCTCTTTTTTGGTTTGGGCAGACATGGTTATAGGTAGGTTCTCGGATGCACTCGAACAATATTCTTCGAACGCGGTACAAGTGAGAAGTTCCCTATATCAATGATAGTCATGACTGTAGAACGATTGCAAGTACTAAATTAGGCACGAATTCTTCAGATTGAACAACTTGATTACTCCTCTTCACTAATTCCGACTGAAAATCTACGAAAAAGCCGAGATACCAGATTGAAGAGTCGATTAGAATTTAGAATTATAAATAGAGACAGTATGGTTAGCCCAAGGCTAAAAACCGAATTCCAAGCAGAAGGTTGATATTCGATGGTGAAGGCTTGGGTGCCTGGCTGGCTCGGGATGATTAAGGTGTTGCCGAATGAATCTCCTGCCAACCGGCCTTGGCCTTCGATAATTTTCCAGTTCGGGTCGTAGCTGAGCGAAAGCGAGATCAGTTGGTCTTGGTTTGGAGATGCTCTTAAATCGATTTTATTGGGTTTGGAAAGATTGATCG
>CAZXEW010000034.1:0-3154 GCA_964640215.1 uncultured Gammaproteobacteria bacterium
TCCCCTCCTTTATCGTAGGCCAGGGCGCGTGTTGGGAGGGCTTCTTCGATGATTTTTTTGGTGATGATTATTTTGGCATCAGTTTTTTGATCTTGAGATCCCTCGCTAGAACGCTTCGGGATGACAATAGTGGAATGGTTAGGGATGACGGAATTAGAATGATTTTGTGAGAGAGTGGCGATTTCCAAAGTGTTCAAAATGTTGCGGGCATCGCCGTTGGAGCTTTCGATCAGAAAGTCGATAGCGTCGGGAGAGAGTGTTATTTTGAAATTGCCAAGGCCGTTTTCTTTGTCTGATACGGCTCGGTTGATGACCTCCAGCAATTCTTCTTTTTCGTGCTGTTTTAAGACGAAGACGCGGGTCCGGGAAAGCAGCGGGCTGATGATTTCGAAGCTGGGATTTTCAGTGGTGGCGCCAATTAGAGTGATAGTGCCGTTTTCGACCCACGGCAACAGAGCGTCTTGCTGGGCTTTGTTGAAGCGGTGGATCTCGTCGATAAAAATGATGGTAACGCCTGCTGCTTTCCGCTGACTGCTTACCGCCGAAAATTCAACTTGTTGGCTGGCTGTTAGCGGTTTGCGGTTAGTTGTAAGCTGCTCAAAAATTTTCTTTAGCTCGGCAATACCGGTGGTGACGGCTGAAAATTCCATGAACTCAGCGTCGACTTCATTGGCGATGACCCGGGCCAGGGTGGTTTTGCCAGAGCCGGGTGGACCCCACAAAATCATGGAAAAGAGTTGGTTATTTTTAATAGCGCGATAGAGAAGTTTATCCTCGCCAAGGATATGTTTTTGGCCGATGTATTCTGTGAGTGTTTTCGGACGTAGGCGATCGGCTAGAGGAATCATGAACAAATATTATCCGAAAAAAGTCCGAAGTTCAATAGTCGGCATTGAATTGATTTTTCAAGGTGGTAAAATGGGCAAATGTCTATAACAGAATTCGAAGAGGCCAGAGATATTGATCGGAGGCAACTTTTGGTGAAAGCGGCAATCTTATCTGGGTCATTGTTGTTGGATGGTTGTCTGAAGCCGGAAATCTCGCAGCCGGCTAGGATAGCCACCCCTGAGCAGATTTCAGCTCGTGGTCTGGCTAAATTAAAAGAAGCTGTTGGAGGACTTCCAGAATCAGTTTACAAACAATTTTTGAGTTCTCGGGTGATTCCAGTTTACGAAGATAATAAAACCCGGCTGGTCAGTTATGGAGGTCAACCAATAGAGGTATTTTCACCAACATTAATTGCTGCCACGGCCCAAAATAGTAAGTTTCAGGGATTTTATAATTTTCGTCACTTAGAACCACCTAAAACGTATCACTTAGCTACCTTGCCTCAAGAGCTGTTGATACCTGCTTTGGATTTGTTTAGAGATTCGGAGAAGGGATTACCGCTGTTTAAGACAATCGGGGCTGATACGTTGATTAGGATTAATCCTGTTGTACTTTCCCAGGTACAAAGTGGACTTTCGCCTGAGCTCTCGGTAACAACTCCAGCAGATAGTAGCAGACCAGCAAATCAAGGTGAGCAGTTCGACAATATCGAGAAGATGATTTATATTAAGGAAGCTTTAAACCAACTTATTTTTGATTTTTATATCGAGCAGATCATTATCAAAACTAGACAATTAGGGTTGCCGGTAACGATGATTTTTGCTGATGTTTCTGGAAAAAATATTGAAGTAGAGATTATTACTCACTGTTTAACAGCTCTGCACAATAATGGGGGCAGGAGTGTCGCGGCTTTTGATATCGCTGGATATTTATTGGCGATCAAGACCGCCCAAGGATCGCTGTTGCAACAGGTCAACTTGGAAGATCCAAATGTAGCAGCGCTGGTTCCTATTGTGGAACGGTCAGATTTTGGACAGTCACCTGGGGAAATTTTAGCTAATGTTTTAAAGATGACGTTGTCTGCACCTGAGGTTCGGAGACTGCTAATTAATGGTGATTTTAATAAGCTACCTTAGTTGGTTGCCTTTACTCGTGATCCGATTGGAGTGTCCTCGATTTCGTAGCCGAGTTTTTTAATTTCGCTACGTAAGTCGTCCGAGGTTTTGAAGTCGCCACTTTTGCGGGCCTGCTCGCGGCGGTCGATAAGTTTTTGGACCTTCTCAGGAATCTCGAGGGGTTTGGCTATGTATTGGTCAAGCTGGAGGCCGAGGATTTTATCCATTGCCAACAAGTCGGCGGCTTTACTAGATGTGGTATGGTCGCTGCTGACCATTTGGTGAAGGAGCGCAACAGCTTGTGGTAGATTTAAGTCATTATTGGCACTCGCTAGAAACTTCTGATAAAAGTCGCTGGTAGCTTGATCGGGTTGTTGCCACGCTCTAATCTCGTCTCTTAGATTGTTCAAAGCGTTCTGGGCGGCCTGCATGCTTTCCCAGGTAAAATTGAGCTGGTCGCGGTAGTGGGCGGTCAGCGTCAGATAGCGGTAAGCCAGCGGATCAAATCCCCGCTCTTCCAGATCAGAGAGGAGGAAAATGTTTTTAAGCGATTTGCTCATCTTCTGACCGTCGACTTGGATGAAGCCGCCGTGGACAAAATAGTTGACAAATTTTTGGCCGGTTTTGGCCTCGCTCTGGGCGATTTCATTTTCGTGATGGGGAAAAAGCAGGTCTTCGCCGCCGGCGTGGATGTCAAAGGTGTCACCCAAATATTCTTGGCTCATCACGGAACATTCAATGTGCCAACCCGGCCGACCCCGACCCCAAGGTGAATCGTAGCCGACCTCTTTTGGAGCGACGGATTTCCACAAAGCGAAATCTTGAACGTTATCCTTGGCGTACTCGTCTGACAATATTCGGGTACCTGTCTTGAGGTCTTTTTTATCGAGGCGGGACAGCTGACCGTAGTTTGGGAATTCGGAAATGTCAAAATAAACAGAGCCATCGTTTTCAACGTAAGCTAGTTTTTTATCGATCAGCACCTCAATGTATTTAATCATCTGGCTGATATGTTCGGTAGCCTTTGGTGAAACATCGGCTGGCAGGATGTTGAGTTTACTTAAATCGTTAAAAAAGATTTGGGTGTATTCGTGGGTGAACTCGTCGATCGGCAAATTTTTTTCAGAGGCATTTTTAATAATCTTATCGTCGATGTCGGTGATGTTACGAACACTTTTAACCTCATAACCGTTGGCCATCAGGACGCGGAG
>CAZXEW010000035.1:0-5260 GCA_964640215.1 uncultured Gammaproteobacteria bacterium
ACGCCTGCCCAAACTTTCAACACCCCAACCCCTCCATCACCAAATCCTTTTCCTCAAACACCTGCCCCAAGTAGCCTTGGCGAAGTGGGGCCTTCACCCTCTCCTTCTCCCTCACCAACTCCAAACCCCACACCAAAACCAACCCAAAAACCGACACCCAAACCCACCCCAGCCAAACAGATTAGAAATATGGAGGTGACTTTCTACCGGTGGGATGAAAACGGCAATCCTGGCAACGGGATCGCTTACCCACATTCGCGCTACCCCCAAACTTTGCATGAAGTCTCAAGCGGTATAGGCAGCTTCAACGATCCGGTATCGATCGCCACTAATACAAGCGCATTTCCTCCAGGAGCCAGAATGTACGCTCCTTACATCCAAAAATATTTGATCGTGGAAGATATTTGCCCTGAATGCGACAATAATCAAATTGACATCTGGCTAAATAGTGACGGGCGAAACCAGACATTAGGCGATGAATGCGCCGGAAAGTACACCCGGGATTCAGAGCCAATCGAGATTAACCCACCCGCCGGCAGAGCCGTCAACACTAGCTATCTTTTTGATCCAAATACCGGAACTTGCCACTAACCACGCTATCATTTTAGCCTTGATTAAGTTATTATGTATAAGCTATTTCTGGCCTCCCAGCCTCAAAAGCTGGGTAATGATATTTCGGTCGTTGAGTGTTCATGCCGAAGGCCAAATAACTAAATAGCTAGAGACGATCGGGATCAAGGATTCGGTAACGTGACAAAATGGATAAATTCCGGTTGTCCGAATCGTTGAAGCGGATTCCGGGGACTAGTTCATCGGTAGAACGTCCGCTTTGGGAGCGGAAGGCGCAGGGTTCAATTCCCTGGTCCCCGACTAAGTAGAGATTAAATCAGACTTATAGTATAATATCATCACCCTGGTAATAGAAAAGGAACTCCTTTTATGGTTAAAAAAATCAAACTTACTAAAACCGATCGACTCGAACGGGCTTCAGAAAAATTATCAAGCTGGATTGGCACACCTCAATCGATCCTCCTACACACCCTTTTCTTTGTCGGCGTCTTTTTACTCTATCTGATCGGCTTCAACCTGAATTCAATCCTCCTTATTCTGACTACAGCAGTTTCCTTAGAAGCAATTTATCTAGCTATCTTCATCCAGATGACTGTTAACCGTAACACCAAGAGCCTAGAAGAAGTTGAAGCTGATATCGATGAAATCCAAGAAGATGTCGAAGAATTGGAAGATGACGTTGAAGATATCTCTGAGGACATTGATGAAATCCAGGCCGATGAGACTAACGAACAAAAACGCGACCGCGAAATGGATGAAAGTTTAGATAATATCGAGTCTCAACTCCAAACTTTACTCAAAGAAATCGACAATCTCAAAACCAAGAACTCTCCAACCCAACCCTAAAACAGTTACAATATCTCTATGTCTAACCTCATTAATCAATTCTTCAAATGGTACGAAAAGCACTTAGTCCTCAACATGGCCATCGCTCTAGGCCTGTTTCTACTTCAACTTGTCCACCTCTATTGGTTATTCGCCGATGTGGTTTTATTCAAGCTAACTAATCATCAGTTTTTCCCGGTCTCCAATTTCTGGCAAACTGTCATTATTTTGGTTGACTATACCGAGATTCCGGCACTAATTAGCACCAGTCTGATCTATATCAATGAACTTCGCAAAAACTTTAGCCACAAAAGTCTGCTTTTCCTATTCTTGTTGATGACTCAACCTATCCATATGTTTTGGATCACTGATGAGTTCATAGTCAATCAATTTACTCATCAGGGTGCCCCGATCAATATTCCCGCCTGGTTAGCTTGGATCGCGATCGGTATCGACTACTTGGAAGTCCCAGTTATCATCGACACCGCCAAAAAACTGATCACAGCCATCAAGAACCGTGACATTAAACAAGCCACCCATGCCCTTAAACACGACTAATCCCTCAAATGTCACAGAATCATCTACGATTAAGCATCCAACAACTTCAAAAAGATCCCTCAGCAATCATTAGCCTAATCAAAAACCAGCAAATTGGTGTCATGCCTACCGACACTCTCTATGGCCTAGTCGGCTCCGCCCTCTCGCAAAAAGCAGTTGAAAAAATCTACCGCGCCCGCAGACGTTCTGAAACCAAACCATTAATTATTTTAATCTCTGACATCCAAGACTTGAAATTATTTAATATTGAACCCTCATCCGAGGATTTGAAAATAATCAGCCAACTCTGGCCAAATCCAGTCAGCATCATTCTGCCCGTTCCCGACGACAAATGGCAATACCTGCACCGAGGAACCCGATCACTGGCCTTTCGAGTACCTAATGATCAGTTCTTGCAAAATTTTTTAAGCCAAACCGGCCCAATAGGGGCCCCCAGTGCCAATCTCGAAGGCCAACCACCAGCCAGAGATATTCACCAGGCCCAGCATTATTTTCAAAACAAAGCTCAATTTTACATCGATGCCGGTCTTCTTGACCGGCCACCTTCAACTCTGGCCTCAATTGACAATGGTCAATTACACATTCTCCGGGAAGGTGCTTGGCAACCCTGATTTTGATATACAAGAGTTGCTTTTTTTGGTATATTCCTCAGTAGATGAACGTCTGTATCTTTTGTAAAATCGTTAAAGGGGAACTACCATCCTACAAAGTTTGGGAGGACGACAACCATTTAGCTTTTTTGGATATTCACCCAGTCAAGAAAGGTCATATTTTAGTGGTCCCCAAAAAACATGTTGACTACTTTTTCAATATGGACGATCAAGACCTGGCAAATATTAGCTTGGTCTGCAAGCCATTGGCAAAAACTTTAGTAAATATCTTCGAACCTAAAACTGGCAAAGTAGCTCTACTATTTGTCGGCACAGGCGTTGAACACGTTCATGCCCATTTATTCCCACTTGACGCTGAATCCGACATCAATCCCGCTAATGCCTATGATGCCTCGGCCAGTGAATTGGAAGAAACTCAAGCTAAAATCCATTCAGCCTCTCGAAATTAGCTCCATGAACCTGCTACTACTCATCCCACTTCTGATCGCTCCTACAATTTTGACTCATCATCTTTTAAAGCGCTTACGCTTCATATTTGATCCCTTTGGACAATTAACCATCTCACTTTTTTTAGGCCAATATTTTGTCATCGCGGCAATTTACCTAAGCGCTCTAATCTTCGGTTTTAGTAACTATCAAATAGTCACATTACTCGGCTTAATTACATTTATCGATGTTTGGTTAATACTGCGTCAAAAAATTGTCAGCCTTCCAAAATTAACCAATTTCGACACCCCACTCTTTATATCAGCCATCATTTTTAGCTTCATTCTCCTACTCTTTCTTCAACGCCAAATGTTACTAGCTGTTAACGGTCAGCTCTACACGGGTCACACAACTTACGGTGACCTGCCGATGCACCTGGGTATGATTACTTCAATGGCCATTGGAGACAATTTTCCGCCTCAAAATCCAATCTACCCAGGAATTAAGCTAGCCTACCCCTTTTTTATTAATCTTTACTCGGCCATTCTTTTTAAATTTGGTTTTTCTCTCCAAAATTCACTCATAATTCCCTCCCTCATCTTTGGGTTCAGCCTATTTAGTATATTTCTGGCCCTTGCCAAACAATTTATCAAAACCAACGCCGGAGCGGTCTTAGCTCTGACCATTTTCCTGCTCAATGGTGGATTAGGAGGCTATTTCGTTTTAAAAGATGCCCTGATAAATCCGGATCTACTTGATGGACTCAATCGCGCCCTCCAAGCCGACATCGGCGTCGGCAAATACAACATTATTTTTACCAATAATTTGTCTAGCGTCATGCTCGCCCAGCGCTCGTTGATGCCGGGCTTAGCCGCCTTTTTTTTGGTCTGTTTATTGCTTTGGAAATCCCTCCAGCAACACTCAAAAAAAGAACTGATCTTAGCCGGACTCGTCACCGGTATGCTTCCATGGTGGCATACCCATAGCCTATTAACTCTCGCAATAATCCTACCTGGTTTACTAATCTGCTTATCCTACCAACAGCGAAGCATAGCCAAAATTTTTGTCAACTTTCTGCCATATTTTATCACCGCCGTACCACTCAGCATTTTCGGATATTTTTGGATCTCGCCCCAGGTTTTATCAAGTCAACACTTTATCTCGCTTGTCCCTGGCTGGATTGTTGGTCAAGAAGGACCTTTGACTTTTTGGTGGAGAAATTTGTCAATATTTATGCTGATTCTGCCAATCGCCTTTGTTCAACTCGACCGCTGGCAAAAACTTTTTTACATCCCTTTCATAGTTTTATTCGGGTTGATTAACCTCATTCAATTTCAGCCTCTGATTTACGATAACTACAAACTAGCCATGATTTGGTACGCAGTCTCCTCAATTATTGTCGCCCGCTTTCTCATCTTAATATTTAGCGGCAGTTATTTTCGAAAATTATTAAGCCTGTTGGGAATCGGATTTTTAACTGTTAGCGGCCTCATTCTGGCGATTGCCGATTACGGAGTCGTCTACCCGATCTATACTCAGGAGGATATTTATCTATCACAATGGGTAATTGACAATACAACACCCAGCAGTGTTTTTATTACTGCTCCGATACACAATCAATTTGTGACTCTGTCCGGTCGGCGGATTTTGTCAGGTTTTCCCGGTTACATCTGGACCCATGGGCTAAATGATTCTATTCGTCAAAGAGATATCACACAAATCTATAGCGGCCAAAAAGAACTCATAGCTAAATACAATGTTTCATACCTTGTGCTTGGCCCGGCGGAAAAGAAAACTTATCACCCCAATGAACAGTTATTAGATTCCCAGTTTCAGATAGTCAAACAATCACAAAATTACAAAATCTATCGTATCCCTTAAAACTTGCTAATTTCCCCCGTTTTTGCCACAATATGCATACTCATACCTATCTTTTTGACCAATTTGAAATTAACTTGCCGAAGGCTAAGAAAACTAAATAGCTGACCGCGATCGGACTCAAAGATTCGGTAACGAGGCAGGATGGATAGTATAAATTGTGTCCGAATCTTTGAAGCGGGCTCGCGGGTGTAATTCAGCGGTAGAATGTCACTTTTCCAAAGTGAACGTCAGGGGTCCAACTCCCCTCACCCGCTCCAAACAGAAATCCAGCCTCTATGGCTGGTTTTCTGTTTAGAAAGATTGGGGTGTAGGACCCGGGTTCAATCGCGTCAGACGCGACAAGATCTTTTTGTAGAAAAGTAGCCTTACTATTGCATCCTACAGGAGAC
>CAZXEW010000036.1:0-22733 GCA_964640215.1 uncultured Gammaproteobacteria bacterium
AATTATCCAATGTCGTATCGATCGTTGTCACCGACTTGCCATCAACCACATTGGTCAGCGGATATTTGACCGCCCCGACATCCGGACACTTCCCAACATGAATATGGGCTGGCTGTGGCACTCCAGCCACTGTCCCAGTCATCTCGAGTGTGACCATCACCTTAGCGTCCTCCTCACTTAAAGTAGCTCGGCCTGATTCTGTCGAATTATTTTGCGAAGCTAAATTGACCACCACCTGATTTGAAGGAGAGGCGGTCGGAGTGGAGGTGACAATTATCTCAGGAGAGGTTGTCGGACTACTGGCCGTGCTGTTTCGTTTAAAAACCACATAAACCCCACCCAAAATTAAAATTAGTATGAGTATCCCAACAATCAGATTCTTCGAATTAACCCCCATTACTTAAGTAAATTACACTCGTCCCATAAAAAAGTCAAGCCCACCGAACAATCACTCACAGCAGGGATCTTTAAACCCACAATTTCGACAAATGGCCTCCTTCGACCCAGCCACCACCCCAATCGGAAACCCACACTTTGGGCACGGCTGAATAGGCTTATTGGGTTTTTCTTCTTTTTTCATCCTAACCATTATACATTTTGTCCCTATCTGCTAGAATATTCTCCTACCTCTATGCGCCAACTTTTGATGTGTCCACCTCGCTTTTTCGAAATCGACTATGAAATCAATCCCTGGATGCACAAATCCAACCAGATCGATCCACAAATTGCCCTAAAGGAGTGGGAGGCACTCAAACTAACCTATCAGAATTTAGGTTGTCAAGTTGAAATAATCGAACCTACCCAAGGATGGCCGGACATGGTTTTTACAGCCAATGCCGGCTTGACCTACGGTGATCATAAGTTGTTGCTGTCCAAATTTAAATTCGCCGAGCGTCAAGGTGAAGAACCCTTTTTTAAATATTGGTTTCAGCAACGCAATTGGACGGTTACCGAGCTCGATATCCCTTTCGAAGGCCAGGGCGAATCCTTTCTCTGGAACGGCCTAATTCTAGCAGGTTACGGTTTCCGTTCAAACGAACAGACCGCTTCCGCGATTGAATACTTAACCGCCAAAAAAGTCGTCCAACTCGAACTGATCGATCCCAAATTTTACCACATGGACATGGCCCTCTCTCCCATCTCTGCGGACATCATCGCCTATTATCCCAAAGCTTTTTCGACAGACTCGATCAATAAAATAAAATCTCTCGGCGCCGATCTGATTGAGATAAGTGACTTAGACGCCGAGGCTTTCGGTGCCAACCTAGTCTCTGTCGACAAAACTATCGTCATGGTTAAGGGCACCACCCAACTCCCGGGCGAATTAAAATCACGCGGTTTTGACATCATCGAACTCGATATGTCCGAGTTTCGCAAAAGCGGCGGCGGCGTCCGCTGCCTCACGCTGGACTTGAACTAAGACTATTTAATACATCTTTGTATTTTTCCTAAAAAATGTTACCCTTTTTGTTTATGGAACGATCCCGACGTGAATTTTTATCTTTTTCAATGTTGTGTCTGCTAAACAATTCCGTCCCATCCAAACCCCTAACCAAACCAAATCTTCACCAGGTGCTGGGACTACATTGGAATCCCACCGGCCATTACGATATCAGTAGCGAAGCAACCATCTCAGCTGCTATCAAGGCCAGATCATATACCCTAATTAATCCGTCGGACCGGCTACTCAGGTTTATTTCCAATAAAAAAGAAATCCTGCCAGTCATTCGTCTAGTTTACGATAGGACTCCGGGACTACAGTTCCTTGACTTCGTTGACCTTGAAACCAGCCGGGTAGTTGGCATACTTGGTGAAGGTACAATCTTACAAGCTGCCAACGAGGCTGATTTAGAAGGGGATATTGATGAGGATGGGAAGGGTCGAAAACAAATCACGGCGCGTGATCACGCCATGAATCGATTGATACCAGCCATCGAAATCATCACTCACCATCAAGGCCGGCCCGTTATAACTCCGCTAGCTGACAAGTTAGAAAAGGATAAAACAGCCTATCTAGCCGAAATGTCAGAAACAATCAAGGATAATCTTCCTTCTGAGACTATCGATCAGTTAATCTACGGCTCTCACCCTTATTATTCTGCGCCGGGTGATAATCCGATTACCAGAGCTCTGAATGAAAGAAGACTGGTCCAAAGCTTATTACATTCCCAGGTACCTATAGCTATGACCGAATTCGGGGTCCATCCTTTTTACCACATAAATTGGCCCGACGAATACACCACTAAAATTACTCTTCGGCTGCTCGATACTCCGATCGATCCTCAAGATCAAATTTTATGTGCCAATCTCTGGATTAGTAGTGTTCTGGCCTATATCGACCCTCTCCAGTTCTCCCAAGAGTCGCTGGCCGACTGGAAAAAGTATGACTTAGCTGCACTCAAGCGTCGCGCCGGCCAATACCATCCATTATATGATGCTCTTAAAAGCAGCAGACAATTCCTTGGGTCGACCTTTTCATGAGATTAAATTGATCCACTAGCATTTTCTAAAATGTCTGCTATTACCAAAATAATTCACTTTGTAACTTCAAAATACATTTTGTGTAAATACCCGTTTACGATGAGTTGCAAACTCGAGTTAAACGGGTATATACTAGACCCAAATCCCCCATAGCTTCAGCGAAGGGGGACACATCTGTCCGGAAGGGGTGAACGCTTAAACCATGAATCGCAACGTCACCATTGTTATTATTATCCTGATTATTGTTCTCTTAGCGGGTTACCTGGTCTGGCTACGCAGTCGTTTTACCTCAACAGTCATACCTGAGGAGTCTAATCAAGCCAGTCCGACAGCTCAAGCCACACCTGAACTGACACCAAGCCCAAGTCAATCAGCCTCGGCTTCGGCCTCAGTTAAACCATCAGCCAGCGCCAAAGCCTCAGCCAAGCCGTCGCCCTCAAAGACAGCTTCGCCCTCAGCCAACGTTAAGTAAAGATCTGGGACTAATGTCATCGCGAATGCGAGAGATGAGGAACGAAGGCTCATTGCCAGCGCATCTAGCCTGGCAATCTCAAGACGCTATCGTTAATCTGTTACAATAATTTTCTATGGACAATGCCCCAGTTGAAAAACTCATCATCATCGGTTCCGGTCCGGCTGGTCTAAGCGCGGCCATCTATGCGGCCCGTGGCAATCTCAAGCCTCTTGTTGTGGCCGGACGCGAAGCCGGCGGACAGCTTATGCTCACCACTGACGTTGACGACTTTCCCGGCTTTCCCGAAGGCGTCCAGGGCCCTGATCTGATGGCTAAAATGCGCGCCCAAGCACAGCGTTTTGACACTCGCTTTGTTAACGAAGACGTCCTCTCAGTCAACTTTTCCATACATCCATTTGTATTGCAGGCGGAAAGCCGTAAGCTGTTAGCTGACAGCATAATAATAGCCACCGGCGCCTCCGCCATGTGGCTGGGTTTAGAATCAGAGCAGCGCTTAATCGGCAAAGGCGTCTCCGCTTGTGCTGTTTGTGACGGCCTATTCTTCAAGGGCAAAAATGTCATTGTCGTCGGCGGGGGAGATACTTCCATGCGCGAAGCCCAGCATCTCTCAAAAGTCGCCAGCCATGTCACCGTTGTCCATCGCCGTAACCAGCTTCGTGCTCAAGCCGCGCTGCAGGAGCATCTAAAATCTAAGCCGAATGTCAATTTTATCTTTAATAGTGTCGTCGAAGAAATTTTCGGGGAGCAAGTAGTTACTGGTATCAAATTAAAAAATTTACAAACTAACGAACTAACAAACCTACCAATTAACGGCGTCTTCATCGCCATCGGCCACAAACCAAATACTGATTTCTTAACAGGTCAGCTCGATCTGGATGAAAAAGGCTATATAATCCCTCACGACGTCACCAAAACCTCAGTTGAAGGAGTTTTTGTGGCCGGCGACGTCTCCGATCACCGCTACCGCCAAGGCGTCACTGCCGCCGGTGCCGGCTGCGCCGCCGCCCTCGACGTAGAAGAGTATCTCGAAAATCTGCTTTCCGCTTGACAATCTCATAAGAGAACCTATAATATAATTATGTCTTCAGAAATTACTCCCGATTACCCCCATGTTGATGCAACACATGTCAGATGGCGATCAATAGAACTTTATGGTATTACCGGCTGGTTTGCAGATTCTATTCTATTAGGGTGGAAGACTGTTACAAATGCTATAGCCTTTGGGGGTTACCTAAAAAGGTCAACTGAGGATAGTTCGATCGTTGGAGAGCTGATCGACCGTATCGGAGGGGCAACCATACAAGGTAGTTTAACTGATCGCGAGTTAGAATTTACTAAACATTACATTTTTAGTGGCCATAAACTGCCAATAAAATATAGCTTTAGAAAAGAAGATCAGCTTTGGGTGGGCCGTTATCAGCTGTCCGGAGAAGAAGGAGGTAAAGCCGTTTGTCAATTAAACTTATTTCACACCAATGCCTTTGGAATTATCTCCAGATATTAAAAGCAAGATGGAAATCTATCGTGAAACCATGCTTCTCTCTCCGGATTACGACAAAGTTCAAGAATGAATCTGATCTCTTGATACTACGAGAAATTATGTCAATCGTCAAAACTTAGATAACAAAAAAGTTTAAACTCTGCCCCAATAAGTATGAAAATTATTTTTTCAGACCATGCTAAGCAGCAGAGAATTGAACGTAAAATCAGCCAAAAAGCGATCATCGCGACGATTAAAAACCCTGATAATCAAGACATCAGTTTTAGGAACCGTCAACACGAGTGCTAGAAACGATTTGATGATAAAATACTAGAAGTCGTGGTTACTAGAGAAGATGACAATTTAATTATTTATCACTAAATATTACTTAACAAAGGAAACAAGTCTACGAAAATTACATACGATAAAAAAATCGATGCTTTATACATCAAATTGAAAAAAGGCCGCTACGATCATACCAAAAAAATTACCGATGAGATCTTGGTAGATGTTTCTAAAAAAGGTGAAGTCTTAGGTTTAGAGATTTTAGAAGCTAAACGAAATATTGGCAACCTAAAACAGCAAAACTTGCCAATAAACGTATCTTCGATCTAAGAATCACAGCGGTAACTTAGCCGGGTGCAGCTTTCTTTGAAACGGATCCAACACCAACCCCATCGCCTCCAATGTCAACACCCCAAGCAGCGCGCTATCAGCCTTCTTACCCAAAATCACAGGCACGGCGATCTCTCGACCTTCATACTCAACAAACGCATCACCAATATCCCGAACCACCTTTGTTCCGTCAGCCAAGAAAAATTCCTGTTTAAATTTCGAAATCAAACCCAGCAGCTTAACTGTATTATCATCAAAGCGGATGAATCGCAATAATTCATCTGCTTAAGCAGCTGAGCAGCTTTGCTGTGAAGCTGGAAGCTGAGAAGACACCACCTACTTTACGTGGAGCTTCATAAGGTAAAACTGTATAAAACGACCCACTATCCACCAAAAAATCCTCCCGAACAACCCGTTTCGGATCCTCCAAACTTTTTATCCCAAGACTCACCTTCGTCAAACCCATTATATACAAATGTTGACACAAACAGTATTCATGATAATATATAGGCCGCATGAAGGAACAAGACCCCGGACTCAAACAATTAGACCTCAACGAATCTAATTTAATCCCACAAGGTCCACAAGGATTTGGACAAATACTTGAATCTTATCGTAAAAGAGAGGGTTTTAGCCGTCGAAAACTCGCTGGATTTTTGCAAGTCGACGAGACGACTTTAGCTAAAATCGAAGCCGGAACTAGAAAACCTCCCCGTGATCAAGTATTCTACGAGCTATTAAGTAAAGTTCCTAACTTTTCAGAGGAGGATGTTAGATTGATTTTAGCTTCTGGCAGAGCCCCTCAATGGTTAGACAGCAAAGGTCAAGCAATAGCTAGAGCACGAACAGTAATCAGTCCTGGACCCGGAATGGTTATTCCCATATACGCCGACGAAAAAGCGTACGACCCATCTGATATAATCTTAATTGAAAAAGAGATTGAATTGGTAGTAAAAGAATACTTAGCACGCAAAAACCAAAGAGCGGCTCGATTGGATAGTTTTTTTGAATCAGACAATAGCCCAGCATAAACTCGTCCCTAGACTCTCGACTCTAGCGACGATATAATAACCCCATGTTCACCCTCCCGGATCTGTCTTACGACTATAAGGCCCTCGAACCCTACATCGACGAGGAAACCATGCACCTTCACCACGACAAACATCACGCTGCTTATGTTAAAAATGTCAACGATGCACTCGCAGGCCACGACGATTTATTGAATATGCCGATCGAAGAACTAATTCAAACCTTAAACAAAGTTCCCGAAGATGTCCGAACCAAAGTCCGCAACAACGGTGGGGGACACGCTAATCATTCGATGTTCTGGCAAATTATGGCGCCCGCGTCAAACGCGGCTACGCAACCTACGAATAAATTATCCGACACCATCAATCAAACCTTCGGCGATTTTGCCACTTTCCAGGAAAAATTCACCGCCTCGGCCACCGGCCGCTTCGGCAGTGGCTGGGCTTGGTTAGTCGTCAAAGATGGCAAATTAGAAATTCTCGACACCCCCAACCAAGACTCTCCGTTGATGGACAGCAAAGGCACCCCCATTCTTTGCCTCGACGTCTGGGAACACGCCTACTATCTCAAATACAAAAACGTCCGTGCCGATTACATCAAAGCCTTCTGGAACATCGTCAACTGGCCCGAGGTCTCCCACCGCTTCTCCGCAGCTAAATAATTCTCCCCATCTTTGGGTTTTTCGAACCTTGATACCTAAGAAGAACTAATACCGAAGTCGTGGGCTCCCAAAAATATATTTGAATGGACTTGCGAGGGGTGACACGAAGGAAGGGCTCCCGCTCGCGCGGACTGATAGGGAGCACGTGCGGGAGGGAATTCGGGGCAGGACCCGGAGCTAACTCTAATGAATCTGACGAGGTGTTAATTCTTCACTATTTCGGTATGAGTCGCTTTGCGCCTCTATCTACGGTATCAGTATGAATCCTGTATCCTTTCAGGATATAATTCACCTAGTATGCAAGGCACAGCACCCGCCATCGATTATCCAGGAGCTAGAATTCCGGAACAGGAACACCAGCAAGTGGGCCAGGCCATCCAACAGTCCGTCGCGGAGGCCACCGGCCAGCCCGCCCCGACAGTTATTCCAACCACCGCCGACACCCCAGTTCAGGTCAGCCAAAACATTGACAAGATTATTTTCAATGTCCCTGATCATCCAGCCACCCCAAAGCCTACAGACCACCCTGACTCCTGGCTCTACCGACTTTGGATTGACATCCGCAGCCTCTTCAAAGCTGTTATCAGGATCGCTCCCTCAAACAAAGCCTTGGAGGAAAAAATTACCTATGTCTCCAAAAAAGAAGGTCTCCAAACTCAACCACCGGCTACACCAGTCCCTCAAACTGACACAGTTTAATACATGGAAGCCACCACAGAGGTTACCTACAATATTAACGCCATCCTGACTATCACTCTCGGAGTTTTAATTTTTGCGGGCTGTTTAGTCGGCTTAGCAGTTTTCCTCATTCCCTATATTCTGTCCAACTACAAATACCGTCACCGCCAAAAAGACTCTCTCCAATATATCCTGCTCGAAGTTCAGATCCCCCGCGGCAACGAAACCAAAATCGATGCCGCCGAACAGCTCATCGCCGCCCTTTATTCCATAAAAATGGCCATTAATAAATACTTTGCCTTCGCCAAACCCCAGCCTCACATTGCCTTCGAAATCGTCGGTTTGCCCGAATCGATCAAATTCTACATCTCTTGCCACAAACGCCACCGTGATCTGGTCGAAAAACAGTTTTTCGGCGCTTACCCTGACGCCAAAATCACCGAAGTCCCCGAGTACAACATCTTTTCCGAAGGGGGACAAACCGCCTACGCTATGTACGGCCTCAGAACCGACAATTATTTCCCGGTCAAAACCTACAAAGATCTCCCCACCGACCCGATTTCAACCCTGACCTCGACTCTTGCCAAAATGCAGCCAGGGGAGGGGGCGGCTATTCAAATTTTAATGGCTCCGGCCGATGGCAAGTGGAAAGACGCCGGTAAAAAATTCCTCAAAAAAGAAAAAGACCCCGGCACCGGCGACAAGCCCAAAGCTCCACCTGATCAAAAACAGATCGAGGCCGTCGAGGGTAAACTCAACCGCTCGGGCTTTCACGCCGTCATTCGCATCGTCACCACCTCTACCAACAAAGATAGCGCCAAGGCTCACCTTTTCAACATCAAATCATCCCTCGAGCAATTTTCCGGGCCCTACAACTCCTTTGCAGGCATGAAAGTCAAAAGCGAACAGGACTTTATCACCGATTTTGTCTACCGCTATCTGCCCAAACACGTCAAAATCCCTGTCCTTACTCCAGACGAGATCGCCTCGGTCTTCCATATGCCCAACAAATCAATCGAAACCCCCTTCATCAACTGGCTCCCCGCCAAAATGGCCCCGGCCTCCGAAAAAATCCCCACCTCCGGCATGTATTTGGGCCGCTCCATCTTCCGCGGCATCGAGCGGGCCGTCTACATTGGCGACTCCGACCGCCAGCGCCACATGTACATCATCGGTCGAACCGGTACTGGTAAAACCCAATTCCTCTTGTCATTGGCCCTCCAGGATGTTCTAGCCGGCCGAGGTCTGGCCTTCATCGACCCTCACGGAGACGCTGCCGAACAATTATTAGATTTAATTCCCCCGGAACGGGCCCAGGACGTTATATATTGGGACCCCTCAGACATGGACCGCCCTTTTGGCATGAACATGCTCGAGTGGACTGATGAAAATAACAAACAATTCGTGGTCGAGCAAATCATCGGCATGCTCTATAAGCTTTACGACCCCAACAAAACCGGTATCATCGGCCCCCGACTCGAGCATGCTGTCCGCAACACCATGTTAACCGTCATGTCCGTCCAGGGTGGCTCGCTGATCGAAGTCGTCCGCGCCCTCCAGGACATCAATTACGTCCGCTCCATCCTGCCTCTGGTCGACGATCCGCTGGTCCGCCGTTACTGGACCGATCAGATCGAAAAAACCGATGACTTCCACAAAGCCGAAACCCTTGATTACTTCGTCTCCAAATTCTCCAAATTCGTCTACAACCACATGCTCCGAAACATCATCGGTCAATCCACCACCTCCTTTAACATCCGCGAGATCATGGATTCCGGTAAAATTTTCATCGTCAATCTGTCCAAAGGTAGGCTAGGGGAGGACAACTCGACTTTTCTTGGTTTGGTTTTAGTTCCGAAAATTCTCTCCGCCGCCATGTCAAGAGCCGATATTCCGGAGGCTGAGCGCAAAGATTTTTTTCTCTACGTCGATGAGTTCCAAAACTTCGCCACCGACTCCTTTGCCAGTATTCTCTCCGAGGCCCGCAAATATCGCCTCAATCTGATCGTCGCCAACCAATTCATGGGTCAGCTCGAGGATAATATCAAAAACGCCATCATCGGTAACATCGGCACCATCATGACCTACCGGGTTGGTACGACTGACGCTAACTTCCTCCAAAATGAGTATCAGCCAATCTTCAATGAACAGGACTTGCTTAATATCCCCGCTGTCACCATGTACGTCAAGACCCAGGTCAACGGCGAACCAGTCCCGCCCTTCTCCATGAATGTTCTCAAAGACATGAATGCCTGGAACGCCATGATGCGCCCCGAGATCGGCCAGGCCATCAAAGAGCTCTCCAAACTGACATTCGGCCGCAACCGCCCCGACGTCGAACTCGAAATCACCAAGCGCTCGAATCTATAACCGCGTACAGCAAACCGCTTACAGCTTACCGCCAGCACTGAAAATATTCTTCGAGCGAGGTACGAGTCGAGAAGTACAGCTACTTCTGATATAATTCCCTTGTAAAACAGGCCCGTAGCTCAATGGGCTTGAGTGTCTAAACGACAGTCAAGCGGGTGAAATACCATTTATCGGCGAAGCGGAAATAAAATATAATTCACCCAGGAGGAGCTGCTGTCTTTTATATTTTGGGGTTGTAGCTCAGTTGGTAGAGCGAGTGTCTTATACACACTTGGTCCATGGTTCGAGCCCATGCAGCCCCACTTTATTACTAGGTTCGAGTCCTGATCCGCCCACTAATATGCCCAAGGAAAAAGTTGTCTTAAAAGAGTTTGACGACGGTAGTGTCATTGTCGATTTTCCACCGGGCTTTTTTCAAAAAGGCCTAAAGCATCTTGACGGCCAACCAGGATCGAAATTTACTCTCGAACTGACAGAGGAGAGTGCTAACCTAAAAACTGAAACCGAAGAAATCATCACCGCGGCACCATCAGATAAACAACCCGGCACAAATCCTTATCAAGGGTGGACCCTAAAAGAAGTGCTGGATCTAATTCGCCATGCCCAAAATCAACTCAAATCTAAAGGAACTTCTTGACATCACCCATCACCCTGGTGTATACTCTATTTAGACACGAATATGCAAAGATTTTACATTTATATAACAGACGAGCAGCAAAAAACGATTGAACAAAAGGCCCGGATAGCCAATAAGCCTAAAGCGGAAGTAGTTAGAGAAGCCTTAGATAAAGGCCTAGCTAACAATAAGAATTCTGGCTCTGTATCCGCTCAAGCATTACTTGAGTTTGCCAAACAAGCTGAGGCTATACCAACAGTCGGTCAAATTCCCGATGATTTTATCAAAAATATGGATTTTTACACCTGGGGTGGAGAAAAAAATGAATGAAGCATAGCTTCGTGCTTCGCAATAAAATAGCGGTCGGTGATGCTGACGGACTTATTTCTCTAGCTCTCCCTCTTCATCCAAACCATGATCTAGCTGTTGCCGGAACTACCGCTTTTGCCAAGCAAGGCATCGAAGTTATTTTTCCCTCGACAGTTTTTCCGGAAGCCATTACCAGTCTTAAAAGAGCCGCCAATCAACCCCAAAAAGCCCATCTGTTAGCCAAACAGTTTGCGCAGGGAGCTTTTAATGTCGTATATGTTGACCAGGATATTATGAATCGGGCGTGCCAGATTTTTGATGATGCTAAGTCGAAACAAAACACCTTCTTCGATGCTATTGTTGCTGCCACAGCCGAGAATCTAGGAGCTGACTACATTTTTTCATTCGACAGCTGGTACCCAAAATTAGGACACAAGCTGTTTACTGCTCTTCTAGCTTAACTTTGCTCACTTCTTAGCAGGAAATGAGGAACGAAGGCTCAAACACACTCGGTTCTAGGCGCGAATCCTAGTCCACCCACAATTATGGTAGAATACCCTCATGAAGGCGATAGATATGAAAAAAGTTTACCAGGAGTATAAAGGAAAATGGGTAGCTCTTGATGGACCAAACAGTAATAACGTTGTCGCGTCCGGTAAAAACCTAAAAAAAGTTGTCGAAGAAGCCCAAAAAAAGGGCATCACCCTGCCTGTAGTAGCCCAAATCCCTAAAGAAATTTTACCTATCGTCGGATCCTGCTCTTCTGAATGACTTTTTATTACGAAGAAGTTGCCCCACAGATAAATCGCCCAATAATACCGATTCTGCTTAAGTCCAAAAACGCTTTTATTATTTACCGGGCACTAATTGATTCAGGCGCAGATCACTGCATTTTTAGTAAAGATCTAGCCGATCTTTTAGAGATCAAACTATCTTCAAAAAACAAGGTCATGTTTAGGGGAGTAAGCGGTGAAAATATTAACGGATTTTTGAATGAAATTGACATTAGGGTAGGAAATGTGACTTATCAAGCCAAGGTAATATTTGCCGAAATCTCCGACTTCGGACATGGCATTCTAGGACAAATTGGTTTCTTTGATCATTTTGATGTCAAACTCAGTTATCAAAAACAGATGATTGAAGTTACACCGATAGCCTAGTCCGCTCACCTATTTGTCTATATATCTGTTCCAGCGTATTAGCATTCATCAAACTGAGTCTTCCCCCTTCAAATTCATCTTCACCGACCAGTAATTCATAAGTCTCATAACCTCGCCTATGCCAGAAGTTTCGCCCGCACCCCACAAATGCCCCCTCCTCTAAACGACCTTTTTGATAATGGTCTAAAAGATGTATCATCGGTAGTCCAATCAAAAAATAATCCTTCATTCTACTTAAATTACTTCGTTCTCCTGGGTGTCTAATAAAAAGTATTGCTAAATCTTTTTTCCTCAATTCAGCAGTAGCCCAAAATTCGATAATTCTTTTTGGAAAAAAGTGCAAAAAAATTAGCATATCTATGTTAGAAGGAAAATATGTTGAATCAGGATGTGTATGTAGTTCTAAAAGTGAACGAGTTATCGGATCAACTCGGTCCAAATCTGAGTACAAACGCCAAAAATCAGGTATTGTGTGATCATTGCCTCTTACCACGCCTGATATATAATCCTCACTTTGTGTTCGATAAACCCCAAAACCAGACTCATGACCGCTATTCTTTAAAATCTGCCGACAAACAACTAGATTGGCCAGATACGTATTTTGGTAATTCCCAGAATTAAAAGACCGATAGGGGACAATAGAATGAGTCTTATTCAATTCGACACGAGACATTTTACAGCTCTTCTAGCTTAACTTTGCTCTCGGCCGAGCGGCCTTGGATGTATTGTAGATATCTTTCGGTCGTCGAGACCCGTTTATGCCCGGCCAATTTTGATATCAACACAAGTGAAGTTCCCGAAGCTAAGTGGGTCGCCACCCAAGTATGCCGCAAATCATTAACCTTAGCCCCTTTAATATCTCCCAATCTAAAATATCGATCAATCGCCGTCCTAATATTTCGAACCAGCAGGGGACGACCAGTCTTGGTCACAAACAACGCTTTGCTGGTTGTTTGAGGTCGGACCTCGAGATATTTTTGGACTGCTTCAATTGCCGGCCGATTTAAAGGAATCGTCCGTGATACCGAACCTTCATGCGGCGCCACATACAAGTTCGGCGTATCCGTATCCAGAGTCAAATCCTCGATGCTGATATTAGCCAGCTCGCCGATCCGCACGCCAGTTTGGAGCAGCAGCTCAATAATCGCAAAAATCCGCAAATCACCCCGGGCAGCATCTCGCAGCGCCCGATATTCCAGCTTTGACAATATCCGCGGCGGTTTATTCTCAAACTTAGGGTGTTCAATCGAATTAGCCACGTTATCAGTGATCATCCCCGATGTTTTCAGGAATTTAAAGAAAGTTTTGGTTGAATTGGTCTTGCGGGAGATGGATTTGGCGGTATAGCCGTCTTTGAGAAGGCTATCCATGAACTCCTGGAGATCCTCCGTGGCCACATCTTCGACATTTTCCTTGCTGCGAGCGTTCAAAAACGTCACCAGTTGCTCAATATCCTTACCATAAGCTAAAATAGTAGCCGAAGCCCGGGAACGACCCTTGAGGTGCCCGATAAATTGTTGGTGTGCGTCTCTTAATGTCGGCATAAATTGTTATTAATCTAAAAATAATCTAAATCTTACTAAATTACAAGTCAAAATTGAACTTATATAAAGTTATTATATCATCCTAGATTATACCCCATATAATATATTCTAGGGATATAAAAGTCAAGTTAGCCCAAGCTATGACTAAAAAAATCGGCTTCATTATTTTATTAATCATTTTCTTATTCCTAGCCATCAATTTAGTCCGCCAAACCACCGAATCCTTGCAGGCAGGCAAGCGTTTAGACAAAGCCGCCGCCGACCTGGCAGCCCTTCAGCAGCAGAACCGACAGCTCAAAACCCGCCTGACTCAGGTTCAAAGCGTCAGTTTTGTCGAAGAACAAGCCAGAGATAAACTCAACCTGGCTCGGCCAGGGGAGATCGTTTATATCATCCCCCAAAGTGAGATCGACGCCCTGCTTCGATCTAAGGAGGCCACGCCTAGCGCCCGGCAAGAATACTGGCAAGGCTGGTTCCGGCTCTTTTTTTGACCTTTTTAGCCCTCCAAAAGCCCAATCTGGGGGCTGTCTATAGTATTCATCCACAATAACCATTATTGCTCTAATAGTTTCGATGCGCACCCTGCTCAACAGGTTGTGTTACCGGCTCTTTTGAAGTATAATCATCACAGTGTTTGTGTTTTGCCTTTCCTGCCTGCCGAAGGCTAAAAAAGTCTGAAGCAGATAAAGGTTGGGGTGGACAAATCGCAGTACAGCTAATATGGAGAAATCTTAGATCGCGACGATTTTGTCCAAATGTCTACGACATCGCGGGGTAGAGCAGTGGTAGCTCGTGAGGCTCATAATCTCAAGGTCCCAGGTTCGAATCCTGGCCCCGCAACTTGACACGAAAACCCGTCCTAGTGGCGGGTTTTTTAGTGGCAATTGGGGGGTCGATTGGATTCGAAATCGATCTCTGATCGGGTTCGGCTTCCCGACGTACGTCGGGATGGGCGTGTTATCCTGGCCCCGCAACACGGTTGTATTTTGTGAATATAAAGCATGTAATTGGGCTACTGTATAGCCCTTTTCGTTAGGTTCGAACGCCTTTCCTATAATTGGCGCATCAGCCTTCATCTTTTTGATAATTTTGATGTGCGGATGAAGCTGTAAACCTATTTTTCTACCTAAAAGTAAAAAGTTCGAACCAAGCGTTGAAAAGATCTCTCGCTTAATAGAGAACAGGGGACAAGAACAGGGGACGGTCCTAGAAAGAAGAACAGGGGACGGTCCTAGAAAGGGTTGTTGTATCAATCCGAGTAGGCCACTATTTTTCCTCAATAAAAAGTGGCTAAATTAGCTTGATAGGACAACCCAATCTAGGACCGTCCCTAATACTAATAATACTAATAATACTAATAAGTCCCTAATAACTAATAACTCCAAACTAGAGCGTCTTATTGCCAATGCCCTCAAAGAGAGCTTGGAAAAAGTTTAAAAATCCTTTCTTATAATGTTTTAAGTTGTTAACTTTTTGAAGCTAAATTGAGTGCATGAAAAGTTAGTCTAGAGAAGTGAGATCCAAGTTTTACAAAAGTTTTCAGGGTCAAGATTATTAACATCAAATTCAAATATACTATTTATTCTTGGATATCTTGATAAATTGTAGTGGGTGCATAATTTATCATTTTTTATTATAAATAATGATCCGGCGTCTGATGGTGATAAAATTCTTGTAGTTGGTTGAACCTCTTTCTCGCACTCCATTTTTGCCTCATATACCAATATGGCGCTACCAGTTGCAACATCCTGACTACATTTACTGATAAATCTTATATTTTTATAGCTAAAATCTTTTTGAGCAATTTTCTGGTTAAGATTTCCAGCACTTTCTTTGGTATAGAGATTATTGTAAAAAAGAAATTTTTCAAAGAGTATTCTTGGTTCTACTACTGAAATTATGATTGGTGTTATTTCCTCTTTATCTAAATTCAAATCAATATATCTTGATAGGATTTTGTTGCTAAAGTAAAAACCCTCACTGTTATAAATTGGATAACGAGTAAAATATAAATTAAGAAAATTTGCCACAGAAAAGAGATAAATTATTAAAATGACTCCTCCTACCAAAATTCTATATTTTTTAAACTGGTTTAATAGAAACCAGATTCCTATCCCTGATAAAGCCGCTAACATCGGGAAGAGTAATCCAGATCTGATTACATAGGATGGTTCCCCTCCGCTTAGCACTGAAGTTATAGGAGATATGGCTATAATACCAACAACCAACCACCAAACTTTTTTGCTGACAGTGTAAAGACCGATCAATCCTAAAATTATTAGAGGAAAATCTATATAGTAAAATAATCCGTGAATCCAGAATGAATATGCTCCTCGATTTTCACCCGAAACAAAAAGAAAATCTGTTGAAAAAGTATGCAGGTAAGTATCTGTGAGTCTTTTATAGAAATATGTTGCCTTATTCAAAAAGATTTGTTGTTGAAATCCTGGAATAGCTGCCTTTCTTTCATTATCAACGCTACTGCTTGCAGCAGCACTATCATTAAAAACTATTTCACCAGTTCTGGCATTAGATGGCTGGTATTTCAGTGTGACAAAATAAGAAAAACTGATAAGGAAGGCTAAAACGGCAAGAGATAATAATGGTTTCCAGTTTACCTTTCCATTATCTAAATATTTCCACAAACAAAGTAGGGCTATTAGTGGTAAAAACAATAATTTAGCTCCATGGTAACTTAGAAAACCCGCTACAAAAAAGGGTAGCGAATAAAAACACCCCACTTACTAGCTTTTATTACAAAATAAATACCAAGTAGATAGAAAAGAACAGTAAGAGTAAACTCAAAACTTGTTCTTCCAAAATGGATACTCCAAGGATTCACAGCCAATACTAAACTTGCTAAAAGGGCTAAAGATTTTTTCTTAGTTAAAGCCTGGAAAACGAGATAGATAATAATTGTCATTAGAGATGAGATAAAAGCATATGGCAATCTGGCAACAAATGGGGATGAATTAAAAGGCCCAATTATGGGAGCGATTAAAAAAGAGGGCAGCTCGCTAATAACATTACCAAAACCTTGTCGACCCCAAGAAAATAGGCCAAATGAAGGAGCAGTGGGTATCCCTTGCCCTGTATAGAACAAAGATTTTGCTTGCATGATGTATTCTTGCTCATCATGCGTTATGGCTACTGGAAAAATATTTAACCACCACACTCTCAATACTAGAGCTAAAAAGAAAACCAAGATTATATAAAAATTTGCTCTTACAAAATTAGACATATAAATGAGTACTCTATAAACATCTTATCAAAAGTTAGATGAGTACGCTATATAAAAACCTATGACTACTCTAGAAAATTTAAGGTATGAGTACTTTAATTTTCAAAACTCCAGTAGATGCGAAGGAGAATAGCAGGCTCAGGGATAAGTTTGCTAAACATTTAAGTCAACAACTAAAAGAAGTTAGGAAGAATAAGAAGATGACCCAACAGGAATTAGCTGATAAGGCAGGATTACATTTAACTTATGTGGGGCATTTAGAATTAGGTAAGTATCATCCAACTGTGTTTGTAATGTGGAAAATTGCCAAATCTCTGGGATATCTATTGATAAATTGAACGATCTCTAGCCAAAATAAAAATTTCTAACGTCTTGTAGTCTCCGCAACACAAGTGTTACTTAGAGGGAGAAAATTTGATTTCTAGGTGGGTATTCAAAGCCTCAGCTAATCTTTTCAGAAAACCCACCGAAGGATTAGCTCTCCCTGATTCCAACCTTGAAATAACTGATTGCTTGGTACCGACTTTTTCAGCTAAACCCTTTTGGGTCAGTCCATTCTCAACCCTGGCCCTAATAATTGCTCTAATTACCGCAAACTCTGGCTGAAGTTTGTCATATTCAGCTTTAAACTCAGGATTTTTTAATGCTTCTTTCTTCCAAACTGTAAAGTCTAAATGTTTTCTTTTCTTTGGATCAATCATTTTCAGTAACCTTGTAATTTTCACTTACGCTCAAAGTATAGCATATATGCTATACTATACTATCTCTTTCATTCTGTCAAGGGCTGTCTTGATCTCTTGAGTTGGAGTTTTCCGAGATTTCTTTTTAAAAGCGTGCAATAAATAATACTCACCATCTTTGATCGTGTAGAAAATTCTCACAGCTATATTTCCTGATATTCTTAACTCATACAATTTGTCTTGTAACTTTTTAATGTATGGTGGTTTCAAATATGGGCCATCGGTTTCCAAAAGTTCAATTGCGCCTACGATTTTAGCGGAGGTTGACTGATCTTGCTCTTCCAGGAAATCCTGAACAGGATAATCGCCCCTCGCTGTTTGAAAAAACCTAACTTTCCAGGCCATAAACTTTTTTGATCGGCGATACTATACTAAAAAATAGTAGCAAGGTAAAGCTATAAGCTTCCCACTCCATCCAAAAGTCTAATCTTCTCGAACATCGCAACATTGTATTTTTAGCTTCAAGACTCATAGTTTGATTTTTATTGTAACCGCCGATATAATACCATCAACTATGCCAATTGAGACAGCTGAAAGTTTTATTCCAAATGGTAATGATATGATCCAGGCTTTTAGTGTGGTTTGTGCTAGGCACGTAACAATAGGTAAAACCCTTAAAGAAATCATGTCGCACCCTTTTCAAGAGGTAGGTAAAGTAGCTGGAGACTACTTTACAGCTGGTGTGGCCTATCTAGCTAATCGAGGGCATGATTCAAGTATTCAGGAAATTGGAACTACCACATGGTGGGCAGTTAATCAACGACAAGTACAAACTGCTTTGGTTGATGATATGCCTGGTACTGCTATGCGGCTGGGAGTACCACCATTGGTGGCTCGCACCAGTTATGCTAATGATGAAGAACCTCACGTAATTTTTACGGCCAAACGTAGTGGTGCTCAGACAGTAGAATCTGCATTTGTTTTGCTGCCGCCTCATTTTATTGTTATGGTTCAAAATAAACCAATCGAAGCTATGGCTACGATGTCGTGGATTTGTTCACAAGTGAAAGATCAGGCAAATGGTCGTTTAATTATCGACCGAGCCAATATAATTCCAAGAGCAATCGCCACGGAGGCACATTTTTTGCGGGAGGCATTAAACAGATATCCAAATTTACAACTGGCTACTCAGTACCAAAAGACGCTGACGCGCTATCCTCAAGGATTAGATAGCCTCCCAGCTGCAATGAGATACAATGGTATTTCAGGTACAGAGTTTCGATCAGCTCCAAATAACTAATAGCGAAAGTCCGATCTCCTCCAATCCCCGCAACCAACTTTACAGACGCAAATTCCTTGTCTTGACATACGTATTACGTATGATATAATAGGCTTATGCAAAGAATAAGCGTCCATATCTCTGATGAGACTAAACAAAGAATTGACCTGGCAGCCAAGGCTAAAAGACAGCTTGAGTCTGAACTCATTCGGGAAGCACTAGATGCTGGCTTAAACGTTATTTACCCTAAATCTAGCTCCGCTAAAGCATTAATTGAACTCGCTAAGCTGGCGGAACAACTACCTTCTGAACCGGGCGAGCCAACTGATGTATCTGAAAATCACGATTACTATGCTTGGGGAACCCCAAAGAGGAGTAACAGATCATGAGTAAGGTAGCCGTTGGCGATACGGACTCCCTAATCGCGCTAGTGTCTAAAGATGATGCCAACCATATCAGAGCCAAGAAAACCAGCCAATGGTTACTCGCACAAGGTTATGAAATTATTTACCCAAACACCGCTATTTTGGAAACAATTACCACTCTAAAAAGAGCTCTAAATCAGCCGGATAAAGCAGCTCTTATTAATAAGCAATATCAACAGGGTGCTTTCAATATCGAATATATTGACGAGGACATTCAGTTGAAAGCGAGTCAAAGATTTGAAAAAGCAATCTCTAAAAAAAACACCATCTTTGATGCGGTGGTGGCGCAAACAGCTATCTTACTTGGAGCCGATTTTATTTTCTCATTTGATAACTGGTATCCAAAAGAAGGTTTTCTCCTTGCTGAAATTTCACAGGAGTGAAGACCGAGGACTAAGAGTCCTCGGCTTCCTGCCAAGGTATATATTTCAGCTTCGATTCATCCGCCCACTAAAAGTGGACGGCTTTTTCGAAGTTGCAGTAAAACTCGCTCACCCTAAATAACAGTTTCTAATCTTCTCCAACCCCCGCAATTAAGTATTTTTTAGCCTCAAAATTTCCCTTAACTAGTCAAGGCAAGAGTTGGGATCGAACTTTTTGCTATACTCAGTAAATGCCTCAGACAACTATTAGACTCGCAGTTCCAGACGATGCAGCAGGAATTGCCACAGTTCATGTTAAGACTTGGCAATTTGCTTATAAGGGTCAGATCCCAAATTCTTATTTAGACAGTTTATCGGTTGAAAAACGAACTGAAACCTGGAGGACGCAATTAGAAACTCCAAAAGAGGGCGTGCATACCTTGGTTGCACAAGTAGACGAGCAATATAGTAGGTTGGTGTACGGTTGGAAAAAACCGTGATGAAGATACTACTAAAGATACGGGCGAATTGTTAGGAATATATGTTCATCCTAATTTTATCGGTACAGGATGTGGTTCGAAATTGATAGAGGAGGCGATTAGCCTACTCAAGCAAGACGGTTATAAAAAAGCTACATTATGGGTTTTAGAAACAAACGAAAAAACCAGAAGATGGTATGAATCTAAAGGTTGGAAAGTAGAAGGCAAAACTAAAATCGATAAACGAGACCTTTTTGAATTAAAAGAAGTACGTTACTTAATTGACTTGTAACACCCTCTAATCTCTTGCAACCCCCGCAACCAAGCATTCAGCCTCAAAACCCAGGTTGCATTTTAAATTTCTAGGAGTAGAATAATCATTAAGGGGGATTCAAACGGAGCACAGTTTCGAGACAGATTTTGATCAGTCCTTTGTCGGGTCTCCACACGATGTTGTCGCGATTATCAATCAGATCTCGAGAACCAGAACCGTAGGCTGGGAAAACGGTTTGGCGCTAGATCTTCATAGACACATCATTGAGGTTGTAGCCACAGTCTACGGGTCATCTAGAAAATCGAATGACCAGTTAGTCGAGATAGTCAGACGAAGCAGTCTAAACATATCCAGCTGCTCTAGTCGTTTTCCAGATGAAGTCACCCAATCATTAATCCGCCAAGCTCGTATTCGTCTTCACACCATAGATCCCCAAATTCATTAATTTCTCCTTAACGCAGCGTCCGACCCCCAAAACCAATTTTATCTAGCCTCATCAGCTAAAGCTTAGAAGATATCACGATATCGCGGTCGCGGAGCTTCATATCCAGCCAGGCTTTTGACAAAAGGCAGTTTGACCTTCTTGACTAACTTCTGATCGCTGGTTATAAAATCACTGCCTTTTTCCTCCGCCAGTATTATGTAGCTTGAATCATAAATAGTCACGCCATTTTCTTTCGAAAAAATTAGACATTTCCTAAGAAAATCTGCATCAGGATACGAAAATTTGATCGGATAACGAATAAATCTTTTCCAAGTATCCTCAACATCTTTTAACTCCAGCTTGGTTTTAAACGTCAAAATATTAGCAATCTCATAAAGTAAAATATCAGGCGCAGAGGCTTCGTCAGTACCCTCCAGCACTTCCGCGAGTATTTCCCTAGCTTTGGCCGTTGATACTGGGTCTTCATCGGCCAACCATTTAAATACCACCGACGCATCTACGACGATCATTAGCGCTGCGTTCTCATCTCTCTGAGGGCAGCAACGACATCAAAATCTTTTAGCTTCTCACCAAGCATTTTAGCCGCTTTGTCCCTGGCCTCTAAAAGTTTCTTGACCTCATCTTTTGATCTAATTTTATGTTCTGACCCTAATTTATCTCTCACCACCGCCGCAAAGCTTTTGCGTTTCCTGGCCGCTTCTTCCTTTAGCCTCAAATAATCTTCTTCGGGGATACGGATGTTAGTAGTCACATAATTCATAATACAATTATACCATTGTATTACTTTTTGTCAAGCCCAATCTATCACCTTGACTCAAGCTATAAACCTAGACTAAGCTTAAATCAGATGGATAAAGAGGGAATGAGTCATCAAGATATTCTCGAAGCTGTGGCCAAAGCCCCGGCTGAGGCTCTCGGAAACGCCATTGACGCGACAGAACAATTTGGCAAATCCATTTCCAGACACGCCAACACTAAAAAAGCTAAAGAATATTGGAAAACCCTTGGACCGGGCTTGACTACCGGTGCTGCCGACGATGACCCCTCCGGCATCGCCACATACTCTCAGCAGGGGGCCCAGTACGGCTTGCAACTAATTTGGTTGGCGACCTTCACCTTTCCATTTATGGCTGTGGTTCAGGAAATGTGTGCCCGAATTGGTTTGGTGACGGGCAGGGGACTGGCGGCTAATATTCGCCAATATTATCCAAAATGGGTACTCTACACCTGCGCCCTGTTGCTTTTTGCGGCCAACACTCTCAACATCGGAGCTGATTTAGGCGCCATGGCCAAAGCCACTCAGCTGCTCCGCCCCGGTCTTAATTTCGAATTCCTGGTTTTGGGTTTTGCCGTCCTCAGCCTTTCCCTTCAGATCTTCACAACTTATGAAAAATATGCTAAATATCTCAAATGGCTGGCTCTGGTGCTCCTTTCTTACGTCGTCTCGGCACTTATGGTCAACCTTGATCTCAAAGATCTGGCCATTCACGCCATCACCCCGACGATTACTTTTTCCAAAGACCAAATATTTCTGATCACCGCTATTTTGGGTACCACCATTTCACCGTATTTATTTTTTTGGCAAACCTCCCAGGAGGTCGAGGATCAGATTATGGAAGGCAAAACTACCATCAAGTCCCGCCAGGAAGAAACCACTGACCAGGAGGTCAAAAATATGCGCATCGACGTCTGGTCAGGCATGTTTTTATCCAATTTAGTCATGTTTTTCATTATCGCCGCCTGTGCCGCCACCCTATTTACCCACGGCATCACGAACATCACCACCGCCGCTGACGCCGCCAAAGCCCTCCAGCCGATCGCCGGGGATTTTGCTTTTCTGCTGTTTGCCGCCGGCATCATCGGCACCGGCATGCTGGCCGTGCCTGTTTTAGCCGGTTCCGCCTCTTACGCCATCTCCGAATCCTTCGGCTGGAAATTTGGCCTCTACCGCAAACTCAAAGAAGCCAACGCTTTTTATGGTGTCATCATCATCTCAACACTGATCGGACTTGGGATAAATTTGCTCAACCTTGATCCTATCAAAGTTTTAATTTATTCAGCCGTCGCCAACGGCCTGATTGCCCCTGTTATCCTGGTCCTGATCGTCCTGATGAGCAACAACCAAAAAAT
>CAZXEW010000037.1:0-1898 GCA_964640215.1 uncultured Gammaproteobacteria bacterium
CGGAGACTTTGGGAAGAAGGTATCCACCCACCGGAGCCGCGGCGTTTAAAATTTTTTAATGATAAAAGATTTAAAGTAATAAGAGCTCTTTGGCAAGGAATTTGTAAAAGATTTGGTAAGAAGGCTGAAAAGGCCCATAAGATTTGCGTTAGGAAGCCCGTAGAGAAACGATCGGCAAATGAGCTATGGTCTGAGAGGGAGGAATTTAAGTATAAGTCGAGCGAGTACTGGAAAACCCGAGAGACAGAATATAGGCGATGGATGAGGGTGTATGAATATTACAAAGAGAGATTTGCTGACGAGCGGTATGAAAGGCAACAAGGGGCAGCGTTAAGAATAATGGAGCGAAGCCGGACGAATCCAAAGCTTATAAAATATATTTCGTAAAAAAAGGACCTCCGAGGTTCACGGATAAGTAAGATATCCGTTGGATAGAACCAAACAGGAGGTCCAGATGGAATATTACTGGTTGATGAGGCGTATGTCAAATCCGTTTGATTACAGATTAAAGATGGTGCAGTGGGCGAAGGCCAAAGGGATATCGTCAGCGTCGAGAGAATTTAAGACAACACGCAAGACGGTGCGCAAGTGGGCAGGACGTTATGAGCAGAATGGGTTCGATGGGTTGAAGAATCTGTCACAAGCGCCGAAGAATATCCCGCATCGGATGAATGCGGAGGCAGAGGCACGAGTTGTAAAACTTCGGGAAGAACACCCTGGATGGGGAGCGATACGGTTTAAAGATTATTACGGGCTCACCGAGGGGCATAGTGCGATCCATCGAGTGATGAAGCAGCGAGGGTTAATCAAAAAGAAAAAGCGTCGCTGGCAAAGGCGGAAAGATTTAAGCGAGTTAAAGGCTAAACTAAAGTTCTTTGAAAAGAGCCAGATCGATACAAAAGATTTATCGGATATTTATAAATATTGGCCATTTATGCGACGGATAGGATTGCCGCGATATCAATACGGGCTTAGAGAGTTATCGGTGGGAGCAAGCTTTTATGCGTATGCCAATGAGAATAACACGACGTACGCGGCGATCTTTGCGATGTATGTTGAAGCACATCTAAGACGCTACGGGATTGAAACAAAAGGATTAAAATGGCAGACGGATAATGGGTTTGAGTTCGTTAATCCGGCACACCCTGAAACCAAAACGGCGTTCGAAAAAATGTTAGATCAGATTAAAATTGAGCATGGACGTATTCCCCCGCGATGTTCGTGGATGCAGGGTGATATTGAGACATTTAACCGGATTATCGAGGATGAGTTTTACGATATTGAAGATTACGAGAATGGTGTAGAGTTTTTAGGTAAGGCATATGCGTATCAATTGTTCTTTAACTATGAACGTAAGAATCGAGGTCGTGGCCGCAGAGCTCCTGTGGATATACTCAAAGAACGGTTCCCGTCTATTGATCCTGGCGTATTAAACTTACCACCAATCAGACTGGAATCTTTGCTTGATTTTTATTGCCAGGGTGGATACCATGTACCCAGATCAGCCCCACAAGCCAATAATTTACATTTAAGGGAAATTATTAATATGATATAATTTGTAAAAAGAGAATGATAGAAAATCTAAAAAATAAACCTCGGAATTATGAATAAAGAAATAAAAAATTGGTTGGTTATGGCTGAGTATGATCTAATAACAGCCGAACAAATGCTAAAAACAAAACGCTATGTGTACGTTATTTTTATGTGTCATATGGCTATCGAGAAAACTCTAAAAGCAGTTATTGCCAAAAAAACTAAAGAATTTCCGCCTAAAACCCACGACTTAATCTATCTGATAAACTTGGCCCAAATCAATCTGCCTGACGATTTACTTGATTTTGTTGGTATGATAAACAACGCAAGTGTAGTGACAAGATATCCTGAAGATTTATCAAAAT
>CAZXEW010000038.1:0-4300 GCA_964640215.1 uncultured Gammaproteobacteria bacterium
CAATGTTCGAGCCATTGAAATTAGCGTTGACTGGTTGAGTACCAGCAGGATCGTCCAGTCCCCCTTCAGATAAAGAATCATTTTCGCGGACGTCAAAGCTGACTGGCAAACCGATGCAGTTAGCAGACCCGGTGACTATTAAATTGACGGTCGTGCCTTGAACTACGGGATTTGATGGCGCACTCCAACTGGCGTCAACTATAGTGCAGGGCTCGGGTGAAGGCAGCGGACTTGGGGTAGGGTTATCGGTTGGCAAAGGTTGGGAACTATCGGATGGCCCAGGAGAATTTGACGGCCCGGGAGACGGCGAGGCGGCGGCGAGATCGGAATTTTGGGCCGAATATCGGCAAAAACAAGTTGTCGAGGGAGAATTACAGGTCCGCTCGGGGTTATCTTCTAGGGCGGTGCATATTCGGTAGACCGGAGAATCACCGGTTAATAGACCAGAATAGCTTTCACCATCAAACGAAACAGGGATACCGCTGCCAAAATCAGAAGGCTGGAGGATTCGATATTGGGTAACCTTTGGATCGAACGTGACCTCATAGGCTTTACTGATAGCTTCGATATCGGCTCTTCGCTTGGCATCCCGGCTACTTTTTTGGATCCCATTGAAAGTAGTGTAGGCGATGACTGCTAAAACAGAGATGATGGCAATTACAATTAACAGTTCAATGAGGGTGAAGCCCCGGTGAGATTTAGGCATTAATATGACTGTAAGGTAGCTGGCTGAAAAAATCAATTAACAGAAGTGTGCGTTGACAATCATGGCTATTGTTGAAACAATGGTTATGTGAGGACTACCGCAAAAAGAGGTTTTACTTTAGTCGAGTTACTGGTGGTGATTGCAATTATTGCGATTTTAGCTGTGATCGGTTATGCAATTTTTAGCGGTTTACAAAAGGGTGCCAGAGATACCAGAAGGCAGGTTGATGTTCGATCGATTGCGACAGCTTATGAGCTGAAATATGATCAGTCACAGGAAAAATATCTAACTATCAGTGAGGTCGATCTGGCAGCCGGGAAAACTCCAAATCCTCCGGAGGGAGGTAGTTATTATGGTATGTTTAGCTCTCCGGCCCCGGGTTTTTGGATTTGCGGATCACTGGAATCCAATTCAACCCCCTATTGTATTCCTTCAATCCATAATACCCCGCCATCGCCGAATCCGACGAATATAATGCCTAATGGTAACTGTCAGCAACTTTTTAGTAAAATTCAGGCTGCTTATGCAAATCCTTCGTGGACTTGTGGTGATGCCAATTACGATAAAATTGCCGACCTCAATAAAGACAAATATATAACTATTCTGGACTTCTCAAAATTCACGAGTGAAACTAATGGTGGCTCGAATAATTCAGTCTGTCTAAACTATTTGAATAATCCAGCTGATCCTTGTGCGGTGGTGAATGGTTCGTGCTATGATTGGGGATCGTGTAGCCTAGCCTGCGGTGGCGGAACCCAAGCCAGGACTTGTACCCCGCCTCAAAACGGCGGTTCATGTAGTAGTACGGATCCGGCCGGAGATTGTACTACCATCAATCGAAGCTGTAACACCCAGGCCTGCCCAACACCGACACCCACTCCGACACCGCCGACCCCCTCCCCTTCGCCGATTGTGGCATCCTGCGGGGCCTGGAGTGCTTGTAGCGCGCCTTGCGGAGGTGGTGTTCGAACTAGAACTTGTACTAGGCCCAGTGGAGCAACTTGTTCTGGGGTAGATAGTGTAGGTTGTAATACGCAAGCCTGCGCCGGTGAACCATCTCCAACACTCCATGCTTATCCAAAATGTTCAGGCACAAATGCAGTCACTGATGTCCATATAACTTTGACGATGTTCAATCCTGAAGTGGCTGGCCCGCCATATTACATTACCCCCTCTTATAACATCACCACCGACCTGACTACTCCTCCGCCGACTGGGCCATATTTAGGGTTTACCGGGTCCTGGGGCTCAGGACGGATTCTTACCCAAACAACAGAATGGAATAATGGAGTGGCACCGGCCGGTACCGTGGGTACTATTAATGCCGTCCGCGGCTTTCCCGCCGGCACAGCCGCCACAACAACCGTCACTTTTCCTGATTGTACTTGCTCCTATTAAAGGGGATGTTAAAAAATAATGGTTTTACCCTGATCGAGCTGATGGTGGTAGTGGCGATTATTGCGGTGTTAGCTGTGATGGGGGCAACGGTTTACCGGGGGCTGACCAAACAAGCCAAGGATGCCAGTAGAACTAATGATGTTTATGCTATTTCCAGGGCGTACGAGCTAAAATACGATCTTGGCACCCGATTATACCAGCCGATCAGTCAGGCTGATTTTTCATCCGGAGTCTTCCCGAGGCCGCCTGAGGGTGGTGATTATTCGGGGTTATTGCCGGCTAGCGCGGCGGGTTTTCAAATCTGTGCGGCTTTAGAAAATAGTCCTACCAGGCCTTGTAATGTGCCAAGCAGCACCTGCTTTTGTATCCCCTCGATTCATAACAACCTGTAATATGGCTAGTGAGGTTAGTTTGAGATGCTCTTTACACAGAAAAATGCCGGGGCGGTGACAGCAAAATTAGCGCATGCATCAGCCATGGCGGCATCTGAGTTAGCTTTTGAGGTTAATCCTTCCATTTTGGCGCAGATAACATATTTCTGGCCGCCTGGAACGCAGGCAGCATTATTATTGTATGTATAAACAAACGCACCGGTATTGGTGGGATCAGTTGGAACAGCATTGGTCGGAAAATATGAATTTATCGAAGAAGGATAGTTTGCATTAGCCGGGTAAGCGTTGTTGTTAACTGCAAAATATTGCTCAAGGGCTTTTTGGATTTCCTGCAAATCAGCGATGCGTTTGCCGTCACGGGCGATCTTTTGAGCATTGGCGTAAATAGAGATCCCGACTGCAGCTAGAATAGCAATAATACCGACAACAACCATTAGTTCAATGAGGGTGAAGGCCTTTATGTCGAAAAATGATGTTTTTTTGGTCATTAATTTATCTAGTTAAACTAGTAGCGCAAAATGGTGTGGCACTTTTTTCCATGGCAGCGCAGAGAGTCCATGATTTAGCCGTACCATCTTGAAAGTCATCGCCCGCTAAAGCAGTCAGGGATGATGAAGCGCCTGAGGAGAAAGTCATGAAATTTCCCGAGGTCGGACAGGCTGTATCAGTCCAGTTGGTAAGTGGCGCGGTTGGTGGAGTTGTGCCGGCGGTATTCAAGGATACGCAGTATTTGGGGGTTCCGTTTGAGGGATCTTCAGGTATCCCCCTTGGAAAGTCATTATTGGCTGACGTTAAATCATATTTATAGGTGCCGGCTGATTGGTCCTTGATAGTTTCGATCGCTTTTGAGAGTTGGGTGATATCCGAGCGTCTTTTGCCATCCCGGGCATTGGCGGCGGCGCCGGCATAGACGGCAAAGCCCATGATGGCTAAAATGGCGATGATGCTGATGACGACGAGTAGCTCGATCAACGTAAAACCGGATCGAGTAAGTTCAACGTTTTTGGTTTTAGCCAAAAAGGCAAGGTTCTGTGAGCGAGCGGTAAATTGTTTGGCTTCCGCGAGGCGAAGCAGGTCCTGATAAGAGTGAGGCCTTGGGATTTTTATACTAGTATTGGGCAGCATATTAGAAAGTTTTGTCTATCTCTACTATTTCAAGTTTGGCTATGTTTGTCAATTGATTTCTGAAGTTTAAAATAGTCTGGCAAAAACCTAAAACTAAAAGTAGATTTAAGATTCAGGCGATCAGTTTAGGGAATAAGTTAAGAGTTATTGTCGACTACCCTGGCAGATTACTGCACCACCCGTACCTTGGTTAGCTTCGTTGATGGTGCAAAACTTAAAATATTTAGCTCCAGCTATAACAGTAGGCGCAACACCATCGACACTTGCCCAACCAGTAGGACACCCACCAGTTAAAGATGCCCAGTTTGCAACAGTTGTATTAGAAACTGCTGTAGTTGTACTATCTTGATAGCAGTATTTTGCTGCCCGGGTACTTGGCTCTTTAGGAAAAGCGCCAGTTGCAAAGTCTGCGGCAGCAACTACGTTAGTGGAATAATCAACGGCAGTACCTCTTTTAACCTCCATGACGTCAGCAAAAGCTTTTAAATCTACTGATCTTCTATCGTCGTTACCTCGGCCTGTTAGTCCACCAAAAGCGGCAAAACCCATGACTGCTAAAACAGCGATGATGGCGATGACGACCAACAGTTCGATGAGGGTGAAACCCTGAGGATTAACTAAAGTTTTGGGCAGTAGCTTTTTCATGTCTGTATTCAGTTTTACAGTTTTATTGAGAGTT
>CAZXEW010000039.1:0-43652 GCA_964640215.1 uncultured Gammaproteobacteria bacterium
TTCGATATCGAAATACTCAAGGCCGAAGGCCTTGAAGTGCCGCAATTTATCTGCACTCTACGGGTAGCCCGATTCCTTGACAAGGAAAACTCAATCCCCGAATACAATCTCCAATTTCTGCGTTACTACCTTGAACTGGAAGTTGAGGCCAATGCCCACGATGCCACCGGCGATGTCTTAGTGCTGGAAGCTGTCTTTAACCGACTCTACCAAAAAATACTCTCTCTCCACGGTACGCACGATGCTGCCATCAAAAAAATGATCGAAATCTCGGCTACTCCAACACTTTTTAATAAATTCAATTTCGGCAAATATAAAGACAAAACCGTCGCCGAAGTAGCAATTCTCGACAAAGAATACCTACTCTGGCTGCTCAATCAAAAACTGCTCAACAACCAGGACGACGAGGATTGGATTTATACCTTGCAACATTACACCAAAATCTGATTATTCAAACTTCTCCAAAGTAATCGGCATGCAAAACTTCGATACGGCGACCATTTTTTAGCTATCTCCTCAGCTTCAATCGGCGTTGGCATTTTTTCCATTCCGAATAATTTTTGGATTCCTTTTCGCAAACCTAGATCTAAAGGCGAAAACACATCCGGCCGCCTCAGTGTAAAAATCAAAAACATCTCCGCGGTCCACGGGCCAATTCCCTTAACTTTCACCAACTCCTCCTTAACAACTTGGTCAGGCAAGTCATCAAACCGTTTCAGTTCAACCTCTCCACTAATAATTTTACCCGCCAAATCCTTTAACGATCTCACCTTCGAATAAGCCATTCCCACCGCTCTAATCTCTCCTTCCGAAAAATTCAAAATCGCCTCCGCCTCGATCTGCTCACCATCAAACAACTTCTTAAACCTCTCAAAAATTACTACCGCCACTTTCCCCGACAACTGCTGTCCCATAATCTCCCGGCACAACTGACTCAAATAATTATCCGCCTTCACTAAATCCTCCAGTTCAATCTCTCCCGCCAATTTAGCCATCTTCTCATCAACTTTCTCAAAATGTTTTATTATTCCTGTCTTCATTCTGGTAAAATACCACAATGCAGTACCAAATTCTATTGTTTTACAAATACGTTCACCTCGAAGACACCGAAGTTGTCAAACAATTTCAACAAAACTTGTGTCAAAAGCTAAACCTCATGGGCCGGATTATCATCGCCGAAGAAGGAATTAATGCAACCGTCGAAGGAACCATCAAAGATACCGAAAAATATATCAAAAAACTGACCCGCGATCTCCGATTCGCCGACATTCATTTCAAGAAATCCGTTGGCACAGGGTTTGCCTTTCCCAAATTATCAATCAAAATCCGCCCCGAGATCGTCGCTAGTCATTTAGGAAAACCCAACCTCACTCAAACCACCGGCCAATACATCAGCGCCGAACAGCTCCACCAATGGATCCACAGCCCAAAAAAATTCTATATTATTGATATGCGAAACGATTATGAACAAAAGAGCGGCTATTTCGAAAATTCGATCCTGTCACAGTTTGAAAATTTTTACGACCTCCCCAAAATCTTGCCGCGAATCAGTAGCCTTAAAGACCGAACTATCGTCACGGTTTGCACCGGCGGGGTCCGCTGCGAGAAAGCCTCCGGCTTTTTACTAAATAACGGTTTCCGAAAAGTCTTCCAACTTTACGGCGGCATCGTCAGCTACATGGAAAAATATCCTAACCAAGATTTCCTCGGCAAACTCTACGTCTTCGACAATCGACTGGTCATGGCTTTTAACACCGACGACCCAAACCACCAAATCATTGGTCACTGTGACAAATGCCAAAAACCCTCTGACGATTATGTCAACTGTGCGTACGGCTTTTGCCACCTCCATTACATCTGCTGTTCCGACTGCCGCAAACCAAATGGTTTATCTTTTTGCAATAATAATTGTCAACAAAACTACGATCTACAAACTACGAACTTCACTGCCAAGCCGCCAGCAACCCTCCAACCACCAACATCGACACCAATAAATAACCGGCACTAATAGCGAACAACTTCATCGGCCGACCTTCAAACAACATACTGCTAAACATCCCCGTAGCGCTAAACCCTAACCAGGCCCAAAAACCGACCATCGCTCCAGCCGTCGCGGTCGTCGCCCCAGCGTATTGAACAAAAATTGCCAACACATAGGCCATTACCAATGACGCTACAAACATCAACCCATAGGTCTTCCCCGTCTGACTTTTCTTCGATTCAATATCTTTGGCAGTTATACCGACCAATTTCATCCAGGCATTTCCAAACACCTTTGGGTGATAATAAACATACCCGATAAACATCTGCACCACCGCCGACACCAACACCGCTAACAAATTTACATTTAAATTCACACTCTCACCTCCTCAGTTTTTTTCTAAGTCTTCGTCTCTAAATCATAGTGGAGAACCTTTTTATTTGCAAGCTAAACAATTACAATTAGTTTATGCCACTCGATATTGCAATCGGAATCTTCTCGTCTATCTTCATCAGTCAAATATTTTCACTTCAATTAACACCCTGGCTTACTATTCTTGGGATACTGTTTAGCCTATCGCCAGATTTAGATATGATCGTGTACCTGCTTAACCGTGGCAATTCCGTTAACGCCCACCACCATCGAGATCTACTCCATTTTCCGATAATATTTATAATAATCGCTGGGATAATTTATCTAATGATTAGCCAACCATTAGGGATACTTTTCCTTCTATCGACATTGCTTCATCTGATACATGACAGCATTGGAGTTGGCTTTGGTGTTCAATGGCTTTGGCCCTTTGATAGACATAATTACGCTTTTTTCTATTTATGCGATCCAGCTCACAAAGGAATCCCCCGAAAAATTTTTTACAAATGGGACCAAGCTGGCGTCGATGAGGCAATTAAACGTTACGGAGACGAGGATTGGGTTAAAGATATCTACTTCAAACTTCATCCCTATGCTCTAGCAGAATATTTTACATTGATCGTAGCTGTAATTGTTTTAGTATTATATCTTCGATTTTAAAACAAGCCTTCAGAAGAATTAATACCGAAGTCGTGTACTCCCAAAAAACACTGAGTAGTCAGTTGAAGATAAAGGCATGGAAATATCTAATGAGATGGTATTGACGGATCATGAGTGAGCGTGGGACTAACTCCAATAGATTCCCGCATTCGCGGGAATGACACCACCAGACAGCGCGAACGTTTTTTTGGGTTGCCTGACGAGGTGTTAATTATTCCAAGATTCTGGTCGCGCTAGCTTGCCAGAATGACACTTCTCGACTCGGCTGCGCTCGCTCGAAGAAATTAATTGTTCGACCGTAGTGAAGAACTACATCTAGTTTGTAGCTTAATCGAGGTGTTATTTTCTTCTAGATTCTGGTGTCGCTACCTCCCCAGAATGACATTTTTTGCTGGCGGTATGCTGTTAGCCGGTGAGCAGTAAGCTGACTACCTTTTCGGAGATTGTTTTTTGGCGCGGGCAGCATGCGCTAGACCGTATTTGCGGCGCTCGCGGGCCCTGGGGTCACGGGTTAGTAAACCGGCTTTTTTCAACACTCCCCTGTAAGCTTCGCGATCATCTATTTGCAGCGCCCTGGCCAAACCATGGACCACTGCATCCAGCTGGGACATCATCCCGCCGCCCTCGACTTTGATGGTCGCGCTATATTGACCCAAAGTTTTGGAAACCTCAAATGGTTTTTGATATTTTTTTTGCGAAATCGGCCCCTTGAAATAATCGGAAATCAATTTACCGTTAATCATCATCGGCGCATTGCCTTTAAATATTCTCACTCGCGCAACTGCCTCTTTACGTCGACCGACAGCATGGCTAAAATTAGCCCGAGCTTTTCGATTGTCAACTGGTGTAGCATCAGGCATTTAAGTTTTCTCCTCCTAGCTGTTTCAAATGCGGGTGATTTGCATTAGCGTAAACATGCAACTTTTTTATCATCTCCCGGCCCAACTTAGTTTTTGGCAACATCCCCTTGACGGCATGTCGAACCACTTCCTCCGGCCGTCTGACAATCAATTTATCAAACACTTCTGTTTTATCTCCCCCCGGATAACCGGAATGTCGGAAATAAACTTTCTGACTCGACTTTTTTCCGGTCACTTTAACTAAAGAGGCATTTGTCACCACTACAAAATCACCATTATCCAAATACGGCACAAAGTTAACTTTGTTTTTGCCGAGCAGCTTAGTGGCCACGTCAGTCGCCAAACGACCCAGTACCTGGTCTTTGGCATCAACAACATGCCACTCTCGTTTAATATCTTTCTTCCTTAAAACATTGGTGCTCATATCATTTGCGATCCGCTTTCCGCTTATTCGTAAAAGAGCTGTGCTCACCGCTTACTGCCTTTTTATTAACTACTTGTTTGCTGGCGAATTGCGGTTTGCTGTTGGCTGTTAGCTCTGTTGTCAGCAGCTTCATCGCCACCATCATCGTTCCATCCCCAGGTCGGACTCCCAGTTTAACGATCGAAGTGTATCCTGAAACACGATCTGACAATCTGGGCG
This sequence comes from uncultured Gammaproteobacteria bacterium, assembly GCA_964640215.1. Lineage (GTDB taxonomy): Bacteria > Patescibacteriota > Microgenomatia > Daviesbacterales > UBA10151 > CAZXEW01. Next base: position 4,517 of record CAZXEW010000039.1, read on the forward strand.
CGATGTCGCTTACTAATTTTTCGGCAACGACCTGATCAGTCAGAAATTGACTGACCAACCGACGGGTATTGGGGGACTTGGCTTGGGTAATTAACTTATCAACTAAACCGCGGATGGCTTTGGCTTTAGCCTCAGACGTTTCAATTTTTTCGTTGAGGAAAAGGGATCGAACTAGGCTTCTAAATAGAGCTGTTCGTTGATTTTTAGATCTAGAAAGGTGCGCGCCATAAACTCTATGCCTCACTTAAAGCCAGCCCCCTTTCACCTAACTTCTCAGAAATCAAAGACAGCGACTTAGCTCCTAAATTTTTAGCTTTAATTAACGACACTCTCGGTACTGACACTAATTTTTCAATCGTATCAATTTCAATCGCCTTCAACGCATTACTAATTCGAACCGGCAAATCCAACTCCTCAACTGAGGACTTCAGCAAATCATTCGAAACAAGATTGCCGCTAACGATAGGCAGCTCCGACTCTTCATCAGCCATCGGTTCATAGACTTGTTTAAACAATCCTGACAAAATTGTTGCGGCTTTATTAACCGCCTCAAGCGGAGCAATCGTTCCATCAGTGGTAATATCAAGATTAAGCTTATCCAAATCTGTTCGTCGACCAACCCGAGTCTGCTCAACATTATAGTTAACTGATAAAACCGGCGTATAAATAGCATCGATCGGCATCAAACCAATCTCTGGAGTTTTCTTTTCATCTGAAGGCACGTAACCGATGCCTGTTTCGATCGTCAAATCAAAATTGAGTTTAGTCTTGGCATCGGTGATTGTAGCGATATGTTGGTCAGGATTAACGATCTCACCTTGACCCTGAGTATCGATATCGCTGGCTTTCACTTCACCCACCCCGCTCTTTTGCAGCACCATTTTAAAGCTTTTAGACTTAGCCACATTATCGGTGTAAACTTTAACCCTAACTTTTTTCAAGTTCAGGATAATTTCAATCACATCTTCGATTACTCCATTGATCGTCGAGAATTGATGATTGACTCCGGCAATTTTGACGGAAGTTATCGCCGCTCCGGGGATCGAGCTAAGCAGAGTTCGGCGCAAACTGTTACCCAAAGTTTGACCGTATCCCTGCTCCAGCGGCTCAATTGCCACTGTCGCGTTATTTCCATTTGTTTTTTCAACTACGACTTTAAACATATACTCTCCCTTATATCATTCCCGCGAAGGCGGGAATCTACTGAATTTTTTTCTCTATCGAGAATGAGGCATTCGCCTCCAGTCTATCGACTGTAAAATTCCACAATCAGCCTTTCGTTGACCGCCTGTTCCATCTCATCCCTTGTCGGCATTCGCAAAACCTTGCCTACTGTGGCTTTTCTCTCAAGCCATTCCGGCAAGGTCATATCACTTCCTAAATTCTTTTTAACCTGTGTATTATCCACGAAATTGGCTGAAATTGCAACTACTTGATTACTTTTGACCCGAAACGAGGGCACATTGGCTTTTTTGCCATCAACCGTCACATGTCCATGGCTAACTATTTGTCTGGCTTCAGCCCGTGATTTAGTAAAACCCAACCGATAAATCACATTATCCAGCCGTGATTCAAGCATCTCCAGGAATGTCAGACCGGTAGATTTCTCGCTCCGATCAGCGTCATTAAAAGTGTTTCTGAATTGCTTCTCGGTCAACCCAAACATTCTTTTTAATTTTTGTTTTTCGCGCAGCTGTGTCCCGTATTCCGAACCTCGACGACGCATTCTGGTCCCCTTCATTCCCGGCGGCACCGCTCCTTTTCGCTCAATATAGGCGACATCTTTAGCAAATAAAGCCATCCCCTCCCGTTTTGACAACCTTCGTTTTGGACCTGTATATCTACTCATATAAATTCAAAACTTAAAATGCAAAACTCAAAAGTACAATACAAAACTTAAAAGTAGACTGTTTTTTAAACTTTTTACCTTTAACTTGAATTTTTGACTTTAGACTTTTGATTTTTAATTTATACCCTCCTCCTTTTCTTAGCCCGCGGCCCGTTGTGTGGCACCGGCGTCACATCGGCGATCATTGAAATATTTAAATTGGCGTTTCGCAGCGCCCGAATCGCCGAATCCCGACCCGGCCCCGGTCCCTTGATATACACTTCACAAGTTGTCATCCCCATCTCTTTGGCTTTTTGAGCAACGGTATCTACTGCAGTGATAGCGGCAAACGGCGTTGACTTCCGCGCGCCTTTGAAACCGGATGCCCCAGACGAACTCCAAGCCAACGTATTACCCGAATTATCCGTCAGTGTCACCAAAGTGTTATTAAAAGTCGCCGTCACATACACCCGTCCGGAGTTAAAGTTTTTAACGACCTTCTTGACCGGCTTGGCTGTTTTATTGCTTTTTATTTGTTTTTTTGTACTCATATTAGTTTTTAGTTATTAGTTCATAGTTCTTAGTAATCGCATTTCTCTACGAACTACCAACTACAAACTCATTACTTCTTCGGCGCCATCTTCGCCACTACCTCTTTTCGGACCGTTCCAACTGTCTTTCGCTTTCCTTTTTTGGTCCGGGCATTTGAACGAGTTCTCTGGCCTCTAACCGGCATCCCTTTTCGGTGCCGCAAACCCCGATAAGATCCAATGTCTTCCAGCCGGCGGATATTTTGCTGGACTTCTCGCCTCAAATCTCCCTCAACCACGTAATTTTCCAGATATTTCTGGATCTTATTCAACTCCTCTTCGGTCAAATCCTTAATCCGGGTCGCCGGATCAACCTTAGTTTCCACCAAAATTTTCTTAACATTCTCCCGACCGACCCCATAAATATAGGTCAGCCCAATATCCGCTCTCTTATTATCCGGTAAATCCGCCCCAGCCATTCTAGCCATTTTGTTTATGATCCTCCTCGTGAAGTGGTACTCCCATATATGCATTCATTGATATGATTACTCTTTCTCTGGTTGACTGCTCTAAACATTTTACAAGCGCCTGATCGCCACTCAATAATTCATCAGTTTTTAAGCGAAGCGCCAAATCGTTTCCTTGTAACTGTTTTACTACCATTTGCACATCTAATCCAGCAACCGCACCGCTTAACGACCTAGAAAACACATCTCTGGCAATACTAGGACTAATAATTCCCTGCCTAACCAACTCAACTAAAGCTCCAACACCAGCCCCAGCAGTAATATGCGATGACCATGCAAAATAACCGTCTGCCGAAAATCTAACTTTCTTAATACTTGGATCTCTTTCAATCATTTTTTTATCCTTGTCTTTGCTTGTGTTTCGGATCTCTTGGGCAAATCACGAACAACACGCCCTCGCGCTTTACAAATTTGCAAAACTGACATCTTTTTTTTACCGATGCTTGTACTTTCATTTTTCATTCCTTGTCATTGCGAGCGTTCAAGCGTGGCAATCTCTAGATTTAGGTCTTGAGATCCTTCACTAAAACGTTTAGGATGACATATTAGTTATCTTAACCTAAACGTTATCCTTCCTTTATCCAAATCATACTTCGGGCTCATTTCAATTTTGACTCGGTCCCCAGTTAGTAATTTAATAAAGTGCCTTCGCATTTTACCTGAAATGTGACATAAAATCACCCTTCCGATTAGTTCCGGTATGTCGTTGCAAACCGTAATCTCCACCCGAAACAAGGTTTGTGGCAGTACCTCTCTTATAACTCCTTCAACTTCAGTTGTGTCAGACATTAAAAAAACACGCCCAACTTTTTAGGGCTTGTACCACATTTTAACACACCTGAGCCTGCAATATCAACACTATGGGAAGTCAGCTTACTGCTAACAGCTTACAGCATTCCGCAAAACAAGTCGAGCCTGGCGGTTCGCGGCTTGCAGTCAGCGGTCAGCAAGTTAAACCTTCCTCCAATCCGTTAACACTTCGGCGCCTTTATCCCCTACTACGACGCTCATTTCAAACATCCCCGCCAAACTGCCGTCATCTGACACATAAGTCCAATTATCCGGAGCCAACTCAACATTGTAAGTGCTTTCGGTATAAATCGCCTCAATCGCCAGAGTCATGCCGCTATCCAGCTTGAAACCGATCCCTTTTTCGCCAAAACCCGGCACCTCCGGATCCTCATGCAATACCCGACCAATCCCATGCCCAACCAAAGTCCGCACAACCTTAAAACCGCCTTTATCCTCGACCACCCCCTGCATCGCCGCCCCGATATCCCCAATCCGATTACCCGCTTTAGCCTGCTTCACCCCCGCCCACATCCCTTCCTCACCAATCGACAAAAATCTAGCCTTTTCAGCTTCAGAGATTCTGGCTGCGCTCTGCTTACCAGAATGACGTTTTGCTGTAGTCTGTAGTCTGTAGTCTGTAGCCGGACTTACCAACACGCTCCACGCACAATCCGTATGCCAACCTTCATAGACCGCTCCCAAATCAATACTCAAAATATCCCCTTCCTGCAGAATATAATCCCGCGGGATTCCGTGAACCACCTCGTTGTTAACTGTTAAACAAGTCGTCCAATGATAACCTGGCACGGTTTTAAATGAACTCTGGCCACCTAAATCCTTGATCACTCTCTCCGCCGCCGCTTCAATTTCCAGCAAATTCACCCCCACCTTACTCATCTCGACGGCTTTTTTCAATGCAGCCGCGCTAATCCGACCGCTTTTTCTCATCAACTCTAATTCCTGGCTCGATCGGGGTTTCATCGATCAATGTGGGCTTTCACCTGGGCGTAAACCTCGTCAGCGCTGCGGTTACCGTCAATTTCGATTAATTTTCCTTCCTCTTTCAAGTAGCCCAAAAGATCTCTCAGTTTTTCCTCATGCAGCTTCAAACGATGCTCGATAATTGCCTTAGAATCATCCTCCCGCCCCCGATTCATCAACCGTTTCGTCGCCTCTTGCTCGCTGACTTTCAAATAAAAACAATAATCAAACCCCGGATCATATTCCTTCAGTTGCTTCAATCGCCGCGGAAATCCATCCAGAATAAACCCTTCCTGACAATCGGCGTCGTCGACTCTCTCTTTAACAATCTTAATCACCAAATCATCCTCAATCATCTCCCCAACATCCAGTTTAGCCTTAATCTGAGCCGCTAACGGATGATTTTTATGGACCATCTCCCGCAAAATCTCCCCGGTTTTGATCATGCACAGGTGATAGTTATGCGCCAAATGATAAGCAATCGTCGTCTTCCCGCTCCCCGGTAGCCCTAATAAAAGAATTTTAAGCATAGATGTACTCAGTATTGTGCTCTTGAAGAGCTCGATGAGCGAGGTGAGGGGTGACGCCGCAGGTGCGGGGTCCCGGCTCACGCCCGCAACGAAGCGAGGACGGCGGGCCCACCGAAGGGGGAGGGGATACCGGCGCGGCAGGACCCGGAACCATTGAACTAGTTTTTAACATATTATCGCTTTAAAAATCCTTCGTAATTTCTTTCAATCAGCTGACTTTCAAACTGCTTGGCCGTATCCAAAATCACCGATACCACAATCAAAATACTGGTTCCACCCAAAACAAGCGTGGTCAAACCGGTCAGTTGTGAGATAAACGAGGGTAAAACCGCTATTAGACCCAAAAATACGGCTCCAAACAGGGTAATTCGAAGCAAAATAAAGTTCAAATAAGCAGCCGTAGCCGAGCCTGGCCGAATCCCCGGAACAAAGCCACCATATTTTTTGATTTCATCAGCAATTTTAGTCGGATTAAACACCACCGCCGTATAAAAATAGGTAAATCCAATCACCAACCCAAAGTAGACCAAATTATAAACCAGCGATTCAGCTTGAAAATTGGCCGCCAAAAATCGCCCAACATTGGCCAGTGTCGGGTTCTGCAGCTGCGTCAAATATTGACCGGCTAGAGATGGTAGTAACACCAACGACACCGCAAAAATAATCGGAATCACCCCGGCCTGATTGACCCGCAGCGGCAAATAAGTATAAGAGTTGGCCACACTCTGGCGGTTGCCGCTAAACCGGCGGGCGTATTGAACCATAATTTGGCGCTTACCTTCATTCACGAACACAATCCCGGCGGTAATAACCACTGCCAGTGCCCCGAAAATCAATAAATTAATAATCTGCTGCTGATCAACCACTGAGGCTGTCTGGAACAAAACCACCGGTGCCCGCGCCACGATACCGGCGAAAATCAACACCGAAATTCCATTACCAATCCCGTACTCGGTCAGCAATTCACCGAGCCACATCAAAAAAATCGTCCCGGCCGTCATACTGACAACGATGGTAGCAATCTCCAAGGGCATACTCGCCGTCACCAAACCTTGATTTTTAAGAAGTGTAAACATCGCGATCGACTGCAAAATCGCCAGCGGAATGGTAATCATCCGGGTATACTGATTGAGTTTTTGCCTGCCCCGCTCATCCTCTTTTTGCATCGCTTCCAACCTAGGAAACACCACCGTCAACAATTGAATAATTATCGAGGCATTAATATAGGGGTTCAGCCCCAACGAAATAATCGAAAAATTAGCCAGTGTTCCGCCCGAAAAAATATCCAACAATCCCAAAAACTGATTCTGAGAAAATAAATTTTTGAGCCCCTCAATATCCACACCGCCGACCGGAATATGAGCCACTATCCGAAAGATCACCACAATTACAACTGTGATGATAATTTTTTTGCGAAGTGAGGGAATCTTGAAAGCATTGATGAATGGTTGGAGCAAACTATTCAACATGGCCGCCTGCTTTCTCAATTTTTTCCCGGGCTGATTTCGATACAGTTACCTGAGCAAAAGTTAATTTTTGCTCAATCTCCCCCATCCCCAGAATCTTAACCCCCCTTTTAGCCTCTCTGGCAGTCACCAAATTTTTTGCAATCAAACTTTCCAACGAGACTTTTTCCCCGTTTTTAAAACCGGCTAATTTTTCCAGATTAACCCCGATAGGCTTAACCGACATCGTTGTATTTCCCCATCCACGCAGCAACGGCAATTTTTTGTAAAGCGGCAAGCCGGCTCCGGCAAATGAGGCCGGTACTTTTCCGCGGGCTTTTTGACCCTTCTGACCTCGTCCAGCGGTCTTGCCTTTGCCACTGCCGAGTCCACGCCCAACTCGCTTTTTAGCTCTAACTGTTACTTTTTCTAAATTATGTAAATTCATATTAGTGGCTAGTCGCTAGAATCTAGGACTTCTTTCCTTTCTTTTCAGACTGTTTTGTTTTCTTTTTAGCTTCTTTCTCCAAAACTTCCTCTAATCCACTAGACTCTTGACTCTCGACTCTAGACTCTGTTCTCATCGGCTTCAGCTTCCTAAAACCTTCAAGTGTCGCATAAACATTCGACGCCCGATTCTTAGTACCTAATATTTTGGCCACAATATCTTCAATTCCAGCTGCCTCAGCCACCACCCGAACCGCCCCACCAGCAATCACACCCGTACCTGCCGGCGCTGGTCGAAGCAAGACTCTGGCAGCTCCTTTCTTAATCAACAACATGTGCGGAATTGTTCGATTTTCCTTCAAAGGCACCGTAATCATATGGCGCTTAGCATATCCGGTGGCCTTGGCGACCGCCGATTGGACATCCAAGGCTTTACCAAGACCAACACCAACCCGGCCTTTTTTATCTCCCACCACTACCAGCACCGACAGCGATCTTTTATCGCCGCCTTTACCTTTTTTCGACACCCGGTTAACCTGAACCACCTTCTCAAATGCTTCTGAATCGGGTCTGGTATATCTATTATCGTTCATATAGTTCTTAGTAATTAGTTCTTTGTTCTTAGTCTATTGATAATTCCAACGAACTACCAACTACCAACTCAAAACTAAAACTGCAGTCCTCCTTTTCTTAAGCCAGACGCTAAAGCTGCTACCCGACCTTGATATTTAAAACCGCCGCGGTCAAAAACGATTTTCTTAATCTTTAAACTACTCGCCTTTTTAGCCAACAACTCTCCGACCTGCTCCGCTCGCTCTCTTTTAGTCCCATTGTCAATTTTCAGATCCGATTCGGCCACCAAAGTGGTCTTTTTGACATCATCAATCAGCTGGGCATAAATATGTTGGCTCGACCGAAACACCGACACTCTCGGCTGCCCTGCCACACCCTTAATATCTTTTCTAACTCGTTTGTGTTTTGCCAACCTTCTAATTTTATACATATTAGTTTTTAGCGCTAAGTTCGTTGTTCGTAGTTTTGCAGTTACTTCCGACTACCAACTACAAACTCAAAACTATTTAGCCGTGGCCGCCTTCCCGGCTTTACCCGCTTTTCGGCGAACATACTCACCCTCATAGCGAATTCCTTTTCCTTTATAAACCTCTGGTGGCTTGACTGCCCGGATATTAGCCGCTGTTTGACCCACCAAAGCTCGATCGATCCCCGAAACATTAATTTTAGTATTCTCTGCTACCACCAAACTGACTCCGGTCGGCGCGCTAAAGATCACCGGATGCGAAAATCCGACGTTCAAAGTTATCTGATCCCCGCCACCCGCAGCCCGATAACCGACCCCGACCATCTCCAGATTTCGACTCCACCCCTGACTGACTCCCAAAACCATATTGTTAATCAGCGCTCTGGTTAATCCATGCAAAGATCTTGACAGCCGGTCATCATTTTTTCGTTTAACCACTATCTTTTTATCAGATACCTCAACCTTAAGCTCTGGTCTAAACTCCATATTCAATTCACCCTTCGAACCCTTCACTGAAACCACGTGACCCTCAACCGCAACTTCGGTCCCCTCAGGCAGGATAATAATGGCGTTACCTATTCTACTCATATAATTTAAATTCAAAACTCAAAATCCAAAATCCAAAATTTCAACTCAAAACTTTTAACTTTTAAATTGCACTTATGACTTTTGATCTTTGACTTTTTACTTTTGTTTCCTTTCTACCAGACAAAAGCCATGACCTCTCCGCCTAAGCCTTGTTTGCGAGCTTGCTTGTCAGTCATCACCCCTTTAGGCGTTGAAATCAAAGCAATCCCCAAGCCATTTAAAACCGATGGCAAACTCCTGTGACCTTCATAAACTCGCAGCCCCGGCTTGGAGACTCGTTTCACATCAGTCAAAACTGGTATCTTTTTGTCGTATTTCAAACTGACCATTAATTGTTTAAAGGCGCCTTTTTCGCCGTTTGCCACCTCTGATTTTTCCAAATAACCTTCTTTTACCAGCACCTCACAAAGCGCTACCACCAGCTTGGAGTATGACAAATGAACCTGCCCTTTTCTGGCCAGATAACCATTTTTGATTCTTATCAATGCATCAGCTACGCTGTCTGTTGTCATATTCTTGTCATTCTGGCAAGCTTGCGCGACCAGAATCTTTTCCTTTCTTTACCATGAGGCCTTTTTAACTCCAGGCAGTTGACCCTTATATGCTAACTCTCTAAAACATATTCGGCATAGTCCAAATCGGCGAATGAAGGCCCGGTTACGGCCGCAAATTCCACAGCGGTTAGTCCGCCTGACCTCAAACTTATAATTATTTTTGACGTTGTTACTTGTTTTAGCCATATATTATATATTACTGCTTCGTAAACGGCATTCCGAATAACTCAAGTAATCTTCGACCCTGTTGCGCACTTCTAGCGCTGGTGGCAATCGTAATTTGAATACCTCTATTTCGGTCAATCGCTTTTTCGCCGGCCCGTGAGCTGTTTCGAAGCAGCGTATCGACTTCTGGAAAAATAACCTGCTCCCGCAACCCTAAATTATAATTTCCCTGACTATCAAAAGCCCGGTCTGAAATGCCTCGGAAATCTCTGACCTTTGGCAAAACCGCGTTGATCAACTTCTCTAAAAAGATATACATCCGCTCTTTGCGCAAAGTCACCATCACCCCAATTGGCTGACCGGCCACCAATTTAAAAGTCGAAATCGATTTTTTAGCTTTTGTGACCACCGGCGCTTGACCGGAAATGACTGACAGATTAGTCTTAACAGAGTCCAATAGACCGGAATTATCTTTCGCTTCTCCAACTCCAACATTGATGACTATCTTTCTTAGGCGTGGCACGGCCAACTCGTTTTTCAATCCGAGCTCCTCTTTCAGCGTCTGTCTTATTTCTTTTTGATACTTATCCGCTAGATTAGACATCTTAGTTTTTAGTGATTAGTTCTTAGTTTGTAGATTTTTGCAGTCTCTATGAACTACCATCTACAAACTCATAACTATTTAATAATTTCCTTTCCGCATTTTCGGCAAACACGATTTTTACTGTCACCACTAACCACAAATCCAACCCGCGTTGGTTGATGACAGTTCGGACAAACCAACATCACGTTTGATAAATTGACAGGCTTTGGCATATCAACAACACTCCCTTTTTCTTGACCAAATCGTTTAGCATTAATATGTCGCTTAACCATATTCACACCCGACACAAATATTTGGCCGTCTCCCACTAACACACGGTCGACAACACCCTCTCGACCGCTGTCCTTACCAACCATCATTTTCACTTTGTCACCTTTTTTAATTTTGTTCATATATTTGTTGTTTGTAATGAGTAATGTGTTTATCACATCTCCCATTTCACATTACTCATCTCTCCCTCCTACCATACCTCCTGTGCTAACGAAATAATTTTGCTATAACCAGCATCTCGAACTTCCCGGGCAATCGGACCAAAAATCCGGGTCGCTCGAATATTACCGTCTTTATCGATTACCACCGCCGCATTTTCATCAAATTTAATATATGAACCATCGTCCCGACGGACCTCTTTCCGGGACCTGACCAGTACTGCCCGAACGATTTCATGATCTTTGACCTGACCATTTGGTATCGCACCCTTGACTATTGCTACTACTACCTCTCCAAGTCGCCCAAACCGTTTGCCCGATCCACCCAAAGGCTGGATCACCTGCAGCTTTTTAGCTCCCGAATTATCAGCCACTTTTAACATCGATCTGTGTTGGACCATTTAATTAGTCGGCTTTAGCCGCCTCCTTGCTGACCGCTTTCTGCTTACGGCTGACCGCTTTTTTTGGTTTTTCTGAAGTAGCAGTTTGGACTTTTTCTTCTACCTGGCTGTTAGCGGTGAGCGGTGAGCTGTCAGGCGCTTCCTCAACCGGCATTACCTCTTCAATCGCCTCTTTAGCAACTTCTTTCATCATCTCAGTTTCAACCGCCAGAATATCCCGACCCACCACCTGACTGATTCTCCAATGCTTGCGTTTTGATATCGGTGCCACTTTGATAAACTCAACAATATCCCCAATTTTGACACCGATCTGATCGTCCACTAAAAACTTACTGGTTCTAAGAAATGACTTACCATACATTGGATGGGTCTTATGACCCGACACCAACACTGTTGCCGTCTTCATCGCCTTATTTGACACTACTCGTCCGCGCATATTAAATAGTTTCAGTTAACAGTTTTCAGCTGTCAGACTTTTCCTTTCTTTGATTACTTTCCTCGTCTGATAACTGATTACTGACGTCTGATAACTCCCGGATCATCTGCTTTTGCCCCAAAATTGTTAAATATCTGGCAATATCCCGCTTTAATTTCATTGGCGATTTCAAATCTTTTAATTTACTCATATTTTTATCCATCACCACTTCGGTCAAAGTTCCCTTTAACTCGATCACCTTCACCGTCAAGGCTTTCTCATCCAATCTTTTCAATTCCTGCAAATCATTTTTTTTCATCCTTTAATAATTCCTTTCTTCCTACACGACATGTTCAGTAGTTTTGGTAATAAATCTCATCTTCATCGGCAATTTATGAGCTGCTAGTCTCATTGCCTCTTTGGCCACCTCTTCAGTCACCGAACCCATTTCAAAAATAATGCTACCCGGTTTGACTACCGCCACATAGCCTTCAACATCTCCTTTTCCCGAACCCATCCGCGACTCTGCCGGATGCTTGGTAATCGGTTTATCCGGAAAAATTCGAATAAACACCCGACCACCCCGAGCAGTGTAGCGGGTCATTGCTCGCCTCGCCGCCTCAATCTGCCGCGATGTAATCCAACCTGCCGCCTCACTTTTTAGTGCAAAATTTCCAAACGAAATAGTATTCCCACGAGTGGCCACTCCTCCGCGTTTACCACGGAAGGCTTTTCGGTACTTTGCCCGGCTTGGTGCTAGTAATGCCATATATTTTCTTAGTTAGGAACTAGGACATAGGATATAGGAATTAGTTGCTTTAAACTATCTCCTCCTTCCTGTTTCCTCCTCCTATAGTTTGACCTCCCCTTTATTAATCCAAACTTTCACTCCGACAAACCCTGATTTGGTCAACGCCGGGTAAACTACAAAATCAATATCGTTTCGCAGTGTATGAAGCGGCACCGAACCACGAAATTTACTCTCTCGTCTGGCAATCTCAGCTCCACCGATTCTTCCTGCCAAAACAATTTTCGCTCCCTTGGCACCCGAACGCATCACCCGATCCAAAGTCTGATTCATCACCCGGGCGGCCGGCATTCGTTTTGACAGCTGCTCCGCGATCGACTGGGCTACCAGATAAGCTGACAAGTCCGGCGATTTAATATCCATTGGCACAATTTCGAGGGCGCTCTCGGCTTTGACACCAAGTTCTTTCATTAAATATTTTTTCAATTCATTCAAACCTGTCCCTCCTCGACCGATTAAAATCCCGGGTCTTGACACAAAAATAATTATTTTGACCTTGTTTGCCGCCCGCTCAATCTCAATTTTAGAAACACCAGCCGGTCGCAACTTTTTCATCAGCAAATTACGGATTTTAATATCCTCCGCCAAAAATTGGCGGTATTTTGAGATCGGCGCAAACCACCTGGTCTCCCAGGTATTCGAAATTCCCAATCTAAAACCCATCGGATTAATCTTTTGACCCATGTTTTAGTCTAAATAGTTGTTAGTTCTCGGCTGCACCGCGTCAAACGCGACTCCGCTCGAACAGTATTCTTCGAGGAGCTAGCAACGAGAAGCTACCGCTATTTTTTTTCTCCTTTCTTTTCTACTCTGCTTTTAGTTTTTGTTTCTGTCTTAGAAACCTTTACTTCAACAACTTTCGCTACCTTAATTTCGTCAGTCAACACGATATGAATATGACTCATCCGCTTTTTATAAGGCCGGTTGCGTCCCCGACCGGCGGTACCAACCCGGACTCGCTTCATTTTCAAACCTTCATTGATCTCGATTTTTTTAAATTCTAATTTGCCCTGGGACCCTTTGGCACTTAGTGCAGCATTAGCCATCACTGTCTTGATCGCTTTAGCCAAATCGATCGCCGCGGCCCGGTTTGTAAATTTCAAAGTCAGTAACGCCCGCTCCGGCGTCATTTTTCTGATCATATCTGCCACCAGCCTTAGTTTCCTAGGCGAGTGACCCAAATTCTTTTGTATTGTGTAATATTCCATTTTTTGCTTTCTAATAACTAGGTCCTAAGTCCTATCAACTAAGTCCTTTCATTAAGTTTTCGCTGCACTCTTTTCTGTCATTTTTCCATGAGCTCTAAATGTTCTAGTCGGTGCAAATTCACCCAACTTGTGCCCCACCATCGCCTCCGACACAAAAACCGTTATAAAATTTTTACCCTGGTGCACCAAAAACGAATGTCCCACAAATTCCGGCGGAATATCCGACCGTCTGGCCCAAGTCTTGATAGCCGTCTTAGCACCCCCGGCTTTTTGAGCCATCACCTTTTTTAGCAATTTAGCGTCCACAAACGGACCTTTTGATAATGATCTACTCATACTACTTTGTCATTCTGGCTTATCCAGGATCCTTTCCTAAAATCCTTTCACTAATCTCAGCCGGCGAATCCGATATCATGCTCCATAAACCAGATCTAGACTCATTTACAACCACTTCCGTTTTACCTTTCCGAGATCTAACGGCTGCATAAACTCCGGTTACCCACCCGTCAACAGCAGGCACATATAATCGTCCATCAACCACCGCAAACGGCACACTTTTCTGACCTGATTGTAAGGGTTGCACTGAAACATCATCAGGCGTAATCTTATGTTCTTTCATTTATCTTCTCCTTTTCAAAATATATTTGCTGGTCCATTTTTTCTTGTTTCGGGTATTACCGACAGCCGGTTTACCATATGCAGTCATTGGTTTCTTGCGCCCAACTCCAGAGCGGCCTTCTCCACCACCGTGCGGATGCGAATCAGGATCCATAGCAGTTCCACGCACCGTCGGCCGAATCCCCATGTGTCGTTTGCGGCCGGCGCTACCAAATATCACATTCTTCCAATCTTCGTTGGTCAGTACTCCAACTGTCCCCATCGCGTCAAGAGAAATCATTCTAACCTCACCAGAGGGCATTTTCAAGTGCCCGTAACCGCCTTCCTTAGCTTGGAGTGTCAAACCAACCCCCGCGCTCCTACCCAATTGTCCACCTTTCCCAGGCACAAGTTCAACGTTATGCAGCACCGTCCCAACCGGTACATTTTTTAACTTTAGAGAATTGCCAACCCTCACTTCAACCTTCACATCCGAGACAATTTTGTCACCCTCTTTCAAACCCTTAGGGGTCAAAATATAGCGAAAATCACCGTCCTCATATTTAATCAAGGCAATATCAACGTTACGATTCGGATCATATTCAAATCGAACTACTTCACCAATCACTCCAAATTTATCCCGTTTAAAATCAATCTGCCGGTAATAACGATCGTGTCTGCCACCCTGATGTCGGACAGTAACCCGACCACGCGAACGGCCGCTGTGTTTTTGGAGCGTCGCTGTCAACCCCTTCATCCTTTTTACCCGCTTTGGCCGCACCAGTTTCGATGCGAATCGCCGAGTTTTAGTTTTCTCACTGTATTCTATTAACATATAGTCTGCTTACAGCTTACAGCTTACTGCTTTCCGCTCACAGCCAGCAATTTCGGCGGTCTGCGGTCAGTGGATTGCGGTTAGCCTTTTTCCCCTTTCGTTTTACCTGACTGTTGTCTAGTTCTTCGCGTCGGATTATCTTTCTCTTCGGTTATCTTTTCGTCCATTTTTTCAATTCTAACTTTTGTCCCCTTCAATAAGCTTTTCTTCTCCTTAATCATCGCCACTTTTTCTCCCTCGCCGGTGGTAACTGTAACTTCCTTGTCCCCCGTAGCTTTAGCGGAAGAGGACTCCTCGTCACTAGCTGTCTCAAACAGAGCAATTTTTTGACCCTTTTTAACCTGAACCATCGCTTTTTTAAACGGCGAAGTTTGGAAATAACCTTTCCTGGTCCGTTGCATTTTTCGTTTTGATTTAGTATTGACAATCTTGACACCTGTCACGTCAACGCTAAATTTACTTTTGATTAGTTTTGCAATTTCGATTTTAGTCGCCTCAGCAAACACCTCAAAAGTATAAAGGCCGTTTTTGGCGAGCATCATCGTTTTCTCAGTAATCAAGGGTCGTTTTATCATCTTGCCTCCCCCAACACTCTGCTTTTCAATTTCTCAATAGCTTCTTTTGTCAACACCAAAGTCTTATTACCCAACGCGTCAAAAGCACTTAAATCCGCAGCTCTAATCATCCCAACATTCGGCAAATTTCGAACCGCTCTTTGGGCATTATCGATCGGCTGATCAATCACCATCAACAGACTTGAATCTTTTTTAAGTCTTGCCTCCGAC
Organism: uncultured Gammaproteobacteria bacterium; assembly: GCA_964640215.1. Lineage (GTDB taxonomy): Bacteria > Patescibacteriota > Microgenomatia > Daviesbacterales > UBA10151 > CAZXEW01. The sequence goes on from CAZXEW010000039.1 coordinate 20,024, forward strand.
CCGCTAACACTCAACCGGACAGCAGTCGTAAATTTGGCCATCTGTTTGGTTTTGCCGCTGGCCTTTTCTAAAGACGCCACCGCCACCCCTGCCTCCTTCATTTTTTGCGACAAAGCGCTGACCAGCGCCGCCGTTTTCATCTTTTGTGGCAACTTGAGCGTCATTTTTCGGAATTTTGGCCCCAGCGCAATCCCTCCACCCACAAAAATCGGAGCCCTTTTCGCTCCATGTCTGGCTCCTCCAGTCCCCTTTTGTTTGTAAATTTTCCGAGTTGAACCTCTAACTTCACCCCGGGTTTTAGTATTACTAAAATGCCCCTTTTGATTATTCATATAAACTCGCATCGCTTGCGAGAGCAGTTGTTTGTTAACCGGCATTCTAAAAACTTCCTCCGGCAACACCTGACTCCCCGCCGCTTTCCCCGTCAAATCAAAAATCGGTGCGCTCAAGGAGCTTTCAGCTTTCAGCTTTCGGCCATCAGCTTTTTTTGCCGCTGGAATTTTATCAGCCTGCGCCTCCAGAATCTCAAGATGACTACGCTTAACTGCTCGCAATGACGGTGCTATCGGTTTTGCAGCCGTCTTTTTAACTGGAGTTTTTTTAACTGCTTCTTTCTTGACTGTTGCCATTATTATTTAGCCTCCTCAACTATCACTTCTGATCCCTCAACTTCGCCTTCTTCTGCCGGAAGTTCAGTACTTTGTTCGGTTGGTTCTTGGTCTACCACTGGTATGCCCACACCATCTGCAGCTTTAGCCTCAACTTCCTCTTCTTCTTTTTCCTCCGGCGGAGGAGTGTAGCCCTTGATTTTTCCAATATTCACAATTTTGACCAATCCCCCAATCGGACCAGGCACACCACCTTTGACCACCATCACATTCTTAGCCAAATCAACCTCCAAAACTTCCAAATTTGTGTAAGTCGCTTGGATCATTCCCATATGTCCGGCCATTCTCTTACCCTTGTAAACCCGCCCCGGGGTCGTACCAGCCCCAATCGAACCCGGCGCCCGGTGCCTATCTGATTGACCATGAGTCTTTGGCCCGCCTTGAAAGTTGTAACGCTTGACTCCACCCTGGAAGCCCCGACCCTTGGTCACGCCTGATACTTTCACTGCGTCCCCCCTGCCGAATACCTCTCGCACATTAATCTCTCGCCCCGACTCCACATCCGCTTCCTCAACCCTGATTTCTCTCAAAAATTTAATTTTAGCCTCGATTTTGTTCTTTTTGAGATGTCCCGCCACCGGCTTTTTGACTACTTTTCGCGACCCAACACCCAACTGAACCGCTGTGTAACCATCTTTTTCAACGCTCTTAACCTGGGCTACCACATTTGGCAATACCTCCAAAATCGTTGCACCAACCCGCCGCCCACGCGTATCGTAGCTAGAAGTCATCCCAATTTTGGTTCCGTATAAAGTATTCAGCATATTAGTTATCAGATATCAGACCGCTTCGCTATCAGTCATCAGACAAATCATAAGTCTGAAAACTGACGACTGACAACTTTTTATTTCAAAAAAAGAGCGACCCGACAGCTGCCGGATCACTCAGTAAAGCGCTTATCAATCGCCGTATCTAGTTAGAGAATTCGACGCACGATCTACTGAAATTTCTAAAAATTGTTAATCAACAAGCCTTAAGCATGTTCTAAACCCAATTCTACCACAGCCTCACGCACAATTGCAAGCTAATCCTCTATCAGTAATATTTCACACTCCTTGACAAACTGTGTCATTCTGGCTTGTCCAGAATCCTGTTTTGATCCTGCCCTTACAGGATCTTCGAGATGCGCTTCGCTTACCAGGATGACATACCGTTTTTGTCAACAAGACTGAACTGTTACCTCTATCACCAGTACGAATCCCAGCGAAGCAATCTAAGAATTAATTAAAACACTGACATCAGCAACTATTTTTTTAAGTCTTTTTCACTTCTCTTTGCGATATCTTCACCAAACCAATATCCAAAAGTACTGAATACTATCTCTTTCACCTCATCTTTTGTCTGACCAGTTTTTAATGAATTAAGAATACTTCCTATCTCTGGGCTATATTCATCTTCCGGACAACCCAGCTTAATTAACCTCAAAGGATCCTGTTTGTTAACTATTTCCTAAGTTGCAAATAATTCATGTTACGAATTATATCATCAATAGCGAAGAAGGGCGAAGAGGGACGGTCCTAGAAAAGATTGTTACAACAACCTGAATAGTGCACAAATTTGTTTACTGCTCGAGCGAATACTCTTGCAAAAGATGGCCAAATTAGGCTACTCTGACAATCCAATCTAGGACCGTCCCTATTTCTCTATTTCTCAGCCTCACGCACAATTACAAGCTAACTAAGAAAGTCGCTGTTTATTTCACTTAGAAGACAGAAATGGGCAATTTCGACACCAGGAAGATAAACAGACATCGATAGCATAATCTGAAGCTAACTGTATACCAGGTCGTCTTTGACAGCGCAAATCAGCTTTGTCACCTTTTAGAGCGTCTTTCATTTTCAACCGAGCTTCCTCAGTATCCCATTGTTCACCATCGATTGATAAGTTCTGGCAAACGATGGTCCGACGACGACGCGGAGTTGGGGATTCTAAAGTAGGCAAAGGAGTCACTGTTGGAGGAGGTTTACCAGGTATGTGCACGAAACGGTCTAGATGATAAATAGGGATAAACTTCCGGGTCGACGGTGTTGTCGGTAGTCTTTCTGAAGGTTTAGCGACACCATTAATATGGTAACGAGAACGTCCACACTCTCCTATAAACGCTTGGTAAATTTGGGCCTCTGTCCACTGACATTGTCTGATCACATCTGGTATTTCTGAAGGATCAATTAGCCAACCTATGATCTTTAGTCGATCATATAGCACCCTGCTTCTTGGTTCCGCCTTTACACCAACCGATTCTAGTAAGTTACCCAGCTCAGCCGAGCCGGATCTTAACTCAAATCGTCCACCAACACTACCTATTGACATGGCAGTACTAAAAAAACCTGACAAAAAAGGCCATTGGTAAGGAGGTGAGTGTTCCGGTAAACGACGGATCAAGCCGTATAAGAAATATTGATCTGATTTTATTTCACCAAACTGTGCAATCGTCTTTTCTCCCCGGGGAAAGGATACTTTCAAAATTTGCCCATTCACATCTCGCCTAACCTCTGGCGCCTGGTTAGTAACAAGACTAACCCGCTTAGAGAATTTTTCGACTATATCCTGAGGTAATCCACGAATAGTCGGGTCTAAAACCACTGACCGTACTTTCCTGGCAGCATCACTACCCCCAACAGCACCAAGCGACCAAGCTTTTACTAGATTTAGATCAGAATTTTGTTCCATTGCCATCAATTAAAGGACTATAGAATTTTCGGCAGAAACCAAAATCACATTTTGACTTCTATATCAACCCCTACAGGTAGTTCAAAACCAATCAAGTTTTCTCCTTTGGTCTTCTTTGTACCCTGGGAACTCCATGTGTCCTCTTTGTTAACTTAGAAGCGGATAAACATCCTAATGCTCCAGCTTGGCCATCTCCAAAATATAATTCATAGCTTCCTGGTCGAAAAATTAGAGGAATTCTTTCGTTAACTTTATAACCCATTGCCGGTAATAAACCTTCCATATCGTACATAAAAGTTCCATTTATCAAAACCTCATCAGCATTGTTGCCTTGCCCAAAAGTTACTATAATCACCCCATTTTGGGAAAGTAGACGATCTAACGAAGCTACTAACGGATACAGGTCATCTATCCGAGTTCGAAGCGCTTCTGTTTGCCGATCTTCAAGCTCTTTTTTTGCCTTTGCGTCAGCATTTTCATCTAGAAATATTATCGGTTTAGGATCAGAGTAAAAAATCCTACCATCTGCACGATTAATCACAATAGCATCTAGATTACCCGGTATCGATCCGGTTGATAAAGCTTCTCCCAAGTTCAAATTTTGAATGGATGCCAAATTCTTAGGAACACCAAAGTGTTCGTTAGTACGCTCAAATACAGTCAGGAACCGAATGTCAGCTGCTGCTGGCTCCAGCCCGATTGCGTAACCCTTTACAAAAGGTATTGCATCGGTATTTTCATGAAGATTAAGCCCTTTTGTAACATCAAATTTTCCGACGGTCTGGCCTACTACTTCTACTGTAGGTGGTTCCATATAGTAAGCTAATAACTCGTGGGTAAATCTTGAGGAACCTATAAATAACCTCTTGCCCCCTCGGGGCGTGCCAGTAACTAACTCTTGGGTACGGGCTAATCTATAAAAGTTCGGGACATTTGGCAACCTGATAACCATTTGCGGATATCGTATGACTAAACTAGCTGCTTCAACAGCCGCAATATCACGAGCCTCTTCAAACAGAAAGTTAGTCGCACCTTTAGTAAAACTGTCCCAAATATTTTTTGGCTGTCGAATAAGCAAAGATGATTGATAAATTAATGTGGCTTCCTGTTGAATTATGCTTTGGAAACGCGGCGTTCCGTAGTACTCATTAAATTCCTGAATTTGAGCACTTTGGTGATTTTTAGAAGCCCCTTTTGGTAAACTCGGTGGATTCTGTTCCATAGTAAATCGTAAGATAAAAACAAAACTACATCTTCACTTCTATATCGACCCCGGCCGGGAGCTCGAGGTGCATCAGAGAGTCGATGGTTTTGTCGGTTGGCTCAATGATATCGACGACTCGTTTATGGACTTTGATTTCGAAGGTTTCCTGGGAATTTTTGGCTCCGCGCGAGTTTCCAGCCCGCATCACGGTCGTGGTCGATCTTTTGGTTGGAAGAGGAACCGGCCCGGCAATTTTAGCGCCTGTTCGAAGCGCTGTGTCGAGTAACTGCTCACATGTCGCATCCAGTACTCGATGGTCATAAGATTTTAAACGTACTCTTATTCTGCCTTTAGCCATCTGATTTCCTCTGTCAAGGTACCCAATACCCTTCTTTCGAGGAGTATTATAACATTTATCTTTAAAAAAGAGCCTCTCGGCTCTTAACTAAGTCCTAACTCCTAAGTCCTAATCCTTTACTTAATTACTTTAGTAATAACCCCGGCTCCAACGGTCTTGCCGCCTTCGCGGATCGCAAATCTTAGACCATCTTCCATCGCCACCGGTGTTATCAATTTAGCTGTAATTTTAGTAGTGTCTCCAGGCATCGCCATTTCAACGCCCTCAGGCAGCTCAACTTCACCAGTCACATCAGTTGTTCTAACATAAAATTGGGGTCTGTAACCTTTAAAGAACGGGGTGTGTCGGCCACCCTCTTCCTTGCTCAAAACGTAGATTTCAGCCTCAAATTCAGCGTGGGGAGTAATCGTGCCAGGTTTAGCCAGCACTTGTCCGCGTTCAATATCATCCTTTTCAATTCCTCGAAGTAGAATTCCGGCGTTATCTCCTGCTTGCCCCTGGTCAAGTAATTTATGGAACATCTCAATACCAGTCACAACGCTCTTTTTGGTCGGGCGAATACCAACAATTTCAACTTCCTCGTTAACTTTAACCACACCCCGCTCAATTCGGCCAGTCGCCACAGTTCCCCGACCTTTGATCGAAAAAACGTCTTCAACCGCCATCAAGAAAGGTTTGTCGGTCTCGCGAACCGGAGTTGGAATCCATGTATCAACCGCGTCCATCAAATCTTCGATAGATTTTACAGCCTCCGGATCACCCTCAAGCGCTTTTTTGGCTGAACCACGAATAATCGGGGATTGAGGATCATATTCATATTTCTTCAGCAAGTCCCGAACCTCTTCCTCAACCAAATCCAACAGCTCCGGATCATCAACCATATCAGTTTTGTTCAAATAAACCACAATTGCCGGCACACCCACCTGTCGAGCCAACAGTAAGTGTTCGCGGGTCTGAGGCATCGGACCATCCGGAGCTGACACTACTAAAATGGCGCCATCTGTTTGAGCCGCGCCAGTAATCATGTTTTTGATGTAATCAGCATGCCCAGGCATGTCGATGTGAGCGTAGTGACGTTTTTCAGTTTCGTATTCTTGGTGGGAAATATTAATGGTAATACCGCGGGCTTTTTCCTCAGGAGCACCGTCGATCTGGTCATAAGCTCGGAAATCAGCCAACCCTTTATCATGCAAGACTTTGGTAATAGCCGAGGTTAAAGTCGTCTTTCCATGGTCAACATGACCCATGGTTCCGACATTAACGTGCGGTTTTGATCTGTCAAACTTTTTTACATCAGCCATAATCAGTTATTAGTTAGTTGGTTATAAGTTTTAGACTCTGCGTATTAAACCAGCTTTATGCCTGCTTTGTCAATAGTCACCTTTTTAGGCCACTAAAAACAATCAGCGTTAGCTTTATCTAATTATCCCACACCTTACGCTCAATATGCAAGGGGTATTACTTTTCTTAACTCTTTTGATGTTTGAAGAATTCTACTTGCCGCAGCCGCACTTTAGCTTCATCCCGAGTTTTATAGGGCCCACCCAAATTCCGCCGCGTTTCTTTGGACAACACATAATACCCGGCTTTTTTCTTCACGATCATCAGATTAATTATATACCCTACCTCTATGATCAAAAGCCAGAACTTTGACCACTCGATCCTTAAGATTAACCTTGTATATTATTCGATAAGCTTCCACCCTCAGGGTATATCTTCCGCTCAATTCACGAGATAGTGATTTACCAAAAAAAGGACCGTCCCTTAACTCTTTAAGTACCTCCAAGATCGCCCGTTTATGGGCTTTGGAATACATTTTAAATTGTTTTTGGGCTGGTACAGATACCCGAACTTCGTATTGAAATTTCCGTCTCATGCCTAATCTTTAAGCTCTTTTTCCAAATCCTCGACCATCACATAATTCCCCTTTTCCATCTCCTCCTCACCCTCTTTTATCGCCTTCATCAACTCAGGGTTCGCCAAGATCTCATTAGTTTCCTTCCACGACTCGTATTCATCATGCGACATCAACACCGCCGCCGGCACACCATTGACCGTAATCACATACTCATCCAACCGCTTCCGGGCTTTATCAACCAACGTCGCCAAATTGGCTCTCACCTGCGAAATCGGCAAAGTTTTAATCATGAATGGATATTACAGAATTCTGTACAAAGAGTCAACTAATTAGAAGTGTTAAAATCTACCCGTGTATACGGTAACACTCTGTTGTTCAGCAAAATTCAAAAAAACAAGAACGGCTCTTTGCCAAAAATTTGCGCCGCCTCACAATCACAGTATACGAACCTCCGCTTCCAAACTTAAGCCATTGGGATAAGCTATCAGAGCAGGAAAAAACCATTACTGCACTCGGCTTAACCCACAATCATTTCCATAAAGTCCGCAAGGCAGATGCCATTTTCGTGTTGAATGTTGGAGGCTACATCGGCAACAGCGTCACCATGAAGATCGGATTCGCTACCGCGCTCAATAAGAAAATCTTTTTCATGGAGGAAGAAACAAACGAATACACACGTCGAATCCTAGTCGACGGCTTCGCCAGAACCCCTACTGAATTAGTTAAGAGAATCAGATCAGTTCAAACTCCAGATATAATTAATTAACACCTCTTCAGTCAAACAATATCAATAGAAGCCTTAATCCCGAAGTTGGCTGTTTCAAAAAACGTAGTGTAGTCAACTGACGTCTCCAAGACAGGGAAACAGGTAATCTGAGCCGGCGTTGACGAAACGAGAGTGAGCGTGAGACAAACGCTAGATTCCCGCCTCCGCGGGAATGACGGGATGAAGAGAAACAGCGCGAACGCTTTTTTGGGGCAGATGACAAGGGATTGAGGCTTCTGGGATTTATGATTCCATTCGCCCGGTGAAGCCGGAGGCAGCCACCACTTTGGCGGTGATTTGAGGAGGGACAGGTTCGTAGTGAGACGGCTCGATGTAGGCACTAGCCCGGCCTTGGGACATTGATCTGATGGCCGTAATATATCCACCCAACTCAGCCAGCGGCACTAAGGCTATAATAATCGTCGCATTGCCCCGCTTCTCAGTTCCTTGAATTTGGGCCCGTTTACTCGACAGATCTCCGATCAAATCTCCCATAAACTCATCCGGAGTTGAAACCTCCACCTTCATGATCGGCTCAAGTAATATCATATCGGCCTTTTTAGCTGCCTCCACGATCGCAAACGAGCCGGCGATTTTAAAAGCCATCTCGTTGGAGTCAACATCATGGTAAGAACCGTCATAAACCGCCACTTTGATATCCGTCACTGTAAACCCAGCCAAAATCCCGGTGTCTTCACGCTCGATAATTCCCTTTTCGATGGCCGGAATATACTCACGCGGAATCGCTCCACCAACAATCTCCGACACAAACTCCCGGCCGCTCCCGCGCTGTAGTGGTTCAATCCGAATCAAACAATGCCCGTAATTGCCCCGTCCACCAGATTGCTTAATATATTTACCCTCACCATTAGCCACTTTAGTAATCGTCTCCCGATAAGCCACCTGCGGCTCACCGATATTAGCCTCGACCTTAAATTCCCGCTTCATCCGGTCGACAATAATCTCCAAATGCAGCTCACCCATCCCCGAAATTATCGTCTGTCCCGTATCCGGATTTGATTTGACCCGAAAAGTCGGATCTTCCTCCGCCAACCGCTGCAGCGCGATCCCCAATTTTTCCTGATCAGACTTAGTTTTAGGCTCAATCGCCAACGAAATCACCGGTTCGGCAAAAGTAATCGACTCCAACAGCATCGGATTGCTCTCGTCGCAGAGCGAATTCCCGGTGACTGTGTCTTTCAAACCAACTACTCCAACGATCTCTCCGCCATAAGCCTCATCAATCTCCTCGCGGTCATTGGCATGCATCAACAGCACCCGCCCGACCCGCTCCCGCACCCCTTTGGTCGAATTGAAAATATAAGAACCCGCTTTCAAAGTCCCCGAATAAACCCGGACATAAGTCAGCCGGCCAACATGCGGATCAATCTGAATTTTAAAAGCTAGCGCGGCCAGCGGCGAATCTTTTTTATTAGTAAACACTCTTTCCTCACCCGACATCGGATCAGAACCAGTGATATTTGGAATGTCCTGAGGGGAGGGGAGATACTCAATGACCGCGTCTAACATCGGCTGCACACCCTTGTTTCGCAAACTCGAACCAGCCATCACCGGTACGATTTTTTTAGCAATAACCGCTTTTCGCAGCCCCTTTTTGAGATCATCAACTGCAATCTCCTCGCCGGCAAAAAACTTCTCCATCAACGCATCATCCGTACCGGCAATCTCTTCAATCAATTTGTTGCGGTGTTCCTCAACCAGATCTACCATATCAGAGGGAACCTCTTCCTCGACAAACTTGGCCCCAGTCTCATCTCCCTGCCAGATTATCGCCTTTTTTGTCAATAGATCAACGATTCCTTTAAAATCATTCTCCGCCCCAATCGGCAAATTGTAAGCCAACGCATTGGCCCCAAGCCTGTCTCGCGCGCTTTGAATCGTGCCCAAAAAGTCCGCTCCGACCACATCCATTTTGTTGGAAAAAGCGATCAAAGGCACACCGTATTTATCAGCCTGTCGCCAAACTGTCTCGGTTTGAGATTGCACACCCGAAGCGCTATCAAGCACGATTACCCCACCATCCAGTACCCTGAGTGACCGCTCCACCTCAACCGTAAAATCAACGTGTCCCGGCGTATCGATCAAGTTAATCCGGGTTTCTTGTCCGGCAAATGGCCCGCTGGTCGGAGCCCAAGAGGTCGTAATCGCCGCCGATACGATGGTGATTCCCCGCTCCTTCTCCTGCTCCATCCAATCAGTCGTGGTCGTTCCCTCATCAATATCACCGATTTTGTAGGTTTTTCCGGTGTAAAACAAAATCCGCTCAGTAGTGGTCGTTTTGCCCGCATCGATATGGGCAATAATCCCCATATTTCTGATCCGGTCCAGTGGAAAATCGCGATTAGTTTTGGTAGTTGTGGCCATAATTGTTAGGATAGAATCATCTTCCCTGTCATTCTGGGGAGCCGGCGACTCCAGAATCTAGTATGATCCTGGATGCGTAAACTTACCAGGATGACGTTAATGAGTTTTCTTTTTCCGTCCCCCTTCATCCTCTTCTTCCAACTTGGCAATAATCTTTTTCACCTCATCCATCCGGACATTATAAGTCCCGGCATCTTCATCAGCCATCTGGAAAGCGGCATTCTCCCGCAAATCGCCTTCCTTCATCGCCTCCGATCGGCGTATCACAATATCCTCGTACTCTTTTTCGAGTTTGACGAGTTTTCCCTTCCACATTTTAAGCTTTTGTTGTGTCAATAAATCAGCCATATTTTAAGTTCCAATATGAAAACAAGCCTCTCGCCGATGGCGAAAAGGCCGTCCTAATCGAGCTCATCTTAGCCCATCCGTGCTTAAAAGTCAACTCACCAAGCACAAAACTGTCATCCAACCGACCCTTTTTTACCAAATAATTGCTTCCTCACTACTACCCGATCCTTATCTTTTAAGACGAACACCTCACTATCGTTAAATAAATCCGCAGACTCCAAATTCAATCCTTTTTCAAAAACTGTCAGTATCTCCTGCGGACTGTCATCACCAGCTATTCGGTTAATCGAGATTTTGGCGCATTTTTGGCATTTATGAACCAGCATAATTTCGCCCTGAACCGCCCGACCATCTTTATCAACCCCCTCTTGCTTAAACGTCAACCCAACCGTCTCCATCCCCCCACCACACTCCGACAACCTATCTCCAGCCACTTTCTCATCGACATGTTTCGACCACAAACAATTCGGGCAATGGTTCCGATTCCTCGTCCCTACCGCCTCCTCCGACACCTTTCTTTGACAATGCAAACATCGAAAACTATTCATCCTCCCTCATTCTAACAGCTTTAACTAAATCCTAGCAGCGAACAAAGGACATAGGACAGGTAAAAGACAGGGGGGACGGTCCTAGAAAAGCTTGACATGACAATCTAACTAGAGCATAATTCCTAACATGCCTCGCGGCCCCAGACTAGCTTTTCAAAATTCCTTCTATCATGTCTTCAACCGAGGCATAAACAAACAACCGATTTTTATAGACGAAACCGATTACAAATTCTTTCTCTTGCTACTCCTTCGTCTTAAAAACAAATATGACCATTCAATTTTCGCCTACTGTTTAATGCCAAATCACTTTCACCTCTCAATCCAAACCCGCAAAACCCCTATCTCGAAAATTTTATCTTCCCTTGCCACCAGTTACGCCATGCATTTTAACAAAAAATACAGCCATCTAGGACCAGTATTCCAAAACCGATTTAAAAGCATCTTGATCGAAAACGATTCCTACTTCTTACAACTCAACCAATACATCACACTCAATCCGGTCAAAGCTAATCTCTGCCAAGACCCGGCGCAGTACCCATTTAGCAGTTTCCGAGAAACCATCGGCCTTCAACCACCCAACCTTCTTGATCAAGACATAACCAGGATAATTGGCGAAACTCCGCAATCGCTCAAACAATACACACAGTTTATTTATGGCGGCTTACAAAAGGATCTGTCCGGTATCGAGAAGTTATTCGAAAAGGAGGAGACAACATTCGGCTCCGCTCATTTTTCAACTGTCACTATCAGAAAGTATCTCAGGGAAGCAAATAAAAATAAAAACAAAAAAGTATCTAAATTAGGTGGATCCAACGATCCTTTCTAGGACTAGGACCGTCCCCATTTTTCCATTCTATCATTCCTCTTTCCCATACCTATTCCCTACCAGGGTAACCAAATGCCAGATTTTTTGCGGAATTCGTCTTCATTAAACCCGACAGACCGATATAATCTAATTAGCGGCACATCTTTATAAGACATGTACGCAGCAGCGATCGGAAATTCTCTTCTCCCAAAATTAAAATCCGATCTAACATCCGTCCCACGGATTAAGAAAAGGCTATCCATCCGCTTCATTTGACCAAGCACTAGCTGATTGCAATCGTGTGAAAGTATTTTTACTTGTCCTGGTGCAAAAATTACCCAATCTAAACCATATTCTTCTACCTCATCTACATGCGTATAACGGACAATCCGCCTAGTTAACAATCCGTTTATTTGGGCTTGGCGTATAATTAATGCTTGAGCTTCCACATTATAGGCTACGTAAGGTTTTGAAATACCATCTTTTCTAAGATCCATCTAACTTTCGACTAGATTAAATACGAATTTACCATCTAAAGTGACTGAATGCCCTATTGGCATCGGCTTGCCGTTGGACATCTTCGCGTTTTTTGTTAGCAGCGCCTTGGCCGTTAGCGGCGTCAAGCAATTCAGCGGCTAATTTTTTACCAAAACCTTTGTATTCCTTGCTGGAACGGGCATTAGCCGCCACGATCAACCAACGAATTGCTAAAGCTTCCCGACGGCTGCCTCTAACTTCAACCGGCACCTGATAAGATGCTCCACCGACACGGCGGGGCCGCACTTCCATTTTGGGAGCCACATTAGCAATCGCCGCATCAAAGACACTGACCGGACTCTTCCCGGCTTGCTTTTCAATCAGGTCAAGTGCTTGATAAACTTGTTTTTGAGCAACGCTTTTTTTGCCATCCATCATCACCCGGTTAATAAACCGGGTCACCATCCTCGAGTTATAAATCGGGTCCGGTAGTAATGCTCGTTTTTTAAAATTTCCTGATCGCATAAATTTAGTTGTTAGGACCTAGGATTTAGGACTTAGTTGCTTAAATTGTTTTAACTAGGTCCTAAGTCCTGTTAACTAAGTCCTCGGCTACGCCGCCGCGGCTTTTCCTCCTCTTGATGGTCTTTTAGTTCCGTATAATGATCGACCCTGTTTACGACCCTGCACACCTGCCAAATCCAATTTCCCTCGAACCAAGTGGTACTTCACCCCGACCAAATCTCGGACCTTGCCGCCTCTAACCAAGACGATTCCATGTTCAGCCAGATCATGTCCTTCACCACCAATGTAGGCTGTCACCTCTGATTTATTGGACAACCGGACTCTGGCCACCTTTCGCAAAGCTGAATTCGGCTTTTTTGGCGTCATCGTTTTAACCAAGGTCACCACTCCCCTTTTATGAGGGCTAAAATTAGTAATGTAGCGTCGATCCCGGGCATTATACGATCGTCTCAAACCGGTCACCCGAACCTTTTTAAATTTTTTGTCGCGTCCTTTTCGGACTAATTGATTAATTGTTGGCATACCTTAAATAATCTGTCTCTTTCTGACAACAAGAGCTGTGCTCATTGTCGGCATAAATTTAGGACTTAGTTGAAAAATAACTAAATGCAGTTAACTAGGTCCTACCTCCGTAGGGGGGCGTGTTAGTCCTAGCTAACTAATCCTTTGCTATTTATTGCTCCACCATCGCTCTCTCGAAGCTGGTTGGGATAAGTCGGCCAATTATAACGTTTTCTTTAAGTCCAATCAAATTGTCGACTTTACCTTGAGCTGCCGCTTCTGACAAAACCGTCGTAGTCTCCTGGAACGAAGCCGCTGACAAGAAACTCTCCGTCTGAAGTGACGCTCTGGTAATACCCAGGATCACCACTCCGGCTGTCGCCGGTTCTCCGCCCTCAACCAACACTCGAGTGTTTTCTTCATTAAAGCGGTTTCGATCCACGATCTCGCCCGGCAGCAACGCGGTATCCCCCTGAGATTCGATTCGAACTTTATCCGACATTTTTCGCACAATCACTTCAAAATGCTTCTCATTGATGGTCACCCCATTACCCTCATAAACTTTGCGGACCTCATCGACAATGTATCTTTGAGCCTCGCGCAAACCTTTAACCCTCAACACCTCTTTGATATCCAAAAATCCTGAACAAATCTGAGTACCGGCCGAAATCAGCTGCTCGTCCTCAACCAACAACTCCGCAAATGGTGGAATGGCGTATTCACGCTCTTCATGAGGTTTGGAAGTCGTCCGCACCCGAATCATTGTGCTACCATCTTCGTTTTCGACGACCGTCACTTTTCCGGCAATTTCCGAAATCGGGCTGGCTACCTTTGGTGTCCGTGCCTCCACTAACTCTTCGACTCTTGGCAGACCTTGGGTAATATCCGCTCCAACTACTCCTCCGGTATGGAAAGTCCTCATCGTCAGCTGCGTTCCCGGCTCCCCGATCGACTGGGCAGCAATTACCCCCACCGGCACCCCGATCTCGACCGATTGTCGAGTAATCAAATCCAACCCATAACAAGCGGCACAAAGCCCCACCCGGGCATCACAAGTCAAAGCCGAACGGATCGTAATCTCCTCAATATCACTATTTATTAGCTCAACAATCTCTTCCTCTTGAATAAATCCACCCTCCGCCACTATTCCCTTTTTGGTCTTCGGATCGACTACTTTTTGGGCGACTTTTCGACCCAAAAATCTCGAAGTCACCGCATTTGGATTCTCCCGCGGGATCCGAATATTCAAACCCTGATCAGTTCCACAATCATACATCCGAATAATCATATCGTGGGCGACATCAACCAAACGGCGGGTCAAATACCCAGCGTCAGCCGTCCTCAAAGCCCGATCAGCCACACCTTTACGCGCTCCTCGACAGGATGTAAAGTACTCAAACACTCCCAAACCTTCCCGATAGTTGGATTTAGTCGGCAGCTCGACGATCTTTCCAGTGGCGTCAACCGAAAATCCACGCATCCCCGAGGTCTGAGCAATCTGAGCCTTACCGGCCCGAGCACCACCCGAGTTAATAATGATCTGAATCGGGCTATCCGGCTCAATTGTGGCAAACGTCTTACTAACAATCTCGTCTCCAATTCTAGTCCAGACCTCCTGCGCCAATGCCCTTCGCTCCTCATTGGTAATCAGCCCCTTCTTCAGGTTATCTTCAATCTCGATTATTTCTTTATCTCCACCCTCGATCAGTTTTTTCTTCTCGCTAATAATTTTGTTATCAGTAATCGCCAAACTCATCCCCGAGTATGTCGAACCCCAAAAACCGATTTCCTTGATCGAATCGACCAACTCAGCCACCTGATCACGGTCAAATCGTTTAAACGCCTCCATCATGATCTTGAGGATACCTTTTCCATTAATAGTCTCGTTTAAGAAACGCAGCTCGAAGGGCAACCGCTCATTAAATAGAATCCGCCCAACCGTCGTCTCTAAAATCTGATCACCAATTTGACACTTAATCATAAAGCGCAGCGGCAGTTGACCACTTTGATAAGCTAAAACAGCCTCAACCTGAGTATAAACCTTCGATTTTTCGACCACTTCCGGCGAATTTGGATCAATCGAGGTCACAAAATATGAACCCAAGGCCATCTCTCGGTTCGGTACGTTAATCGGGGAACCATCTGAGGGCTTTAGCAAGTTTTCTTTGGCCATCATTAACGCCTTAGCTTCAGCCCGGGCCTTTTCTGACAATGGAATATGCACTGCCATCTGGTCTCCATCAAAGTCGGCGTTGAATCCGGCACAGATACACGGATGGATCCGCACGGCATTACCATCAATCAACACCGGATAAAAAGCCTGAATACCCAACCGATGCAGAGTCGGAGCCCGGTTGATCAACACTGGATGATTCTCGCTAACCTGTTCCAAAATATCCCAGACTTCCGGCGGCCGCAGCTCTAAAATATTCTTGGCCCCCTTAACATTTGAGGCTAAACCCCGCACCATGATTTCTCTTAAGACAAACGGCTTAAACATCTCCAGCGCCATTTCTTTTGGCAAACCAACTTGGTTTAGTTTCAGTTGCGGACCAACGATAATGACTGACCTGCCTGAATAATCAACCCGCTTACCTAGCAAATTCTGCCTAAACCGACCCTGTTTCCCGCGCAACATGTCTGAGAGCGAGCGCAGTTGATGGCCAGTTCGCCGCTGAGTTCGGACATTAGCATCAATCAGCGAATCCACCGCCTCCTGCAGCATCCGTTTTTCATTGCGTAAAATAATCTCCGGCGCCCCCAAATCGATCAATCTCTTCAATCGGTTATTACGATTTATCACCCTTCGGTACAAATCGTTCAAATCCGAGGTCGCAAATCGGCCTCCCGGCAGCTGAACCATCGGCCGAAGATCCGGCGGCAACACCGGCAGCACTGTCATAATCATCCAGGCCGGGTCCATCTTCGATCCGCGTAAACCCTCGACAATTCTCAGTCTTTTGGTAGCTTTAATATGTCTTTGCCCGGTCGTCTTAGAAACCTCAACCCGCAAATCCGCGGCTAATTTATCAATTTCGATTTTTTTCAAGGCATTCAACAGTGCCTCCGCCCCCATTCCAACCTCCACAAAATCCCCAACTCCATACTCATCCAATTTATAATACTCATCTTCCGACAACAGTTTTAACGGACTGACCGATTTGACCAATTGAGCAACAGTCTGATAAATTTCCTCAATCTGCGATAGTTCAACACTCAAACCCTCCCTCATCTTGGCAATCTCTTGACGATTCTTCAACTGCTCTTCGTTGGCCGCCAACTCGTACTTTTCCTGATCTTTTATTCGAGATTTCAAATCCTTCAATATCGGTTTCAACGCCTCTTCTAAACTCTGAACTCTCGACTCTAGACCCTTCTTGACCTCGTCCTTTTTGACTTCGCGGGCCTTTTCCAACGTCTCCATCGCTACCTTTTGCCCTTCGACATTCACCTCAGTCACTAAAAAGGAGGCAAAATAGATCACCGCCTCCAGATTTTTCATCGTCAAATCAAGCACCAATGACAATTTTGAAGGAGCACCTTTGACAAACCAGTTGTGGGCTACCGGCGCAGCCAAGCTAATATGACCCATTCGCTCCCGTCGGACTTTAGACTGGGTCACTTCCACTCCACATTTATCACAAATTACCCCGCGGTAGCGGATTCGTTTGTATTTACCGCAGTAACATTCGTAATCTTTAGTCGGACCAAAAATATTTTCGCTAAACAGTCCGTCCTTCTCCGCTTTGAGAGTTCGATAGTTAATAGTTTCCGGCTTTGTCACTTCACCAAAACTCCAGGAGCGAATCAGCTCCGGAGAGGCAATACTCACCTTTAATGCTTCAAAATCTAATAAATCATTCATGTTTAATTTGCTTACAGCTTACTGCTTTCCGCTTATTCGCAGAAGAGCTTTGCTCACAACCAGCAATTTCAGCGGTTTGCGGTCAGCGGGTAGCGGCCAGCTACTTCTCCTCCCCTTTCTCAATCGCTTCCAACTCTTCAGCTGGTGGTTCAATATCTTCTAACTTTGCTTCTTTCTCTTTCTCTTTCTCTTTCTCTTCCTCTCCAGATGCTTCTGTTACAACTTCGTCGGCTTCTTCGGCTAAAGGCTGTAAGCTGACAGCTGATAGCTCTTCCTCAACCCCCGCTCCAGTCGCCTGGGCCGGGTCCTGCAGTTCCATCGGACTGTTTTCAGCTGTCAACTCACCCGTTATCCCAACTGCACTCACTCCCAAAGCTGCCTCAAACTCCGTCACTTTAGTCTTTTCTTCGACAGTTTCTTCTTTTTCTTCGACCTTAGCAATTTTCGCCCCAATCGTATCGACCGCAATATTCAAACTCTGCAGCTCTTTCACCAGCACCTTAAACGACTCCGGCACCAGTGCCTGTGGAATCTCCGTTCCCTTGACAATCGCCTCAAAGGCTTTGGCCCGACCGACCACATCATCCGATTTGATCGTCAACATCTCCTGCAAAATATGGGCCGCTCCGTAGGCTTCCAGCGCCCAAACTTCCATCTCTCCGAGTCGCTGTCCCCCCATCTGAGCTTTTCCGCCGAGCGGCTGTTGGGTAACGAGTGAATAAGGACCAGTCGAGCGAGCGTGGGTCTTATCCTCGACCATGTGAATCAGCTTCAAAAAGTAAGCTTTTCCCACGGTCACATCTTGAGCAAAATATTCACCACTTCGCCCATCAATTAACCGACTCTTGCCCGAAACCGGAACCCCCGCTCTGGCAAACTCATCAATCAAAATACGCTCATCAACTTTTTCAAATACCGGCACCGCTATGCTGTAACCCAACTTCGAAGCTACCCAACCAAAATGTGCCTCCAGCAATTGTCCCAGATTCATTCTTCCCAAAATCGTCACCGGCGAGATAATAATATCAATTGTCGTCCCATCCTCCATCCGCGGCATGTCATATTCAGGCACAATTCGCGAAATAACCCCTTTATTACCGTGTCGGCCGGCCAATTTGTCCCCGGCTGTCACTTTTCGTAGTTGGGCTACTTTAACCTTAATCCTCATTAGCGTCCCGGCCTCCAAATCATCACCCTCATCGCGCGACAAAATCTGGACTCCGATAACAGTTCCCCGCTCACCGTGCGGCATCCGCAAGCTGGTATCCCGAACCTCCTTCGCTTTTTCTCCAAAAATCGCCCGCAGTAATCTTTCTTCAGCCGTTAGCTCGGTCTCACCTTTTGGCTGGACCTTACCCACCAAAATATCCCCCGGTCCGACCTCCGCCCCAATTCGAACAATACCCCGCTCGTCTAGGTTACGCAAATTCTCTTCAGCCACGTTCGGAATATCCGAGGTGATTTCATCCGGACCAAGCTTAGTCTCAACCACATCGGTTGAGTACTCTTCAATATGGATCGAGGTCAACACATCATCCCGAACCAATCTGTCTGAGATCACAATCGCATCCTCATAACCCAAACCGTCATAGCTCATGTAAGCAATCGTCAGATTCTGCCCCAGCGACAATTCACCCTGGTCTGTCGCCGTACCTTCAATCAACAAATCGCCTTCTTTAACTTTTTGACCCAACTTAACCCGCGGCTTTTGCGAATAACAAGTCATCGACGGAGAATTCATAAACCGTTTGATCTTAAATTCGACTTTGCCTTCCTTGCCGCTCAGCTCAATCCTGTTTCCATCAACATAGCTAACTTCTCCGGCAAACGGCGCCCGGACTACTCGCGCAATATTATCTGCCACCACTCTCTCCATACCAGTTCCTACAAGAGGAGCGGTCGGTTGAAGTAGCGGCACTGCCTGACACTGCATGTGCGAACCCATCAGCGCCCGGTTAGCATCATCATGCGACAAGAATGGGATCAGCGAAGCCGAAGTTCCGATAATCTCCTGCGGTACGATATCGATTAAACTCACCAGTTTAGAATCTGCCTCAAAAAATCCTCCACCCATTCTAACCGGCACCCTTTTTTGAGTAATGAACCCTTTGTCATCAATATCCACCGTTGCCTCAGTGATATATTTATCCTCTTCATCATCAGCCGTCAGGTATATGACCTCTTCAGTCACCTTCGGTCGACCCCCCTCCAGAACCACTTTTCTATAAGGCGCTTCCAAAAAGCCATATTCATTAATCCGGGCAAACAAAGCCAGATAAGTCACCAAACCGATGTTCTGACCCTCCGGGGAGCGGACCGGATCGATCCGGCCATATTGTGAGTAGTGGACATCTCGAATCGAAAAACTGGCTCGATCCCGGGCTATACCACCTGCTCCCATCACTGACAAACGCCGCAAATGGTCAACCTCAGCCAACGGGTTGATCTGATCCAAAATCTGTGACAGTTGCGACGAGCGGAAAAACTCATTGATCGCCGCGATGACCGGCCTGGCATTGACCAAACCAGCAGCACTAATCTCCATGTCGCTTGAGAGCAGTGACATCCGCTCTTTAATCACCCGCTCCAACCGCTGCAAACCAACCCTAAAAGCGTTGACCGCCACCAACTCTCCGACCGAACGGACCCGCCGATTCGCCAAATGATCAATCTCATCGACTCGACCATTACCATTCGACAGACCAATCAAATATTTCAGCGCCGCCACAATATCTTCTTTGGTCAACACCCAATTTTCCGGAGTATTTGGGATATCCAAAGCCAGTCTTTTGTTAGCCTTGTAACGACCCACCCGAGTCAGACTATATCGACGAGTATTAAAAAACATATTTTCAATCAACGATTTAGCCGTATCCAACACCACCGGATCTCCCGGCCGCATCTTTCGGAAAATTTCCATCAGCGCCTCACTTTGATCTTTCGTCAGATCCTTAGCTAGTGTGGTCGCCACATATTGATGGTCAGGATTATCATCAACGCTCTTAAACAACTCCAAAATCTCCTCCTGTGAATATCCTAACGCGCGCAGAAATGTCGTCGCCGCAAATTTTCGCCGCCGATCGATCTTAACCGTAATCACATCCGAGCGGGAAACCGAAAACTCCAACCACGACCCGTGGGCTGGTCGGATTTCTGCACCGTAGAGAGTTTTACCTGTGATCGGATCTTCATTTGAGGAAAAAAATACGCCCGGGGAGCGGACGATTTGGTTGATTATGACTCTTTCAATGCCGTTAATAATGAAGGTACCCTTCTCGGTCATCTGGGGAATATCACCAAGAAATGCGTCTTGTTTATAGACCTCGTTAGTTTGGAGATTAGTCAAAGTCACTTTCACCTTGAGAGGAGCATCAAAACTGACTCCCTTAAGGACACATTGCTCCGGGGTCATCACGCCTTGGGTAAAATAATAATCCCCAAACTCCAGCTTCCAATTTTTACCGGTAAAATCAGTGATCGGCGAGACCTCTTGAATAACTTCACCAATCCCCTCGGCTAAAAATTGCTGGTATGAATCTTTTTGAATTTTTAATAAATCCAGTTTCGGAGATCTATCGCCCAATTTGACAAAACCTTTGGAGGGAAATTTCGAATTTACATCCTCCGAAACATTAAGGCCGTCGGACATAAACTTAAGATCATTTTTACCCCAATAGACCCGACCATTAATGCGATTTGCGATTAGATTTTGCATAAAGTAGATGGCTCCACCACGTCAGACGTGGCTTTATGGGCAGACCGCGTCAAACGCGGCAAGTACGACAAAAAGCAAACGTACTTTAATACGTTTACTTGTAACTTCCTATTAACTTACCTTAAAGATACCACAATAGTTTGTACTATGTCAAGACCAACTTTTTACGCACCTGGATAACTAGTTAGAACTGACTGATTACTGTTCAAAGCAGTAGAGATGTTTAAGTTGGGAACAATCTTGGTATCCAGCACCATATGACCAAAAGACTGTCGTGACATTACTTGACCCAGGGTTGCTCACAGCCCCGCTTGCACTCGTCCAATCTGAACAAGTATATGCGGGCACATCAACATCCCAGTTTCCATCATCAGATGTATTTGTCCAGACATTTCCGGCTGCGGAAACAGTATTGCCTCGCTCGTCTATATTTATTGGGGCAGCAAGTGTCTGGTCAGTAAGGTCCACCCAATTATCTGCTATTTTTGTTCCATTTATCAAAATATAAGGACTTGTATTGTGTATTAGCTTATCTTTAGCAGTTGATGTTCCTGTACTTATCCAAGCTTTCCATGTTCCGCCTTGGCCAACAGATTCAGCTTGGGCTTGACATTTGTTATCAGCTCCAGCAGTTCCACCTAAATTACCATTATATGTTGTACTTGTAATAAAAACCCTATTCCCTTTGGGACATACAGTTTGACCAGCTTTTACTGTCTGGCTGACTCCTGCTGAGTTTTGCGCAGCTATTCCTATTGAGTAAGCAGTACTACCCACTGGTAATGTTATTGTTGTTTGGGTAGTTGTTTGAAATGTCGTAGCAATTCTTAATCCAAGCGGAGGACTCAACGAAACAGAATATGACGTAGCCCTGGCTGATGGATTCCAATTAACTGTTATTGAATTACCTTGAGCATTACAGGCAGAAACTACTCCAGTAGGAATATCAGGAGGGGTTGGGGTTGGAGGTATGGGAGTTGGAAGGGCTTGACAGGTAAATGTACCATCTGCATTAGTGCATCTTGGGCAGCTTTGTGGACAATTTGCATCTGAGTTACAGACTGCTCCGCAAGCGGGTACGGGGATAGGATTATTGACGGTTATAGAATCGATACATTGGATTGCCGGTTCACTTATACCGGACAATAAATGTGTCATGACTAGAGACATTGACTTGACTCCCGGTGTACTATATACCATGTTGATAGTCGAGGCTGGATAAATAAAGATACCAATAATGTCTGTACCTGACCAACCATAATGATAAGTCTCGTTATTAGCAGGAACCGCACGCCATTGAACCATTTCGTTTGTAAATGTATTGGTCGATGAAGGTGAGCAGCCATATATCGATGAAAGGGCAGCATAAGCATTTATCCTGCCCCAACCAAATTGATCATCTCTTCCCGGTGAACCAATATCTTTAGCAGTTTTTTCTATTTGCTCCCTAACACAATAATTAGTATTACAGATTCCTTTTGCCCAGATTAGAGCCGCTAAACCCGCAACATAAGGCGATGCCATGGATGTGCCGCTCAACATTTTGTAATCCCCATACATGGTGGACATGATTGATACTCCTGGAGCTGTCACATCAATATAGCTTCCAAAATTCGAAAATATGGCTTTATTATCCAGACTATCAGTTGCGCCTACTGCAATGACACTCTCAATTGAAGCAGGATAGAACGGTTCTGAAGAACTGAAATTCCCAGCAGCGGCTACAACAACTACCCCTTTACGCCAAGCATTGTCGACGGTATCTTTTAGAATAAGTGGGTTGCAGTCACTACACCCTAGGCTTAAATTAATAACCTTTGCTCCGTTATTCGTGGCCCATTCAATACCGCTAGCAACTCCAACTTCGTCACCCCAGCCATCATCACCCAAAACTTTCACTGCGAGTAAAGAGGTGTTGTATGCAATCCCAACCACACCCAAACTATTGTTTCCAATAGCCCCAACTATTCCAGCCACATGGGTGCCATGACCATGACCATCTAGGGGTTTGTTATTGTTATCAACAATGTTATAACCTCCGACAACTTTGTTGTTAAATAAATCTGGTGACGAACTATTACCGAGATCTGGATGGGTTGTATCAATTCCGGTATCAACTATAGCTACTTTTATCTCCGGGCTACCAGTTGTAATATCCCAGGCGCTCTGCCCAGAACTTGCAGCATTTACTCTAGGAAGTGCCCATAGATGATGAAGTCCTGGGTCATTAGTTAAAGCAGTAGTTTGAAATATATAATTTGGCTGTGCAATTTCGACATTCGGATCAGCTTTATAAGTTGTGATCGCGGTTTGGACTTGGCCGGAAGGAACTTTAACTACGTCAACAGTGCCACCTGATATTGTTTTAATTACACTGGCAGAGGCAGTCCTAGATATTGTCTGTTGCCTGGATGTTGTAGTAGTTCCGGATTTGTATTTAATCAACACCTGATCCGGAGCGTAGTTAATTAGTTCAACCGTGCCAGAGAAGGTTTCATCTGGACCTGAGGAATATTTAAACTTAACATACAAAGTTTTAACCCCAAGAGTTGAATTGCTAAAAGTGTAACTGATGACAGTTGGATTCTGGCTAAACGGTGAGATAGTTTTAATGTTGGTAGTAAAATTCGGATCTTCGGAGACCGTGGTGGATAGAACAGTTACTGGAGCTGATGATGGGCTCGGTGTAGGTGAGGAGGTAGTTGGATTCATGTCAGATTGGATTTGTTGCGGGGTTTGGGCAAAAGAGTAGGCTCTGACTTCATCAATTCGGCCTTTGAAATAGCCGGCAGCACCGGCGTTGTTGTGATAACCTAGATAGAGTGATTGAGCGTCTTGATATATTACTCCCGATCCTATTATGGTAGTTTCTAGCTTACCGTTAATGTAAACTTTTATACTTGTGCCATCCCATGTACCGGCCACATGGTACCAAG